>NZ_JBFUJB010000026.1:0-160537 GCF_056401575.1 Rhodococcus sp. P4_E4 | reverse complement strand
TGAACAATCACCGACGAAAAATACTCACACCACACACAAACCAACCAAACCCCAAGAGGCGGTTGATCATTCGCGGATGTGAAGTACCAAAAAATAWTTGGCACTGACATTCATCGACACACTGTTGAGTTCTCAAAGAACACGCACACACCATCACCACGACCCTATGGCCGCCGCTCCGGGGCAACTTTTCTAGCCTATCCCATCATGATCATCGGCGCAAACCGCTGAACATTCGGGGAAGAACTGGAGGTGAAGCACAACCATACACGATGGAAACTACTTCGAAATTTGGTCAGGCACTTCGTACAACCTCGTGTCACTCGCCGTGAAGGCGGGAGTCGGTGTCCGTGTCGCTCTGACTTGGAATAAGTTACGCGAACCTTCAATCAATTCACAAATCGCCTGGTCACTACAGCGATTGGCCGGCTAAGGCCAGGTCAGACAGTTGCGCCTTTCCGCCAATCGCGAATAGGCCCGGGTGTGACGCCGAGCACCGAACCTATTCGGAGCCCACCCGCTCGATCACTCCCCCGAGTCCACGAAGATTCTCGACGAAACGCGGGTACCCACGGTCGATGTGGAAGATGTCGTGGACTTCGGTGGTTCCGTCCGCGACCAACCCGGCAAGCACGAGCCCGGCGCCTGCCCGAATGTCCGAAGACCACACCGGCGCACTCGACAGCACTGGAACTCCGCGGATCACAGCATGGTGACCGTCGGTACGAGCGTCGGCGCCGAGTCGGATCATTTCCTCTACAAATCGGAAACGCGATTCGAATACGTTCTCGGTGATCATCGACGTGCCCTCGGCAACCGCCGCCAAACCGATTGCCATCGGCTGCAGGTCGGTGGGGAATCCGGGGTAAGGCAAGGTTGCGAAATTGACCGCCTTAGGCCGTTCGCGCTGGATGACACGGAAGCCGTCGACCTCGGGAGTCACCTCCGCGCCGGCTGTCCGAAGCTTGTCGAGGACCAACCCGAGATGCTTGTGGTTCACCCCGCGAACGCGGACGTCACCCCTGGTCATGGAGGCAGCGACACCCCATGTTGCGGCAACGATGCGGTCACCGATGACACGGTGCGTAGTCGGTTCCAACTTGCGGACGCCTTGAATGGTGAGCGTCGAACTTCCGCCGCCCGATACCTTGGCGCCCATTTCGTTGAGCATGTTGCAGAGATCCACGATCTCGGGCTCACGTGCAGCGTTGTCGATCACCGTTTCACCTCGGGCGAGCACTGCTGCCATCAAGATGTTCTCGGTTGCACCCACAGACGGGAAGACCAGGCGAATGTTCGCGCCGTGAAGGTCGTCTGCCTCGGCAACGACACATCCGTGTTCGATTTCGCTACGCGCGCCCAACAGGCGGAGCCCGGATTGGTGCATGTCGAGTGGCCTCGAACCGATCGCATCGCCGCCAGGAAGTGCGACAACGGCGCGTCGACAACGCGCGACCAGCGGACCAAGCACACACACCGACGCCCGAAACTGCTTCACTGCGTCAAAATCAGCGTGATATTTCGGCTCGGCCGGCGTCGTGATCCGCACTTCGGAGTCTTCGAGTTCGACCTCGCAGCCCAGCCCTCGCAAGACGTCCGCCATCAGGGGCACGTCGAGAATGTCCGGGCAGTTGGTCACCACAGTGGTGCCTTCGGCCAACAGCGCAGCGGCCATCAGCTTCAACACACTGTTCTTGGCCCCTCCCACCAGTACTTCACCTTCGAGGCGGTTACCCCCGGTCACAAGAAAGTGCTCACTCACGGTTCACAGCCTAGAGCCACAACCTCGTCGGCACCGCGCCGGTACCGTAGCCCTATGTCTGTTCACCTGACGAAGATCTACACCCGGACCGGCGACGACGGGACCACCGGCCTCAGTGATTTTTCGCGAGTCTCCAAGAACGATCCGCGTCTGATCGCCTACGCGGATTGCGACGAGACCAACGCGGCGATCGGTGTGGCCGTTGCCCTCGGCACACCCCCGGAGAATCTGCTCGCGATGCTGCGCCAGATCCAGAACGACCTCTTCGACGCGGGGGCCGACCTGTCCACCCCTGTCGTCGAGAACCCGAAGTACCCACCGCTGCGAGTGACTCAGGCCTATATCGATCGACTCGAAGGATGGTGCGATGAGCTCAATGAGCAACTGGCACCGTTGAATTCGTTCATTCTGCCCGGCGGAACTGCCCTGGGTGCCCTGCTTCACGTAGCAAGAACCGTCTCGCGGCGTGCGGAGCGTGCGGCCTGGTCCGCCATCGATGCGAACCCGGAAGACACCAGCGTCCTCCCCGCGAAATATCTCAACAGATTGTCGGATCTGCTCTTCATCATGGGAAGAGTGGCAAATCCTGAAGGCGATGTGCTCTGGAAGCCCGGCGCCGGGGCTTGAGCGGGACCGGTCAGGCGGTGCGTCGCCTACGGGCGCGCCCGTCCGGCCGTGATTCGACCCAGGACAGGAATGCTGTCAATGCTCCACTGTCCAAGGCGATTTCGTAGGCCGACGATCCGTCGTTGACCTTGACCACGACGATGTCGTCGCTCATGATGTCGAATTCGGTACCCGAGGGAGAGCGACGGCTCTCGACCTCGATTCCTTGACGATCAATCCTGGAGTCCGGGCCCGGCCGCAGACTCGACAGTTTGAAAAAGACGAAGGTGCTTTCGCCGTAGCGAATGATTCCGTGACGCCACCCGCTGTCCCCCGGGGATGGCAGAACACGAAGCAGTGCAGCGGTACCGCCGCGACGTAGAACCAGCAGACGATACAGAAAAGCCGCGACGAGAACCGCGAGCAGCACAACCAGAATGATCAACACAGTCATTCCGAATGTCACTGTTCGTCGGCTCCCGTCGCGGCTTTACTCGAGTAACTTACGCGCGCTCGACGGCCCGGAGCTGACCCTTGGCGACCGCAATCGCTTCGAGGTCGCCCGAGTTCTCGGCCAAGACAGCCTTGGCTGCCTCGACGTCGATGTCCTGTGCCATGTCCGCGGACTCGGCAAGAATCGTCACCGTCGTCGCAGTGACGGAGAGGAACCCTCCGTGTACTGCAGCAACGATACGCTCGCCGTCGACCGGGGTGATCGACACGGTTCCGCCCTCGATCAGCTGGCCGAGGACCGGCTCATGCCCGGGCATGATGCCGATTTCGCCCTCAGTGGTCTGAGCGCTGACCAGCGTCGCCGAACCAGACCACAAGCGCTGCTCGACGGCAACGAGTTCTACGGTCATCTCAGCCATCGTGGACTACTTCCCGGCCATCTTCTTGGCTGCAGCCTCGACGTCGTCGAGTCCACCGCAGCTGTTGAATGCCTGCTCGGGCAGGTGATCGAACTCGCCCTTGCAGACGCGGTCGAAGGCTTCGATCGTGTCGCGGAGCGGCACGACGGAGCCGGGCTCACCGGTGAACTTCTCGGCAACGATGAAGTTCTGGCCGAGGAACTTCTGGATACGACGGGCGCGGCCGACGAGGACCTTGTCCTCTTCCTGAAGCTCGTCCATACCGAGGATGGCGATGATGTCCTGCAGTTCCTTGTACTTCTGCAGGATGCGCTTGACCTCGTTGGCAACGCGGAAGTGCTCGGCACCGACGATGCCGGGCTCCAGGATGCGGGAGGTCGAGCTCAGCGGATCCACAGCGGGGTAGATACCCATCTGCGAAATCGGGCGCGAGAGCTCGGTGGTGGCATCGAGGTGCGCGAACGTCGTAGCCGGCGCGGGGTCGGTGTAGTCGTCGGCGGGCACGTAAATAGCCTGCAGCGAGGTGATCGAGCGACCGCGGGTCGAGGTGATGCGCTCCTGGAGCTCACCCATCTCGTCCGCCAGCGTGGGCTGGTAGCCCACTGCCGAAGGCATACGGCCGAGGAGGGTGGAAACCTCGGAACCTGCCTGCGTGAAGCGGAAGATGTTGTCGATGAACAACAGGACGTCCTGGCCCTGAACGTCGCGGAAGTACTCCGCCATCGTCAGTGCGGACAGGGCGACGCGCATACGCGTTCCGGGCGGCTCGTCCATCTGGCCGAAGACAAGGGCGGTGTCCTGGAGGACGCCCATCTCTTCCATTTCCAGGTGGAGGTCGGTGCCCTCACGGGTACGCTCACCGACGCCTGCGAACACCGAGGTGCCCGAGAACTCGCGAGCGATACGCGTGATCATTTCCTGGATCAGAACGGTCTTGCCGACGCCGGCGCCACCGAACAGGCCGATCTTTCCACCCTTGACGTACGGGGTGAGAAGGTCGATGACCTTGATGCCGGTCTCGAGGATCTCGGTCTTACCTTCGAGCTGATCGAAGGCTGGTGGCTTGCGGTGGATGCCCCACTGCTCGCCGTCGCGGCCGAGGCCGGGGGTGTCGAGACAATCGCCCAGGGCGTTGAACACGTGGCCCTTGACGACGTCACCGACGGGAACCGAGATCGGCTTGCCCGAGTCGGTCACTGCAGTGCCGCGGACGAGGCCGTCGGTGGGCTGCATGGAGACGGTGCGGACCAGGTTGTCACCGAGGTGCTGTGCAACCTCGAGCGTCAGCGTCTTGGCGACCGAGGGAAGCGTGATCTCGGCGTTCAGGGCGTTGAACAGTTCAGGAACAGCGCCACGCGGGAATTCAACGTCCACGACGGGACCGATGACCCGCACGACGCGGCCGGCTACGGCCGAAGCCGAACCTGCCCCGTTGTTTTCGGTTACTGCTGCGGTCATGTGCTAGTCACTTCCTGCGCTCGAGGCGAGCGCGTTGGCGCCGCCGACGATCTCGCTGATTTCCTGGGTGATCTGGGCCTGGCGAGCCTGGTTGGCCTGACGGCTCAACGTGTTCACCAGTTCGTTTGCGTTGTCCGTCGCGGCCTTCATGGCGGTACGACGGGCTGCCGACTCCGATGCCGCAGCATCGAGAAGCGACGAGAAGATACGAGTGCTGACGTACTTCGGGAGAAGAGCACCGAGAAGCTTCTCGGGCTCGGGCTCGAAGCTGAAGTCCGCGACGGGGCCATTGTCATGGTCGTCGTCGTGGCCGTTGGTCAGCATGTCGTCACCGAGTTCGATGCGCTCTTCCGACACGAAGACCTCGAGAGGAGCCATACGGCGAACCTCGGGAGTCTGCGTCAGCATCGACACGAAGCGGGTGTAGACGATATGGAGTTCGTCGACGCCCTCGATCGTGCCTTCACCGTTCGGAGCGGCAACCTGGTTACCCGAACCAGCCATGAACAGCTCCACCAGGTGGCGGCTGGCCTTCGCTGCATCCGAGTAACCCGGATCCTGCGAGAAGCCCGTCCACGCAGCACCGATGTCGCGGCCGCGGAACGTGTAGTAGCCGAGTCCCTTGGAACCGAGCACGTACACGACCGGCTCCTTGCCCTCGCTGCGGAGGAGAGCCATGAGCTCTTCTGCCTGCTTGAGGACGTTGGAGTTGTAGCCACCACACATGCCGCGGTCACTGGTGACAACGAGGACCGCAGCCCGCTTGGGCTCCGGGCGCTCGTTGAGCAACGGGTGATCGAGCGAAGCAGACGCACTCGCCAATTCGGTGAGTACCTTCGTGATCTCCTCGGCATACGGCTTGGACGCGGCGACGCGAATCTGAGCCTTGGTGATACGCGAAGTCGCGATCAGTTCCTGTGCCTTGGTGATCTTCTTGGTCGAGTTGACCGACTTGATACGAGACCGCAATTCGAGAATGCTCGCCATCGATCAATCACTCTCCCTTCGGAATTCGCAGTGTCATGGGCGCGTACGTCACTTGCTGACGGTCTTGCGCTTGACGTTGATCTGCTCGTTCTCGACCTCGTCGGCGCCCAAAGCGTCAGCCTCGGCCTCGTTCACGACCCGGCTTCCGTCGGATGCGATGAAGCCTTCCTTGAACTTGTTCGTTGCAGCGATCAGCGCAGCAGCGTTGTCGGCATCGAGTGCCTTACCGCCGTTGATGCTGGAGTAGACGCCAGCAGCCGAGTGCTTGAGGTCTTCGAGCAGTTCCTTCTCGAAGCGACGGACGTCACCGATCGGAACGCTGTCGAAGATGCCTTCGCCGGCGAGGTAGATCGAGACGATCTGGTCCTCGACAGGGATCGGGCTGTACTGATCCTGCTTGAGCAGCTCGACCAGACGGGCACCGCGCTCGAGCTGAGCCTTGGAGGCAGCGTCGAGGTCGGATGCGAAAGCGGAGAACGCTTCGAGCTCACGGAACTGAGCCAGTTCCAGACGCAGCGAACCGGAAACCTTCTTCATGCCCTTGGTCTGTGCAGCGCCACCGACGCGGGAGACCGAGATACCGACGTTGATCGCGGGGCGAACGCCCTTGTTGAACAGGTCGGACTCGAGGAACACCTGACCGTCGGTGATGGAGATGACGTTGGTCGGGATGTACGCCGAGACGTCATTCGCCTTGGTCTCGATGATCGGCAGAGCCGTCAGCGAGCCGCCGCCGAGTGCGTCGGACAGCTTCGCCGAACGCTCCAGCAGACGGGAGTGCAAGTAGAAGACGTCACCGGGGTAAGCCTCGCGTCCCGGCGGGCGACGCAGCAGCAGCGAGATGGCGCGGTACGCCTCTGCCTGCTTGGTCAGGTCGTCGAACACGACCAGAACGTGCTTGCCCTGGTACATCCAGTGCTGGCCGATGGCCGAGCCGGTGTACGGTGCGAGCCACTTGAAGCCTGCGGAATCAGAGGCCGGAGCAGCAACGATGGTGGTGTACTCCATCGCGCCCTTCTCCTCGAGGGCAGCCTTGACGCCCGCGATGGTGGAACCCTTCTGACCGATGGCAACGTAGATGCAGCGCACCTGCTTGTTGACATCGCCGGAATCCCAGTTGGCCTTCTGGTTCAGGATGGCGTCGATGCAGACCGCGGTCTTGCCGGTCTTGCGGTCGCCGATGATGAGCTGGCGCTGGCCGCGGCCGATCGGGGTCATGGCGTCGATAGCCTTGATACCGGTCTGGAGCGGCTCTTCGACCGGCTGGCGCTCGAGCACCGAAGCGGCCTGGAGCTCGAGTGCACGATTCTCGGTGCTCTCGATCTCGCCGAGGCCGTCGATAGGCGCACCCAGCGGGTCGATGACGCGGCCGAGGAAAGCATCGCCGACGGGAACCGACAGAACGTCGCCCGTGCGCTTTACTTCCTGGCCTTCTTGAATGTTCTGGTAATCGCCAAGGATGACGGCACCGATTTCGGTGGCATCCAGGTTGAGCGCGACGCCGACGATTCCACCGGGGAACTCCAACAGCTCGTTGGACATAGCCGAAGGCAGGCCAGAGACGTGCGCAATGCCGTCACTGGTGTCGGTCACTGTGCCGACCTCCTCACGGGAGGCCTCCGGGGAGTAGCTCGCGGTGTAGTTGTCGATCGCGCTACGGATCTCGTCGGAGGAGATCGTCAGCTCCGCCATGTTTTTCCTGCTCTCGGTGTCTGGTCTTCGAAAAGATCTGGAGTATGTGTTCGGCTGAAGGACTACTTGAGGTTCTTCCGCAGTGCTGCGAGTCGACCCGCTGCGCTGCCGTCGATAACCTCGTCGCCCACCCGGACGACCAAGCCGCTGAGGAGTTCTGGATCAACCTCGACGTGTACTGCTACCGGCTTCCCGTAGGTGCGGGTAAGAGTGCTGGCCAAGCGATCCGACTGCTCCGAGCTCAACGCCGAGGCGCTGCGAACGTGAGCAACGGTGGTATCGCGCTGCGCTGCGGCAAGATTCGACAGCTGATCGAAAGTGTCTGCGGGTGCAGACTTCAACCGGCCGACGGCCTGTCCGGCGAGTGCCTCGGTGACCGCAGTGACCTTGCCGTAGAGCAAGCGGGAGAGGAACTCACGCTTGCGGGCTGCGGGAACCGACAGATCCGAGAGCGTCTGCTCCAGGCTGGGATCCCCTGCCACGATGCGACCGAGACGGAAGAGCTCGTCCTCAACGGTGTCCAACTGGCTCTGATCGGCTGCGGCGCGGAGCAGAGCTTCGCGTCCGAGCAGTTCGAGCGAGTTGACCAAGTCGCGGGCCGCAGACCAGTCCTGGCCTGCAGCTGCCTTCACGGTGGCGAGCGCCTCGGCGCCGACCTTTCCGGAGAACAACTGCTCTGCCAAAGCCTGGCGACCAGCGGCCGGTGCCGAAGCGTCAGCCAGCGCGCTGCGAAGAGCGCGCTGGCCGTCGAGTACCTCGACCACCGAGAAGAGCTCGGACCCAGCCTGAGCAGAAGCAGCAGTTGCGGCTCCTGCAGAGACGGCGCCCAGGGCACTGCTCAGCGCAGAACGAGTCTGCGCCAAGGCTTCACGGCTCGCTGCGTACATGTTGCTCACTTCCTGGCTGAATCAGCGCTGACGGTGTCGAGCTCGTTGAGGAAACGATCAACCGTTCCGGCGCGCTTCACGTCGTCGGCGAGAGACTCCCCGATGACCTTCTCGGCCAGGTCTACAGCGGTCTTGCCGAGATCCGAGCGGAGCTCAGCGACGATCTGCTGACGCTGGGCGACGAGCTGGCTGTGGCCTGCGGCCACGATGCGGTCGCTCTCGTCCTGCGCCTGAACCTTCATGTCAGCGATGATCTGCTGACCCTGGGTACGCGCTTCCTCACGGATCTGCGCTGCCTCGGTACGAGCTTCGGCGAGCTGCGCGCGGTACTGCTCGAGCGCGGCCGCTGCCTCTGCCTGTGCGTCTTCGGCCTTCTTGATGCCGCCCTCGATCTGCTCGGTGCGTTCGGCCAAGACCTTCTGGAACTTCGGAAGAACGAGCTTCCAGAAGACAAAACCGACTACGACGAGCGCAACCGCGGACCACACGATGTCGTATGTCTCGGGCAAGAGAGGATTGTGTGTCTCCTCTGTTGCCGCGAGCACTGCGAAGGTGGCTCCCATGTCTGTCTTAGAAAATGAAACCGGCGACAAGGCCGATCAATGCGAGGGCCTCGGTGAATGCAATACCGAGGAACATGGTGGTACGAACCTGGCCGGCCATCTCGGGCTGGCGGACCATGCCTTCGATTGCCTTGCCCACAACGATGCCCACGCCGATGCCGGGGCCGATTGCTGCGAGGCCGTAGCCGATGGCTCCGTAGCCGCGCGACTTGGTCTCGACAACTTCCTGAGCGAGGTAAGCGATGCTCATGGTGTTCCATTCCCTTTCTGTTGACCTCTGCCGGATTCGGCAAGAGGCTCAGTTCTTGGTGTAGCTGGTGAGGAGGTAAAAGGTCAGTGCTCGTCGGCGTGGAGCGCCAATTCGATGTACACCGCGGTCAGCAACGCGAACACGTAAGCCTGCAGGAAGATGACCAGCAGCTCGAAGAACGTGAATGCGATACCGGCGATGATCGACGGAACGCCGAAGATCGCCTGGAATCCGCCGGACACGAAGAAGAAGTAGTTCGTCGCGCTGAAGAACAGCACCAGCAGGATGTGGCCGGCCAACATGTTGGCCATGAGACGAACCATCAGCGTGAACGGGCGCAGGATGAAGGTCGAGATGAACTCGATGGGCACCAACAAGAAGTGCAGGGGCAGCGGAACGCCGGGAACGACGATGCTGCTCTTGACGTACTTGAAGAAGCCGTACTTCTTGATTCCGACGTAGTTGAACACGATGTAGGCGAGCGCCGCGAGTACCAGGGGCATACCGATTCGTGCGTTCGGCGAGATGTTCAGGAAAGGAATGATGCTGGCCATGTTGCTGGCGACCACGATGAAGAAGATCGTCGTGATGACCGGCAGGAAGCGCTTGCCCTGTTCCTTGCCCAGGATCTCCTCGGCGATGTTGATACGAACGAAGTCGAGCGCAAGCTCAGCGGCGTTCTGCATCCCACGGGGAACCAATCGAGGGCTGCGCATCGCGATCACGAAGAAGGCTGCGACCAGCACCGACATCAGCAGACGAATCAGCATCAGACGGTCGAGCTCGAAGGGGCCCGCGTGAATCAACACGGAGGGCGGGAAAAAATCGTCTAGTGACGGCGCATGGAATTCATCCGCGGCCAGGGTGGTGACGCTCAGCGTTCTCTCCCGTAGTCGGTCCGCAGCCATCATTGACTGCGGTTCGATCGGACATTGACGATCTACAAGTCGACAAGTTCGACTCGCGCATTCGTCAGCAGCTGGAGAACCCTAGAGGGGCCTGGCGTCTGTCGGTGTCGGCGACTCTCGTCGACTCAGTGGTCAGAATTTCGACCACCTGCGAGCACATGGCATCGTCGGCTGAGTGTTACTCGGCCCACCATTGCTCTCGCTTGAACCGAACCTTATCAAGTCATCTACGACATTGTGTAGATGGGGTACCTGGAAGTCCGATTAGTTACCTCTTGTAGTACTACTCGTCGTCGTCGACGTTGCTGCTGGGAGTGGGATCGACGTACGGAGTTTTGGTTCCGAGAACGCCGTATGTCTCCGCGCCGAGCACGACGACCAGCGACATGATGATGACCAGGACGAGAGCGGTCTTGTTGTAGAAATCCATGTCCGAGAGGACAAAGAGAACAACCATCGCGAGAATCATCTTCAGCAGCCACGTGCCGAGAAGAACTGCGCCGGCCGTGAGCGCAGGCAACTTCGCTGTGAGTAGCACGCCCAGCGCCGTGAACAGGATGAACCCGCCGCCGACGGCTGCGCCTATCAGGGCTCCGTAGACGCCTTCCTTGCCGGCGAAGAGCCCGCCCAGGAGCGCGCCGACCACGGCCAGCGCGATCAGCCCCATCACACCCCACTTCACGGCCGACTTCATGGCGGCGGTCGAATCAGGGATGGGTTGCGAGGCAGGTACAGGCTGCGGCGTGTTCGTCACGATGCCCAAGGGTAATGGATCGGGAAACTTGGCTAGCGACGCTGTTGCTTGCGATCGATCAGGGACGGCACCGCCGTGAAGAACAAGGCAATGACCAACCCGGCCGCAACCAGTACGACAACCAGCTGTCGATTGAGCAGCGAGGATCCGACGGCACCGAAAGCCAGAACGCTGACCCACAGGTAGATGACCAGCACAACCCGTCGGTGCGTGTGTCCGATTTGCAGGAGGCGATGATGCAGGTGCATCTTGTCCGGACTGAACGGACTGACGCCCGCTTTAGTCCGGCGGATCACGGCCAGGAGCATGTCCAGCATCGGGATGAACATCACAGCACCGACCAGCAACAACGGCGCGAGGAGGCCGACCAGGTCGCGGGTTCCGTAAGCAGTGAGCGGAATACGACCGGATGCACTGGTGGAGATCGCGGCAAGCATGAGACCGATCAACATCGACCCGGAATCGCCCATGAAAATGCGCGCTGGATTGAAGTTATGCGGAAGAAAACCGAGACAAGCGCCTGCCAAGGCCGCCGCGATCATCGCCGGCGGGTAGACACTCGCGTCGCCGCCCTGATCGTGGAGCAGACCGATCGAGAAGATGAGGATCGCCAAGGCCGCGATGAGGCCCAAACCGGCGGCCAATCCGTCGAGACCGTCGACGAAGTTCATCGCGTTGATGGTCGCCACGGCGATAGCCACCGTGAACAGTCCCGATTGAATCTGATCGAGGATGATCGTGGACCCACCGTCACCACCGAAAGGGTTGTAGATGATGAACCAACTGACGCCCATCACCACAAGCACTCCGGCAGCAGTCACCTGACCCACGAACTTGGTGAGAGCGTCGAGGCCCCACCTGTCGTCGATCACGCCCACGAGGACGATGACGGCGCCCGCTACGAGCGCAGCGTGTACATCTGGACTACCGAAGCCGAAACCTCTTGTGAGCGCCGGTAATTGCTGCGCAAACAGCAGACCGACAACCATGCCGATATACATTCCGACGCCACCGAGGCGCGGAATCGGCTCGACGTGAACGTCCCGATCACGAGGAATCGCGACTGCGCCGAACCGCAGCGCCAACAACCGGACTGCGCCAGTCGCCAGGTATGTCACTACCGCCGCCGTACACAGCACGAGCAACAGTTCACGGATGGGCACACCCGCTCCCCCGCCACCCTGTGCCAGATATGTGGTCGCCTCGTACGAAGTGATCACTGCGCGAGATCACCCGTCCGGCGGGGATAGGCAGGTTTTGCCCGTACCAGTTCGCGAACGCCGTCGGCAACCGATGCCAACTCGGCCTCCCCTGACGTGGTGGCTGGATCCGCTACGACTGCACGCGCGATCAACTCCCCCACGACGCTCATGTCGGAACTGTTGAACCCCTGGGTCGTCACGGCCGCGGATCCGACGCGGATTCCGGACGTGACGGCCGGCGACTGCGGATCGAACGGAATCGCGTTCTTGTTGAGCGTGATCGAAGCCAGTCCGCACCTACGCTCGGCGTCGACGCCGGTGACACCGCTTGCGCGCAGATCGAGAAGCGCCAGATGCGTGTCGGTTCCACCGGACACGGTGCGCAGGCCGCGAGCTTCCAACGACTGCGCGAGCGCCGACGCATTGGCAACCACTTCCTGTGCATACCAACGATATTCCGGCGTCGACGCTTCTTTGAAGGCAACCGCCTTCGCAGCGATCGCATGCATCATCGGGCCGCCTTGAATGAAGGGGAACACCGCGCGATCGACAGCCGTGGCATGCTCGCTGCGGCACAAGATCATTCCGCCGCGCGGGCCTCTGAGGACCTTGTGCGTCGTCGCGGAGACCACGTCGGCATACGGAACACACGACGGTATCGCCCGGCCTGCCACGAGTCCGATGAAGTGGGCGGCATCGACCCACAGGATCGCACCGACCTCGTCCGCGATCGACCGGAAGGCTGCGAAGTCGATGGTTCGGGAGTACGCGGTCGCGCCGGCGATGATGATTTTCGGTTTGCGCGCCAGAGCCAGGGTGCGAACCTCGTCGTAGTCGATCAATTCGGTGGCCGAATCGACGTGATAGGGAACGGTGGTGAACCACTGCCCCGAAAAGCTGACCCGAGACCCGTGAGTCAGATGCCCACCGTGCGGCAAACTCATCGCCAATACGGTGTCGCCGGGCTTGGCGAATGCGGCGTACACCGCGAGATTCGCGGTGGCCCCCGAATGCGGCTGGACGTTGACGTGCTCGGCGCCGAACAGTGCCTTTGCCCGGTCGATCGCCAGATTCTCGGCTACGTCGACGTACTCGCACCCGCCGTAGTAACGCCGACCCGGATAGCCCTCGGCGTACTTGTTGCTCAGGGTCGAACCCAAGGCAGCCAGTACCGAGGGGCTGGTGAAGTTCTCGCTCGCGATGAGTTGAAGCCCGCCGCGCTGACGCTCGAGTTCGGCCAGCGCAACAGCCGCGATCTCGGGGTCCGCCGTGGCAAGCTCACCGAAATCCGGTCCCCAATACGTGGATTCCCCCGCGCGCTCGCCGCCGGCGCCGACCATCGTTACGAAACTCCCTCTACGAGGCTTTCCGGACTGGTGCCCAATACCTCGGCGATGGATTCTGCCGAGACGGCACCCACTCGCAAGATACGCGGTGAATTGCCGGTCAGGTCGACGATCGTGGAAGCAACGGCGTGTTCGGCCTTGCCTCCGTCGAGATACACGCTGGCAGATCCGCCGAGCTGATCTCGGGCTTCCTCGACGGTAGTTGCCGGCGGACGCCCCGAAATGTTGGCGCTCGAGACGGCAAGCGGTCCGACATCGCGCAACAGTTCGAGGGCAACCGGGTGCAGCGGCATGCGGAGCATGACGGTTCCGCGGGTATCACCGAGGTCCCAGGCAAGTGAAGGCGCCTGCTCGACGACCAAGCTCAGTCCGCCGGGCCAGAACGCGCGGATCAGATCCCGCGCCTGGGGGCGCACGCTGTAGACGAGCCCGTCGATGGTGTTCCACGATCCGACCAGTACCGGGACGGGCATGTCTCGCCCGCGTCCCTTGGCGCGCAACAGACTCGTGACAGCTTCGCTGTCGAACGCGTCCGCGGCGAGTCCGTAAAGGGTGTCGGTAGGGAGAACTACGAGTCGGCCGGCCTTGAGCGCGTTCTTCGCGGCGGCCAAGCCTGCGGTTCGGGAATCTGTCTGACTGCAGTCGTACACGGTGCTCACTCAGCCATCCTTTCACTCTGCACTTCGGGCGTTCGATTCCGCTGCGCTTCCACGTCGGTGGCGACACGTCTCGCGACGACGAAACGCGGACGACCGGCAAGATCGGGATGCTGTGCAACGTCGCCGAATACCCGGCGCGCCGAGAACAGCGCAGCGACGCCGTCGCCGTTGGTGTCGTCGTGCTCGATGCCTGCCGCGCCGCCGATTCGAAGCCACCTCGCGATGTTGCTGATCATGGGTTTGATGACGGACAGACCGTCGGCGCCACCGAACAACGCGGTGTGCGGGTCGTAATCCATGACCTCAGGCTGCAATTGCGCGCCTTCGGGGATGTACGGCGGATTGGACACGACCAGATCGACGCCGCCCTCGAGCCCTGGCAACAGGTTCCGATCAGTGACATCGCCCTGATGCAGATGGATCGGTGTATCACCGGCGGCCTCGCGGTCGGCAGCATTACGACGCGCCCACGCCAACGCGGCGGGCTCTTTCTCCACGGCGTGAACGACGGCGTCTGGACGGGCCTCGGCGATGGACAGCGCGAGTACACCCGATCCCGTGCACAGGTCCAGAACTACCGGCGGCTTGCTTCCGCAACCTTCGAGGAACGAGAGCGCCCAACCCATGAGCAATTCGGTTTCGGGCCGCGGAATGAAGACACCCGGACCGACAGCGACGTCGATGTTGCCCATCGATGCGACTCCGATGATGTGCTGCAACGGAATCCGCTTCACGCGTTGCGCAACCAACTCGTCGAACGCCGCGATGACCTCGGGATCGACCAACGGAATCAGCCCGAGACGCGTGCGTTCGACGCCGAGCAGGTGGGATGCCAACAACTCGGCGTCGGTGCGTGGGCTGGGCACACCTGCGGCGTCGAGCTGTTTTGCAGCTTCGATCAGCGCCAAACGAAGTGGAAGTCGACTCACGGGTACAGCCTGCCACGCTCGACCGACACGCGGTTCACCGAGTTCCCGGCGGGATGGAGGTCAGTCATGGTCTGCATCTACTCGGCCGCGAGACGCGCCTCTCGGTCCGCCTTGCCCAATGCGTCGAGAAGTGCGTCGAGCTCACCGTCGAGCACTGCGTCGAGGTTGTGCGACTTGAATCCGATGCGGTGATCGGTGATGCGGTTCTCAGGGAAGTTGTAGGTGCGGATGCGCTCCGAACGGTCCACCGTCCGAACCTGACTCTGGCGACCTGCCGACGCTTCTGCGTCCGCGGCTTCCTCGGCGACTACCTGCAAACGGGCTGCAAGCACCTGCATGGCACGCGCCTTGTTCTGGAGCTGCGAGCGCTCGTTCTGGCAGGTGACGACGATGCCGGTCGGAAGGTGCGTGATTCGAACCGCGGAGTCCGTGGTGTTGACGCCCTGACCGCCCTTGCCGGACGAACGGTAGACGTCGATACGCAGGTCACTCTCGTCGATCTGGACTTGCTCGACCTCTTCGGGCTCCGGGTAGACCAGAACGCCGGCGGCCGAAGTGTGTACGCGTCCCTGGGATTCGGTGACGGGCACTCGCTGGACGCGGTGAACCCCGCCCTCGAACTTGAGCCTCGCCCACACTCCGTCCGGGGTATCTGACTTGCTCTTGATCGACAGCGTGGCTTCCTTGTATCCGCCGAGATCGGAGACCGTCGCGTCGAGGATCTCGACGCGCCAGCCGTGCCGTTCCGCGTAGCGGACGTACATGCGGGCCAGGTCCGAGGCGAAGAGCGCGGATTCTTCGCCGCCCTCACCGGACTTCACTTCGAGGACGATGTCGTCGCCGTCATGCGGATCACGCGGTGCCAACTGATCGGTCAGCGTCTGCTCGAGCTGCGCGACCTCGGCTTCGAGATCGGGGATCTCGGCGGCGAAGCTGGAATCGTCGGCGGCGAGTTCGCGCGCAGCTTCCAGATCGTCCTGCGCAGCCGTGAGCTTGTTGTACGTCGACATGATCGGCGAGAGCTCGGAGAACCGCTTACCGACGCGCCTGGCAGCGGCAGGGTCGTTGTGCAGCGCCGGATCGGACATCTGCGCTTCGAGACCGGCGTGCTCCGCCAAGATGTCGTCGATGGCCGAGGGCTGGGTTGCGCCTGCCATGGTTCGCTCCGCTCTGAGTTTCGATTCCTACGGTGCGCGCTTGAAGGTATTTCGACGCCGGGACCCGGGAAACGCGCAAACCGAGTGCAGGCACAAAAAAGCCGACGCCCGATCTGCGCATGGCAGATCGGGCGTCGGCGGAACAGCTAGGACTCGGTGGCCGGGACCTTGCTGTCTGCGCGCTTGCCGTAGCGAGCCTCGAAGCGAGCGACGCGTCCACCGGTGTCGAGAATCTTCTGCTTGCCCGTGTAGAACGGGTGGCACTGCGAGCAAACCTCGACGTTGATGCGTCCGGACTCCTTGGTGCTGTGGGTCTCGAACGTGTTACCGCAACCGCAGACGACGGTGGTCGCTACGTAGGTTGGGTGGATTCCTGCCTTCATGGTGTCCCTTTCAATGGTCGCCGGGTCGACGTCGCCAATCGACATCGTGAACCGGAACCGGACTCGGCCGTTCAGTATGCCAGATGCGGTACCTCACCAGATAATCCGCGTCTCGCACGCCTCGGGGTGGCTGTACGAAGTTGTCAACGCACTGCCCCTCGGTTTTGTTCCGCCCACGCAAAAGGCCCACAACCAGCTGGTTGTGGGCCTTTGACGTCGAGTCGATCAGTCGTCGATCGCACCCGGTGCGGTCTTGGAGACCTGCATCAGGAACTCGAGGTTGTTCTTGCTCTTCTTCAGTCGATCGATCAGCAGATCGATGGCCTGATGCGAGTCCAGACCGGACAGGACGCGGCGGAGCTTGTGCAGCACAGCAGCTTCGTCCGGGCTCAGGAGCAGCTCGTCCTTACGCGTGCTGGACGGGTTGACGTCCACGGCCGGGAACACGCGGCGTTCGGCGATCTTGCGATCGAGCTTGAGCTCGGCGTTGCCGGTGCCCTTGAACTCTTCGAAGATCACGGTGTCGCCGGTGGATCCGGTCTCGACCATCGCCGTGGCGATGATGGTGAGCGATCCGCCGTTCTCGATGTTGCGGGCAGCGCCGAGGAAACGCTTCGGCGGGTAGAGCGCCGTCGAGTCGACACCACCGGAGAGGATGCGTCCGGACGCCGGCGAGGAGTTGTTGTACGCACGACCCAGACGCGTGATGGAGTCGAGCAGTACGACGACGTCCTTACCCATCTCGACCAGGCGCTTCGCACGCTCGATTGCCAGCTCGGCAACTGCGGTGTGATCTCCCGGCGGGCGGTCGAAGGTGGAGGAAATGACCTCACCCTTCACGCTGCGCTGCATGTCGGTCACTTCCTCGGGACGCTCGTCCACGAGGATGACCATCAGGTAGCACTCAGGATTGTTGGTGGCGACGGCATTCGCGATCGCCTGCAACACGCTGGTCTTACCGGCCTTGGGCGGGCTCACGATGAGGGCGCGCTGGCCCTTACCGATGGGCATCACCAGGTCGATGACACGCGTGGTGAGAATGTGCTGCTCGGTCTCGAGGCGCAGACGCTGGTTCGGGTACAGCGGCGTGAGCTTGTTGAACTCAGGGCGCTTCTTCGCGGCCTCGACGTCGCCGCCGTTGACCGTGTCGATGCGGACCAGCGGGTTGAACTTCTGACGCTGGCTGCCCTGCTCACCGTCACGCGAGACGCGGACGGCACCGGTGATGGCGTCGCCACGGCGAAGGCCGTTCTTGCGGATCAGGTTCATGGAGACGTAGACGTCGTTGGGACCGGCGAGGTACCCGGATGTACGCACGAAGGCGTAATTGTCGAGGACGTCGAGGATGCCGGCGACCGGCTGAAGGACGTCGTCCTCGCGGATTTCGGTCTCGCGCGAATCGTTGGGTGCGCCACCCTCACCGCGGTCGCGACCACGGCCACGGCGCTCGCGGAAACGGCGTCCGCGGCGTCCGCGTCCACCCTCTTCGTCGTCGTCCGGTCCGTTGTTGCGGTTGTCCGTACGCGGACCGGCGTTGTTCTGGCCGGCGTTGTTCTGGTTGCCGCGATCCTGACGGTCCTGGCGATCCTGGCGATCCTGGTTGCCCCGGTTGCCCTGGTTCTCGCGCTGGCCCTGGTTGTCTCGCTGGCCCTGATTGTCCCGGTTGCGCTCGCGGCGGGGACGCTCGTTGCCCTGCTCGGCGGGAGCCTGATCAGCGTCGGACTTGCCCTCGGTGCGCGCAGGACGCTCGGCCGGAGCCTCAGCCTTGGCGGTCTCGGCGACCTTCGAGGTATCGGCGGCCTTCGAGGTGTCCGCGTCGGACTTTGCCGAAGGAGTGTCCTGCTCGATGCTCAGTTCACCCTGGTCGGGTGAACCTGCACGACGAGCGGCGCCGCGACGCTGACGTCCACGACGGGGTGCGCTCTGATCGGAATCCTCGGCGGATTCGGTACGCGCAGGCGCTGCCTCGGCAGGAGCGGATTCTGCCGCGGGAGCCGTTTCGGCTGCGGGGGTTTCGGTGCGTGCGGCGCGGGTGCTCTTGGCACGAGTGCGCGCAACGGGTGCGTCGTCGAGAGTGAGTTCGCTCTGTGCGGGTGCAGCCTTTGCGCTGCCGCCCTGGCGCTCCTTGATGGCTGCGATCAGGTCGCCCTTGCGCATGCCGGAAGTGCCTTTGATGCCCAGTTCACCCGCAAGAGTGCGGAGTTCGGTGAGCACCATGCCGGAGAGTCCGGCACCACGGCGCGTTTCGGCACGCTTCGTGGAGGTCGCCACCGCACCGTTCGATGCTGAAGATGACGCCTGAGAATTGTCGCCTGATTCCGACCCGGCGGGTGCAGAAGTGGCGATGAGGTCCGTATCGGTCACGGAGGTCCTTTCCTTCCCTCACTCGCACTGCGCAAAGTCGAGGGTTCGTCCCGCAGTTCGATTGAATACCGAACTCGGTGGTGCCGTACGTGGTTGCTGTCCAGAACTGCCGGCTTGTCCGCCGTCACATGATTGTCGGAAACTCTCGCCTCAAACTTTTCATGCGCTCGCAAACCTGCCCAACGCGCCTTCGTCGACGATTCACTCCCCCGTGTGTTGAACCCCAGAGATATGGAACCTCTGAGTGTTCGATCCGCGGAGGATTCAAACCTTCGGAGAAGGTACAAGCGTGAGGATCATGCCTGCGAGAATCATGCCAAGGACTGTGGACCCCGATTGGGAAGGAGTTTTGCCCCCTGGTGATGCACCGGCGACTGACGCGCACGATGTACGGACATAGCCCAGGATAGCGTCCAAACCTGAGTCCGGCAAGAATCTGGACGACTGGGTGTGTCAGTTCACTACCGATCGGTAGTGGGCGATCACCAGGACCAAGGCAGGGATCAGACAGTCGTCGTGGATACTTCGACGCCGTCGGCGATGTCCAATTCGAGCACACGTAGTCCGTCTGCCCGCGCCGCTTCGGCGAGCTCGACGGGGAAAGGTTCTGTGCTGAGCGCCAACACGGTGGGGCCTGCTCCCGAAACGGTCGCAGCAATGCCCGTCGCGCGCAAGATCCCGATCCATCGCGTCGTGAGCGGCAGTGCGGGTGCGCGCTGCGCCTGATGCAGGCGATCCTCGGTGGCTGCCATCAACAGATCGGGCCGAGCAGTGAGCGCAACGACAGCCAGCGCGCTGCGGCTCGCGTTGAACGAGGCATCCTGGTGCGGAACCAATTCGGGCAGGAGGCCACGAGTGTGTGCGGTGGACGAGCGCTCCTCGGGAACCAGTGCCACAGCACGGATGTCGGGATGGACATCGAGTTTCGCCGCGGAGTAGATCGGCTCGTCGCCTTCGACGGCCGGTGGGCAACTCCACGAGACCACTGCGCCACCGAGAACACTGGCAGACGCATTGTCCGGGTGACCTTCGAACTCGGACGAGAGTTGAACCAACTGCTCTTCCGTCAAGCCGATCTCGGCATCGAGTGCGCGCGCCAGACCGTTGGCTGCTGCCAGTCCGCCGACAGCCGCAGAAGCCGAGGATCCCAACCCGCGCGAGTGCGGGATCGCGTTGCGGCACAACACGTCCAGGCCACTGGCCCACACCCCGGCCGCTTCGAGACCGCGCTCGATAGCGCGAACCACGAGATGCGAAGGACCCCAAGGTACGTCGGCAGCGCCTTCACCTTCGACGCGAATCTGAAGGCCCGAATCCGTTGTGGTGACCACGATTTCGTCGTACAACCCCAACGCCAGACCGAGGGTGTCGAACCCCGGCCCCAAGTTTGCACTCGAGGCCGGGACGCGAGCAGTCACCGAAAGGCCGATAGGCAGGGTTATAGTCATGTCAGACACCGGATTCCGCGGAGTGGTCGATGAATCCACGGACACTATGCAAGCTCGAGGGCAGCCGCGACGGCAACGGGATCGACACCGATCGGCTCGACGTTCGGCATACCCTTCAAAGCCGTGTCAGGATCCTTGAGACCGTTACCGGTCACCGTGCACACGACGGTCAGGCCCGGCTCGAGCCAGCCCTCTGCACGTGCGGCGAGCAGGCCGGCGACACTGGCTGCCGACGCCGGTTCGACGAAGACGCCCTCGGTGGCGGCGATCAGACGGTAAGCCTCGAGGATCTTCTCGTCGGTGGCGGCACGGAATGCACCGTTCGACTCTTCCTTCGCGGCGACAGCGCCGTTCCAGGAAGCGGGGGAACCGATTCGGATTGCGGTAGCGATGGTTTCGGGGTCCTTGACGGGTGCGCCGTTGACCAGCGGAGCCGCACCGGCTGCCTGGACGCCGAGCATGCGGGGCTTGACCGTGGTCAGACCGTCGGCGTAGTACTCGGAGTATCCGCGCCAGTACGCGGTGATGTTTCCTGCGTTTCCGACCGGGAGAGCGTGCACGTCGGGAGCCTTGCCGAGCACGTCCATGATCTCGAATGCCGCGGTCTTCTGACCTTCGATGCGCACCGGGTTGACGGAGTTGACCAGACCGATGGTGGGGAATTCCGCCGTGGTCTTGCGTGCCAGTTCGAGGCAGTCGTCGAAGTTACCCTGGACCTGAATGATCTTGGCGCCGTGCATGACTGCCTGCGCAAGCTTGCCCATGGCGATCTTGCCCTGCGGGATGAGCACGGCGCAGGTCATGCCTGCCTTGGCTGCATACGCAGCGGCCGAGGCGGAGGTGTTGCCGGTGGACGCGCACAGAACTGCGCGCTGGCCACGGGCCAAGGCGTCGGTGACGGCCATCGTCATGCCGCGGTCCTTGAAGGAACCGGTGGGGTTGAGACCCTCGACCTTGAGGTAGACGTCGCAGCCGGTGATCTCGGAGAGGTGGCCGGCCGGCAGGAGCGGGGTGCCGCCTTCGCGCAGGGTGACGGTCTTCCAGTTGTCACCGATCGCGAGACGGTCCCGGTATGCCTCGATGAGACCCGGCCATGCCTTGTGGACGGGGTTGACGATGCCGGTCATTGTTCAGTGCCTTCCAGTCGCAGCACGCTGGTCACAGCGGTGACGAATTCGAGTTCGTTGAGGGCCGCCACGGTCTCGGAGAGAGCCGCGTCGGTTGCTACATGAGTGACGACCACCAGACGCGCGCCGGCGCCGGCGCCCTCCTGGCGGACGACGGAGATGCTCACGCCGTGCTTGGCGAACTCGGCGGCGACTGCGGACAGCACACCTTCCTTGTCCGCGACCTCCATGTTCACGTAGTAGCGCGTGAGGATGTCGCCCATCGGGGCGACCTTGAGCTTGGCGTACTTGGACTCGCGGGGGCCGCGGCCGCCGTGAACCTTGTTGCGCGCCGCCATCACCAGGTCACCCATCACCGCGGAAGCGGTGGGGGCGCCGCCAGCGCCCTGGCCGTAGAACATGAGCCGGCCGGCGTTCTCTGCTTCCACGACAACGGCGTTGAACGCGCCGTTGACCGAGGCCAGCGGATGGCTGAGCGGAACCAGCGCCGGGTACACGCGAGCAGAAATCCGCTCCTTGCCCTTGGGCGTGACGATGCGCTCGCAGATCGAGAGCAACTTGATCGTGCAGTCGAGTGCCTTCGCCGACGCCAGGTCTGCGGAGGTGATCGTGGAGATTCCTTCGCGGTACACGTCCGCGGCAGTGACGCGGGTGTGGAATGCGATCGACGCGAGGATCGCTGCCTTCGCCGCGGCGTCGTAGCCTTCGACGTCCGCGGTCGGGTCGGCTTCTGCGTATCCGAGGCGTCCGGCTTCGGCGAGGGTCTCCTCGTAGTCGGCGCCGGTCTCGTCCATCGCGGAGAGGATGAAGTTGGTGGTGCCGTTCACGATTCCGGCGACCTTGTTGACACGGTCTCCAGCCAACGACTGTGTGAGCGGGCGGATCACGGGGATCGCACCGGCAACAGCGGCCTCGAAGTACAGGTCGACAGAGTTGGCCTCTGCAGCCTCCGCCAATTCACCGGTGTGGTCCGCGAGCAGCGCCTTGTTGGCGGTCACGACCGACTTACCGGAGTTGAGGGAAGAGAGAATCAGCTTGCGAGGGAGCTCGATTCCGCCGATCACCTCGACCACGATGTCGACGTCGTCACGACCGACCAGGGACTCGGCGTCCGTCGTCTGCAGTTCCTCGGGAATTCCGCGGTCCGAGCCGATACGGCGGACGGCAACTCCCCGCAGTTCCAACGGGGCGCCGACGCGAGCTTCGAGTTCCTCGGCCTGCTCACGAATGATCCGGACGACCTCGCTCCCGACGTTGCCGAGGCCGAGAACGGCCACACCGATAGCGCGATGCGCCGATTCGCTCGTCACTGCGATACCTCCAAGCTGAGCAGATCTTCCACTGTTTCCCTCCGCAGAATCACACGTGAGACTCCGTCACGCACCGCCACCACGGCTGGGCGGGTGAGCAGGTTGTACCTGCTCGACATCGAATAGCAGTATGCACCGGTCGCTGCTACCGCTAGTAAATCACCGGGCCCGACGTCGTCGGGCATCCAGGTGTCCCGAATGACCACGTCACCGGACTCGCAGTGCTTACCGACGATACGTGCAACGACGGGATCAGCCTCGGAAGTTCGCGAAACCAACTTGGCTTCGTACTCCGCACCGTAGAGGGACGTGCGGATGTTGTCGCTCATCCCGCCGTCGACGCTGATGTAGCGGCGTGTCAGCGAGCTACCCACCGTGACGTCCTTGATGGTGCCGACCTCGTAGAGCGTCACCGTGCCAGGTCCGGCGATGGCGCGGCCGGGTTCGACGGCAAGCGTCGGCTCCGGCAATCCGGCCAGGGCGGACTCGTTGCGCACGATGTGGCCGAGCTTTGCTGCCAGTTCGTCGACGGGCGGCGGGTCGTCGGAGGGGATGTACGAGATCCCCATGCCGCCGCCGAGGTCGATGATCGAAATCTGCTTGGTCTTCTCGACTCCGAACTCGGTGACGACGTCGCGGAGCAAACCGATCACGCGGTGCGCTGCCACCTCGAAACCGTCGACGTCGAAGATCTGCGAACCGATGTGGCTGTGCAGGCCGACCAGTCGCAAGTTGTCGGCAGCGAAGACGCGACGGACCGCGTCGATCGCCGCTCCCCCGGCCAGCGAGAAACCGAACTTCTGGTCCTCATGTGCGGTGGAGATGAATTCGTGGGTATGCGCTTCGACGCCGACGGTCAGTCGGATCAACACGTCCTGAACGACACCGGCCTCACCGGCGACACGATCGAGTCGGTCGATCTCGATCGCCGAGTCGAGCACGACATGCCCGACGCCCGCGGCGACACCAGCGGCCAGTTCGGCGACTGACTTGTTGTTGCCGTGCATGGCAATTCGCTCGGCCGGGAAGTCCGCGTGCAACGCGATCGCCAGTTCGCCGCCGGAGCAGACGTCGAGCGAGAGGCCTTCGTCGGCGACCCAGCGTGCGATCTCGCCACAGAGGAATGCCTTGGATGCGTAGTGCACCTTGGCATCCGGGCCGAAGGCGCGGGCCATGTCGCGGCAACGCGAGCGGAAGTCGTCCTCGTCGATGACGAACAGCGGGGTGCCGTACTTCTCGGCAAGTTCACCGACCTTGACACCCGCGAGGGTCACTTCACCGTCGTCGCCGCGAGAAGCGTTGCGCGGCCACACCTGCGGTGAGAGTTCACCGAAGGCTTCGGGGCTGGCAGGACGGTCGGGCAAGCCGGGGGCCTGCAACTGCTCGGCATGCTTGGGGCCGGCGGGGTGCGCGTTCACATTTGCTCCGGTGCGGTGACGCCGAGCAGTTCGAGGCCGTTGGCCAGGACCTGTCGGGTGGCGGCGCAGAGAGCCAGACGCGCGCGGTGCACGTCGGTGGCGTCTTCGTCGCCTTGCGGAAGGATGCGGCACGCGCCGTAGAAGCGGTGGTACGCACCCGCGAGTTCTTCGAGGTAGCGGGCAATACGGTGCGGCTCACGCAGATTCGCCGCGCTCGACACGACGCGTGGGTACTCGCCGATCGTGCGGATGAGGTCACCCTCCTGCTCGACGGTGAGCAGGGCGAGGTTGCTCGCGTCGGCGGACAGACCGAGGTCCGCGGCGTTGCGAGCGATCGCCGAGAGGCGTGCATGCGCGTACTGGACGTAGTAGACGGGGTTCTCGCTGCTGGTCTTGGTCCACAGGTCGAGATCGATGTCGATGCTCGAGTCGACCGACGAGCGGATCATGACGTAACGCGAGGCGTCGACGCCGATTGCCTCGACCAGGTCGTCGAGGGTGATGACGGTGCCTGCGCGCTTGCTCATCTTGACGGCAGTGCCGTCCTTGACGAGGTTGACCATCTGGCCGATCAGCACCTCGACGGTGTCCGGATCGTCGCCGAATGCGGCCGCGGCAGCCTTGAGACGGCCGATGTATCCGTGATGGTCGGCACCGAGCATGTAGATGCAGAGGTCGAACCCGCGGGCGCGCTTGTTCTGGAAGTAGGCGATGTCACCGGCGATGTAGGCGGCGTTGCCGTCGCTCTTGATGACGACGCGGTCCTTGTCGTCGCCGTAGTCGGTGCTCTTGAGCCACCACGCACCGTCTTCGTGGAAGAGGTTGCCCGAACCCTTGAGGGATTCGACGGCCTTCTCGACCGCACCGGATTCGAAGAGCGAGTTCTCGTGGAAGTAGACGTCGAAGTCGACGCCGAAGTCGTGGAGGGTCTGCTTGATGTGCGTGAACATCAATTCGACGCCGATGGCGCGGAAGGTTTCCTGCTGCTCGTCGGCGGGCAGCTCCATGACGTCGGGACGCTGCTTCAGAACCGAGGCGGCGATGTCGGCGATGTATGCACCGGCGTAACCGTCTTCCGGAGCAGGTTCACCCTTCGCTGCAGCGATCAGTGAACGCGAGAAGCGGTCGATCTGGGCACCGTGATCGTTGAAGTAGTACTCACGTGTGACCAATCCACCCTGCGCGGACAGAATGCGTCCGAGCGCGTCTCCGACTGCAGCCCAACGGGTTCCACCGAGGTGAATCGGTCCGGTGGGGTTGGCCGAGACGAACTCGAGGTTGATCTTCTTGCCGGCGAGGGAGTCACCCGAGCCGTACGACGCACCGGCTTCGAGAACCGACACGACGATCGCGCCCTGGGCGTCCTTGTCCAGCCGGATGTTGAGGAAGCCGGGTCCGGCGATCTCGGCGGATTCGATTCCGTCGGCAGCGGTGAGGGCTTCGGCGATCCAGCCCGCCAGCTCGCGGGGATTGGTGCCGACCTTCTTGGCTACCTGCATGGCAATGTTGGTGGCGTAATCGCCGTGCTCGGGGTTGCGTGGTCGCTCGACGGTAAGGGTTTCGGGCAGCACGGATACGTCGAGGCCACGATCGGCAAGGACGCTCGCTGCGGTTCCGCGGAGCAGTTCGGCAAGGTCAGCTGGAGTCACAGGTATTCATCCTATTGCCTGCACACCGGAAGTGGAGACTCGCCTCACGCCTCGCTCTCCGTGAACGTGCGCGGGGCCGCTGTGGCGTGTCGCACGCCACTCTCAAAGTTTGCCCTCAGACTCGGAAAGTACAGTGGTAATGCCCGAGCTACCACCGCGTACCTTCATGCGCGGGCGCGCCACACCTCAAGCCCACACACCGAAAGAGCCCAATCGATGCCAAGCGGTTCCGATAGTCGCGGTCCCAACAAGAACTCCGGGGCCAAATCAGCCAAGGCCATCAAGGCCGCCAACAAGAACAGTCGGCCGGCCAAGAAGGGCAAGGGCGGTGTCCCCGCTCCCCGCCAGATCCCCTGGCTGTCGATCGGCGCCGGTGTGGCTGTGCTCGCACTCATCGCCGTGCTCGGTATCAATCTGTGGCCCAAGGTCGAGGAGCGGCAGGCCCTCGAGCCGTACAAGTACAGCTCCGAGAACAAGGATCCGTCCGACAAGATCGACGGCGTCCTCAAGATCGAGTACCCGGCCGGCCAGCACGTCGATTCCACTCAGCGCGTGGCGTACGACCAGACCCCGCCGTTCGGTGGCCCGCACGACGCCACCTGGGCGAACTGCACCGGAACCGTGTACGCCGACCCGATTCGCACCGAGAACGCCGTCCACTCGCTCGAGCACGGCGCCATCTGGATCACGTACAACCCCGATCTCGTCGACCAGGACCAGATCGACAGCCTCGCCGGACGCGTCAACGGCAAGTCCTACATGCTGATGTCGCCGTTCCCCGGCCAGAGCAGCCCCATTTCTCTGCAGTCGTGGGGCCATCGCCTCGAGATCGACAAGGCCGACGACGATCGCATCGATCAGTTCATCACCGCGTTGAACCAGAACCCGAACGTCTACCCCGAGGTCGGAGCGAGCTGCACCAACCCGCTGTTCACCCCGTCGACGTCGCCGTTCGATCCGACGCCTCCGGGCGCCGACGCCATCCAGATGGACGGCACGGGCGCGACCCCGGCCACCGACGAACAGATTCCCGCCGGTGGATAGTCCGGTGAATAGTTCAGAGACCACCGATCAGCCTTCGAAGCCGAGTCAGCGCACCGCACTGCTGATCATCGGTCTGATCGGCGCGATCGCCGTCGGTTTTGCCCTCGGCGCACTGACGAACCTCGTCGGACCCGATGCGAAGTCGTCACTGACCGTTCCGGCATCTGATTCGGTGGACGTGGGCTTCGCGCAGGACATGAGCGTGCACCACAGCCAGGCCGTGGACATGGCGTCCATCGCCCTGACGAAGTCAACGGACAACGATGTGCGCACGCTGGCGTTCGACATCTTGACCACGCAGCAGAACCAGCTCGGTCAGATGCAGGCGTGGCTGATCATGTGGGATCAGCCGCTGTCCAAGGTGGGTCCGTACATGGAGTGGATGTCGTCGGATTCGGGCTCCGGCCACGGATCGCACGGGACTTCGGCCACGATGGACATGGCTCATTCCGGCCCGGTCGACACCATGCCTGGCATGGCGTCCCCCGAGGACCTCGCGGCTCTCCGCGCGGCGGAAGGCCTGCAACTCGACACCTTGTTCCTGCAGTTGATGCTTCGTCACCACGAAGGTGGGCTTCCGATGATGGAGTACGCAGCTGCCGACGCCACCGAGGGTCCGGTGCGCAGCCTGGCGCAGACCATGGTCAACACGCAGCAGAGCGAGTCCAAGCTGATGACCGACATGTTGGCAGCTCGCGGCGCAGTGCCGCTGCCCATGAACTGAACTGCACTGCACTGCACTGCACTGCACTGAGCTGAACCGAGAATGTTCAGACCCAACTGGGCCTGGTCCTGAATTTCAGGACCAGGTCCAGTTTTCTACCTCCGGCATGTCTTCGAGGTGCTCGACGATGTAACGCGAGTGCTTTTCGAGCTGTGTCCGGCAGAACTCCGCCAACTCGGACGCCCCGGCCGGCCGACGCTTGGAGCGTCGTAGCGCCTCGATCACCAGGTGGTAGCGGCTCATCTTGTTGAGGACAACCATGTCGAACGGTGTTGTGGTTGTTCCCTGTTCACTGAATCCGCGAACGTGGAAGCGTTCGGGACTCGGACGCCCGTGAATCAGTTCGTGCACCGCACGCGAGTATCCGTGGAATGCGAACACGACGTCGGTCTGCGCGGTGAACAAATCGAGGAAGACACGCTCCCCAAATCCGTGGGGATGCTCGGTTGGCGTCAGCAAGGCCATCAGATCGACGACGTTGACGACGCGGGTGATCAGTTCTGGCGTGTGATCGCGCAGCAACTGTGCAGCAGCCAGGATCTCCTGCGTCGGCACATCTCCCGCAGCGGCCAGGACCACGTCCGGTTCCTGTCCGCGTGCTTCGGTTCCGGCCCATTCCCACACCGAAGCGCCCGCCGCGCAGTGCTCGTGCGCTTGCTCGAGCGTGAGGTATTGCAGGTGCGGTTGCTTGTCCACGACTATCAGGTTGACGTGGTCGGTACTACGCAGGCAGTGGTCCGAGATCGAGAGCAAGGTGTTGGAGTCCGGCGGTAGCCACACGCGGATCACACTGGGTGCCAATGGAATAACGGCGTCGATCATGCCGGGGCCCTGATGACTGAATCCGTTGTGGTCGTTGCGCCAGCATGTACTGGTCAGCAGCACGTTGAGCGAAGCGACGGACGCCCGCCACGGCAGGTCGACGGCATGTTGGAGCCACTTGGCGTGCTGGATGAGCATCGAGACACTCACCATCGCAAACGCTTCGTAGCTCGCGAACATCCCGTGTCGACCGGACAACAGATAGCCCTCGAGCCAACCCTCGCAGAGGTGCTCGCTGAGGACCTCCATGACACGACCGTCCGAGGACAGTCCGTCGTCGTAGTCGGTGATCGGCAGTTGCCAGCAGCGGTCGGTTGTCTCGAACACGGCGCCGAGGCGATTGCTCGACGTCTCGTCCGGACAGAAGAGTCGGAAGATCCCGCCGCTGTCCTCGGTTTCCGTGGCGGCGTAGATGTCGCGCAGAAGCTCGCCGAGAACTCGTGTCGTCTCGTGGAAGGTCGAACCCGGGGATTGAATGGGAAGCGCGTACTTTTCGAGCGGCGGCATCGGGAGATCGACGCGAAGTCGCCCACCGTTCGCGTAGGGAGTGCTCCCCATGCGTTTGTCCCCCGCCGGCGAGAGCGCCGCCAGTTCCGCGGCCAGTGATCCGTTGGCGTCGAACAACTCGTCCGGACGGTACGACCGCATCCACTCTTCGAGTTGCCGCAGATGCGATTCGTTGGTTCGCACGCCGGACAACGGCACCTGGTGCGCACGATGTGTGCCCTCGACCAAGATTCCGTCGACGGTGTGCGGACCGGTCCATCCTTTCGGCGTCCGCAAGACTATTGCCGGCCACGAACCCGTCCACTCGTCGCCGCGGCGTGCGGCACCCTGCATCTCGCGGATCTTCTCGTGTGCCTGCGAGATCGCTTGATACAACTGAGGAAACACGACGTCGGGGTCGTCACCGGAGACGACGATCGGCGCCCACCCCTGGCCGCCGAGGTAGGCCTGAATGTCCTCGTCGCTGCTGCACCCGTACACGGTCGGGCCCGCGATCTTGGCGCCGTTCACGTGCAGGATCGGCAACACCGCGCCGTCGCGTCGTGGATTGAGGAACGCCGGGAGCTTCCACGAGCCGGACAACGGCCCGGTCTCCGCTTCGCCGTCGCCGATCACACAGGCCACCACGAGGTTCGGATGATCGAAGGCAGCGCCGGCCGCATGTGCAAGGGCGTAGCCGAGCTCGCCGCCTTCGTGGATGCTTCCGGGTGTCTGCACACTCACATGGCTGGGCACTCCGCCGGGAGCCGAGAATCGCCGACACATCCGGTGGATACCCTCGGCGTCGTCCGAGACTTCCGGATAGATCTCCGAATACGTTCCCTCGAGATACGTCGACGCGACCAGCGCCGGGCCGCCGTGCCCCGGGCCCGTGACGTACAGCCAGTCAGCATCAGTGGCGACGATGTGCCGATTGAGGAGCGTGTAGATCATCGACAGGCCAGGGCTGGTCCCCCAGTGTCCGAGCAGTCGAGGCTTGATGTGCTCGGCTCGCAACGGTTCCCGCAGAAGCGTGTTGTCTTTCAGATAGATCTGCGCAACGGTCAGGTAGTTGGCCGCTGCCCACCACTTCAGGTCGAGCGCGAGCTGGTCTTCGGAATAGTGGTGATCGGTCATCAACGACTCCCGTACCTCACGAGGGTGCCCGAGCAGTCCGCCCGAGCCTGTGCTCAGAGCCGAGCCTAGGCGTAAAAAGCATCCGAGTCAGTCGGTACAGATGATTCGACGACCATGGTCCCCGGCCGCATCCTCGACTGCCTCCCGCGACGACGCCATGCCGAGACGGGTGCCGGTTTGGTCTTGGCCCCCCGTGATGCGCTACGCTAACGCAGCCCAATCGGCACACCGAAAGTTCGGTGCGCCCCCGTAGCTCAGGGGATAGAGCGTTCGCCTCCGGAGCGAAAGGTCGCAGGTTCGAATCCTGCCGGGGGCACCACGAAGACGCAGGTCAGCGATTGATCGTCGACTTCTCCACGGTGCCGCACCAAAATATTCAGGGCAATCTATCCGACTACTGTCGATCTCATGCCTCGCATCGATCCTGCTCCCACGTACACGATGCGTCAGCTGGCTGCGTTTGTCGCGGTAGCCGAGACCGGGACGATCAGCGCCGCGGCCGAGCGCTTGCACCTCTCCCCCTCCGCCCTGTCCGCGTCGCTCACCGAACTCGAACGCGCGCTCAAAGTTCAACTGTGCGTTCGCCGTCGCTCATTCGGCATTCAACTGACCCGCACCGGTGAATCCGTTCTGGTGCGCGCCCGGGCGCTACTTCAGCAAGCCGGGGAGCTCGAATCCGATGCGCTCGGAACCGGCGGAAGCGTGTCGGGGCCCATCGCGATCGGTTGCTATCCTGCTCTGGGGCCGACGGTATTGCCGTCGATGATCGCCGGGTTCACCCGTGAGAATCCCGACGCGCAGGTGGAGTTCCGCGAGGACACTCAGAATCGGCTCCAGACACATCTCGAGAACGGCGAGTTGGACCTCGCGATCGCTTACGACCTGGACCTGTCTCCACAATTGCGCACAGTTCCGTTGGCCATCCGCGAACCCTTGATCGTCCTGGGTGCAGAACACCCACTCGCGCGGTCCGAGCGACCGATCCATCTTCCGGATCTCGCGGAACACCCGATGGTTCTCCTCGACGCGCCGCCGAGCACCAAACACGCGCTCGACGTCTGCCGCGCAGGCGGATTCATCCCGAAGGTTGCATACAGAACCGCGAACTTCGAGACGGCGCGGGCATTTGTCGGACGCGGACTCGGCTGGACGCTGTTGCTCCAGCGCCCCAAGATGGACGTCACGTACGAGGGGCTCGAGGTAGTCGTCAAGACCATCGCTTCCCCTGTCGTGCCGTCGGTGCACGTAGTTCTCGCGTGGCACCAGAACACTCGCCTCAGCCGCGTCGCACGCGCTTTCATAGAATTCGTTTCACCCTCGGAACCTGCCCAATAGTCCCACTACCAGGCAGCGGAGCTGATTCCACGGATTTTCCGTGCAAGAACCTCCAATTCTTTCGCTTTTCAATTGTTGTGGCGCACGTCATTGTTTCTTCAAGCCACATTCATCTCGAAAGGCACTTCATGACCTCCATCGCCTCACCGACCGCTACGCGCACCGCCGCGACGGTCAAGGCGCGCAAGGCCGCACTCGGCAGCTTTGTCGGCACCGCCATCGAGTGGTACGACTTCTTCATCTACGGCACCGCCGCCGCGCTCGTGCTCGGCAAGCAGTTCTTCCCCGGCACGTCCGATCTGGCCGGCACCCTGGCCGCCTTCGCCACCCTCGCCGTCGGATTCGTCGCGCGTCCCATCGGCGGAATCGTGATGGGCCACTTCGGCGACCGCATCGGACGCAAATCCATGTTGGTCACCTCGTTGATGCTGATGGGCTGCGCCACCGTTGCCATCGGCCTGCTACCCAACTACGCCGCCATCGGCGTCTTCGCCCCCATACTCCTGGTGACCTTGCGATTCGTTCAGGGACTCGGTGTCGGCGGCGAGTGGGGCGGCGCAGTTCTGGTCGCCACCGAAAACGCACCGGAGGGCAAGAAGGGGCTGTACGGCAGCGCACCACAAATCGGTGTTCCCGCAGGCGTACTGGTGGCCAATCTCGTCTATCTCCCCCTCGCCGCCTTCATGGACGACGATGCATTCAACTCCTGGGGATGGCGAATCCCGTTCCTGCTCAGCGCAGTTCTTGTGGGCGTTGCGATGTGGATCCGTCTCGGCCTCGAGGAAAGTGACGAGTTCACCGCTTCGAAGTCCGAAGCACCGGCGGAGTCCATGCCGATTCTCGAGGTTCTCACCAGACACTGGAAGACAGTGCTCCTCGCCGGTGGAACCTTCATCGCCACCAACGGAATTGCGTACGCGTACATGGTTTACGTGCTCAAATACGGCGAGTCCGAACTCGGCTTCAGCAAAACTACGATGCTCTTCCTCCTCATCGCATCCTGCCCGTTCTGGATGGCGGGAATGGCTTTCAGCGCTCACAAGTCGGACACTCTCGGACGCCGGACCGTCTACATCCGCAGTTCGATCGCCCTGGTAGTGGCGGCGGCGGTGTTCTTTCCGCTGATCGACACAGCGATCGTCCCGGTGATGCTCGTATCGATGATCGCCCTCGGCTTCACGCTCGGCTGCTGCGCCGGCCCACAAGCGGCGCTGTTCGCCGAATTGTTCCCCGCACACATCCGCTACAGCGGAGCGTCACTCGGCTACCAGATCGGCGCAATCCTCGGCGGCGGTCTGGCCCCGATGATCGCCACCGCGCTCTACGCCGCCTTCGACACCTCGTTCGCCATCACCGTCTACTTCGTGATCATTGCCGTGATCAGCTTGGTTTCCATCCTGCTACTCCCGGAACCTCAACTGATCCCGAAAAACACTGCCGCACAGAAAGCCTCGTGACCATGTCGACCTACTTTCATCCGAAGAAGTACGCCCCCGAGGACTTCGCTTCCATGGCGCCTTCGGCCGACGCACTTCCCGTCGTGATCGTCGGAGCCGGCCCAGTCGGCATGGGCGTAGCCATGGGCTTGGCGCAGCGCGGCATTGCCGTCACGATTCTCGAAGCGGCCGATCAGGTCTCGTTCGGCAGTCGCGCGATCTGCGTGTCACGGCACAGCCTCGAAGTTGCCGAACGCCTTGGTTTCGGTGCCGAACTCGAAGACATCGTTCTACCGTGGGTGGGTGGTCGGAGTTACTACCGCGATCAGGAAGTACTGCAGTTCCGGATGGCATCCGCCGAGCACGACGCGCGCGGACCCATGGTCAACGTCTCGCAATCCGAGTTCGAACAGATCATGACCGACAAGTTGCTCGCCCACCCACTGGTGAACTTCCACTGGTCGTCGTCGATCGCCGGCATCTCCGGCGGTGACGACGAGGTAACTCTGACCGTCGACACCGCGTTCGGAACCCGCGAACTGCGTGCGGCGTGGGTCGTGGCTGCCGACGGTGGACGCAGCAAGATGCGCGAACTCAGCGGAATCCGCTTGCAGGGCAACAGCTACGAGGGCAACTACGTCATTGCCGACATTCATTGGGAATCGGAACTCCCGGCCGAGCGTCTGGTGTGGTTCGACGCACCCAGCAACCCGGGCTCCACGATCATCATGCACCGCCAACCACGGGACATCTGGCGCATCGACTACCAGCTCGACGCGTCGGACGATCCGGAAGCGGAGACGCAAGAAGATCGCATCCGTGACCGCATCACGCGTCACCTCGAATGGCTCCAGAGCGACATCCCCTGGACCCTGGAATGGTTCGGCTTCTACCGCGCCCATGCACTCGCCCTGGAAGATTTCACTCACGGACGTGTGCTCTTTGCCGGCGACGCCGCGCATCTCGTTCCGATCTTCGGTGTTCGTGGCCTCAACTCTGGCATGGAAGATGCCGAGACCCTGGTGTGGCAACTGGCGGCCGTCATCAACGGAGCTGCCGATACCGCCATCCTCGACGCGTATTCGAAGGAACGTCGCAGCGCGTGGCAGCAGAACGTCGACAATGCAGGCAAGTCGACGCTCATCATGTCGCCCGGCAGTCATGGATACCGGACCACCCGCGACGCCGTACTCGAACTCGCCACCAAGCGAAGCGAATTCGCGCACCTCATCAACCCGCGCCAGTCGAGTGCAACGCACGCCCGTCTCTCGCCGCTGACGTGGCCCACAGCTGCGGGCACCGAGGGCGTACTGCCCGGGGATCCGTTGGAAGACAGAGTCGTCCAGGTCTCGGCGGACGGTTCGAAAACCTCCTTGAACAGTCTGCGCGGTACTGGATTCGGCCTGCTGGCTTTCGGACTGTCAGCTGAGCTGGTATCCGAACTCGACACGCAAGCCGAGATTCTCGCTCAGGCCCTTGCACCGGAAACCGTACGGGTGATCACCGCGGGAACTAACGACTCCACGATTCGCGATGCCGAAGGCAATCTCGCATCTGCCCTCGGTGCTCGTGTCGGCGAGATCTTCGTGATTCGGCCCGACGGATTGACGCTCTGCCGCATCAGCGATCCCACGCAATTGAACGACGTGGCCAAGCACCTCACCGCCGGCACTGCGCCGACGCACTTCGATACGGCACAGTCGGCGACAACTGCGGTGATCGACGACGAGGGCCACCGCGAGCACGTCTGGTTGGCACTGTCGAACGCACTCGACCAGGCTGATCCGTCCGACCGCGAAGCCATGTTGGTGCGTCTTGCCTTGATTCTCGGTTCGCAAGCTACGTCGACAAGTTTCGACGCAGCCCTGAAAGACGCGGCCCCGAAAGACGCAGCCCTGAAATCTGCCACCCGATAGTTCAGACACAGCAACTCGGCCGCGCAGGATTGTCTCCTACGCGGCCGAGCGCATTCGCGGATGAAGCAAGTATTCAGTTGACCTCGGCCAATTCCTTTTCTTCCTCAGCGCGCCTTTCACGCACGGATCTTCCCCGCAGCGACCTGCCACGTACCAGCGGCGAGACGGTGATCGCCAAGCCCACCAGCGCGACTCCGGTAACCAGGATCAGTCCGGGATGGAACTGTTCGAATCCGGCGGTACCGGCACCGGATGCGGTGTGCGATCCGGCGGTCACGAGGGCGGTAGTGAGAGCGAGTACGAGCGCCGCGCCGACCTGAGCGGACGTGTTCACCAGCCCGGACGCCAAACCCTGCTCCGAGTCGTCGACACCCGAGGTGGCCTGGGCCATGATCGAGGTGTAGCCCAACGCGAATCCGAGTCCGAGCAGGATGACGCTCGGCAGAATCGCCACGACGTACGACGGTGAATCGCTGCCCGCGAAGAGGAACCAGAGGTACCCGACGCTGAGCGAGGTCAGTGCCGCGATGATGAGCTTGGCACTGCCGTACAGGTCGACCAGCCGTCCGACGAACGGCGATCCGAAGGCGACGATGATGCCCGCGGGGAGCAGTGCCATCGCCATCTTCAGGGGCGACCATCCGAGGGCCGACTGCAGGAAGATCGTCATCATGAACTGGAAGCTCAGGTAGGAACCGAAGAGCGCGATGATGGCCAGATTCGCACGAACGATGGTGCCGACGCGCAGAAGCCCAAGTCGCACAAGCGGATGCGCCACCTTCTTCTCCACGAAGAAGAACGTCGCCAGAAGCACGGCAGCGACGGCGAACGAACCCAGCGTCATCGGGTGTGCCCACCCACGGGTCGGAGCCGAAACCATCGTGTACACCGTGAGAAGCATTCCCGTCACCAGGGTGACGGCGCCGACGAGGTCGTGTCCCCCGGCATCTGCGGGACGGTCCCGCGGAATGAGGAAGTACCCACCGATCAGCGCGATGACGGCAAACGGAACCGGCATCAGGAACGTGAATCGCCAACCGGCACTGGTCAACAGCCCACCCAGGATCAGGCCCGACGAGTAACCACTGGCGCCGAACACGGAGAACACGGACAGCGCACGGTTACGGGCCGGGCCCTCTTTGAACGTCGTGGTGAGAATGGACATTGCAGTCGGCGCAGTGAAGGCCGCCGCCAGTCCCTTCACGAATCGTGATGCGATCAGCAGTGTTCCGTTGTCGACAAGGCCACCGACCAGCGAAGCGATTGCGAACACGGTCAGCGCGATCAGGAAGACCTTCCTGCGCCCGAGAAGATCGGCGGTACGTCCACCGAGTAGCAACAAGCCGCCGAATCCGAGGACGTAGCCGTTGATGATCCACTGCAGCGAAGTAGTGGACAGGCCCAGTTCGTTGCCGATGGACGGTAGAGCGACGCCCACCATCGACACATCGAGACCGTCGAGGAACAACACGAGGCAGAGCACCGCGAGGATGCCCCACAGCTTGAGGGACCAGCCCTCTCCTGTGGCCGGATCCGTGGATTCCGTAGAACCCGGGGATTCCGGCGAATCGAATGGTTTGAGTGTCGAGTCTGTGCAAGTCACGTCAGCGAGAATAGATGCACATGCACTTAATGCACAAGCATTTAATGCAATTGCACGTAATCGAGTCTTCAACTAGAATGCGGTCGTGACGTCGGAATCGGAATTGCGCAACACCTGGCGCTCGTTGTCGACCAGCTACAACGACATCGCGTGCGAACTCGATCGCCAGATGCAGTCGGCGCACGGCCTGAGTATGAGCGACTTCGAGGCCCTCGACCGACTCATGGACACCTCGTGTGAGCGTCCACGGATGCAGGATCTGGCTTCGGAGATGTACCTGAGTCCCAGTGCGCTCTCCCGCAGCGTCGCCCGCCTCGAGAAGGCCGGACTGGTTCAGCGAGCACTGTGCGAGGCTGACCGGCGCGGAGTCTTCATCGACGTCACCGACAAAGGTCGTCAAGTACACACGGATGCCAGCAAAATTCAACTGGCCGTGCTGGATTCACGCCTGCGCGAGCAGTAGCCCTACGTCGGAGCAGCACCGCACCTCGCCCGGCCGCCGGGCGAGGACCGTTCAGGACTAGACTGAGCACATACCGGCGCGCCTTTCTGTTGCCGTCGGCGATCGACAGCAGCGCAGCCGGCACGCCTTCACGCGATCCTGGCCGAGGCAATCTGCCAGCGTTCCTGCGGCTTCTGCTCGTCCCTCAGGCGCCTGCCTGACATCTCTACCTGCTCCTATCGAGAGATACACAATTGAACAACGCACGCACCCTTGGAGTCATCGGACAGTCGAGCAAACCGGCAGAACGCCGGTTGCCGATCCATCCTGCGCATTTCGATCGCATCGATGCCGAACTACGTTCTCGGATCTACCTCGAAGAGGGTTACGGCCACCCCTTCGGCTACTCCGACGACTACCTCTCGCGTCTGGTGGCCGGAATCCGCACGCGCAAGCAGATTTTGGCGGAAACCGATGTGGTTCTGCTACCGAAGCCGTTGGTGCGTGACCTCGCCGAACTACGGTCGGGTCAGGTTCTCTGGGGCTGGCCGCACTGTGTCCAGGACACCGAGCTGACACAGATCGCGATCGACAAGAAACTGACTCTCATCGCCTTCGAAGCGATGAACTTCTGGCACAGCGACGGATCGTTCAATCTGCATGTGTTCCACAAGAACAACGAGTTGGCCGGCTATTGCTCGGTACTGCACGCCCTGCAGTTGATCGGTTCCACCGGAGACTACGGCCGCCGTCTCACTGCTGCCGTGATCGGTTTCGGTGCCACTGCACGCGGCGCTGTCACTGCACTCAAGGCGCACGGTATCCACGAAGTGGACGTACTGACTCAGCGCGGCGTCACCGCCGTCAGCTCCCCCATCCACTCGGCGCGAATGGTCTCGTTCGACAACAACAACGGCGATGTCCGCGGCAGCCACGTCATGCTCGACAACCACAGCGTGCCGGTACCGGGCTTCCTGGCCGAGCACGACATCGTCGTCAACTGCGTACTGCAGAACACGGATGCCCCGCTGACGTTCCTGACCGAGGAAGATCTCATGGACTTCCAACCGGGAAGCCTCATCGTCGACGTCTCGTGCGACGAAGGCATGGGGTTCAGCTGGGCTCGTCCAACCTCGTTCGCGGATCCGACCTTCATCGTCGGCGACAACATCACTTACTACGGCGTCGATCACAGCCCGTCGTACCTGTGGAACTCCGCGTCGTGGGAGATCAGCGAATCACTTCTTCCCTACCTGCCCACTGTGATGGCAGGAGAGACGGCCTGGAAGGCAGACGAGACCGTCGACCGCGCCATCGAAATCCGTGACGGCGTCATCGTGAATCCCGCCATTACGCGTTTCCAGCACCGCTCGGAGGACTACCCGCACGCTGTTATCGCGGAGTAGCCGCCCCGATCAGGCCTGGCCGGCTGCCGCGTTGATCGGTGCCATGTCGAAATAGTCGCGCCAGGCTTTGATCTTTCCGTCCTCGACTTCGAATACCCCCATGACCGGGAGCGCTACCTCGGCGCCGTTGATGGTGAAGACGTCGACGCGCTCGTTCATGACGGTGTTGCCGTCCGCGACCTGACGCTTGATCTGAAAGTCGATGTTGCCGAAGGCACCGACAAACTGCTCGATGAACGCCCGGACGGCCTCGCGACCGACCACGGGCTCCATCGGAATGTTGTGATAAACGACGTCATCGGTGAAGTAGTCGACGATCTTTGCAACATCGGCGGCCGCCCACAGCGCGCAGAAATCGGTGATCAGCTTGTCCGATGTCATTGTGTTCCAGCCTCTTTCGAATCGTTTTCGTAGGGTTCGATGATTGCCAGGATGCTTTCGATCTCGCCTGCCGGTATCCCGAAGTACTCGGTGACGAAAACTGTGACGGCCGGTGCCTGGCCAGGTGTTCCGAGGTCGAGCAGATACCGCGCGACGACGCTCTCGCCCCACTCACGCAGCGCGAGTTCACGTATCGCCACGATTCCGCGATATTGCTGCCCCTGTTCGAGCTCGTTGCTGATGAACGCGCCGGTGTCACCGGTTCGCTGACCGTTCTCGACCCGCCAGGCGTCAGCTGCGAATCGGACCTTCGTTGCGTCGTGAGTGAGCAATGCGTTCACGTATTCACGCGCCATGGCGACGCGCCCACTGACCGCAGACTCCGTGGAGTGCTTGGCAATTGCACCCAGGATCGACTCAGCCAACTCCGGTCGGCAGATCACGAGATCCGGAAGGTAGGGGTGAGATTCGTTGTAGAGCAGCGGCGAACCGTCGATGCGGCTGCAATGCAGCCCGGCCGCCTGTCCGACGCCGACGGGTGCGGCCGAATCCCATTCCCACTGCCCACCGGCATGCAGGTAGGCGTCGACCTCGCCTCGCACGACCGCCATCGCCTTGGCGCCGGCCGATCCCATGTGCACCACGTCGGCGCCGAGTTCGGCTGCCACCGCCTCGGTGAATGCGGGCGGTCGCGATCCGCTGACTACTACGCGGAGCGGCGAATTCGCGGGAACCGAATCGGCCTCGTCGCCACTGGAGTACACCGCTCCGAGCGCCGGCTGAGCAACCGCGGCTGCGGTAATTCCGCTACCGCGCTCCCAAAGCGCCACGTGCACTGCCCAATCCGCGTGATCCGGCAAGCCGTATTCCTTGGAGCCGTCCAGCGGATCGATGATCCAAACCCGGGATGCGTCCAGACGATTGCGATCATCGGCAGACTCCTCCGAGAGCACGGAATCCTCCGGCCGCTCGGCGGCCAACCGGTCGAGGATGTAGGAATCGGCGGCCTTGTCGCCCCGGCGACCAAGCTCACGACCGTCGTCGACACCCAGGCCCTCGGCTCGGATCCCCAGGAGGATCGCACCAGCGGCCTGCGCCAATTCCGCCGCGAGTGCCTCGTCGGCGATTCTGCTGTGTGTGGATTCGCTCACCGGTCCAACACTTCCATAATTCGCAGCGCAAGTTCGGTAGGCGTTCCGTCTTCGGGTCTGATCACCAGCTCGGCACTGACTGGAGCCTCGTACGGATCGTCGACTCCGGTGAAACCCTTGATTTCCCCGGCCCTGGCCTTGGCGTACATACCCTTGGGGTCTCGGGCTTCACATTGCTCGATCGGGGTGTCGACGTAAACCTCGACGAACTTCAGCCCGGCGGCCTCGTGCGCCGCCCGCACTCGATCACGATCTTCGCGGTACGGGCTGATCAGGCAGGCCACTGCCACTGCACCTGAATCAGCGAACAACTGCGCCACCGAGCCGACTCGGCGGACGTTCTCGGCTCGGTCCTCGGCACTGAATCCCAGATCCGCGTTCAATCCGTGCCGGAGGTTGTCGCCGTCGAGGCGGTACGCCGGGATACCCGCGGCCACCAAGCGGCGTTCGAGTTCCACCGCGATCGTCGACTTACCCGAGGCCGAGAGACCGGTGAGCCAGACGGTGGCGCCGGCAGTCGCACGTTCCTCACGAGAAACCTCCGCACTGTGCCAGACGACGCGCGATTCCTTGAGTGTCGGACCGTTGATCATTCCGGCCGCGACGGTATTACCCGTGGTCTCGTCCACGAGAATGAAGCTGCCCGTCACCCGATTGCGGCGGTAGGGATCGAACATCAACGGCTGCTGCGTCTTGATCGAGATGCGACCGATCTCGTTGAGGGACAGAGATTCTGCCTTCTCGTCGCGGTGCAGAGAATTCACGTCCAGGCGATAGTCGAGCTTGACGATCTGCGCTTTCGTGGAGCGCGTGGTGTGCAGCAACGAGTAGCGGTTGTTCTCCGACAGGGTGGTCTGTTCAGTCAACCAACAGACCATCGCATCGATTTCCTGCCCGACCTGCGGCCGGTTGTTGAGCCGACACAATTGGTCCCCGCGGCTGACGTCGAGATCGTCGGCCAGCTCGATGCAGACGGCCGAGGGCGCAAACGCCTCGTCGATCACGTCACCGCCCGGCCCGTGGACTGCCTTCACCGTCGAGGTGAATCCTGAAGGTAATGCCACGATTTCGTCGCCGGGTTTGAAGACGCCACTGGCCACCGTTCCGGCGTATCCACGGAAATCGTGGAGGTCGGCATCCGTTTGCTTCTGCGGACGGATCACGTACTGCACCGGGAAACGCGCGTCGATCAAGTTGCGATCCGAAGCGATGTGTACCTGCTCGAGATGGTGCAGCAGAGAAGGCCCGTCGTACCAGGACATGTTCTCGGTCCGGGCAACGATGTTGTCCCCCAACAGCGCCGACACCGGAATGAACGTCAGATCGTGGACGTCCAGTTTGATCGCGAATTGCCGGAATTCTTCCTTGATCTCCTCGAACCGTTCCTGAGACCAGCCCACGAGGTCCATTTTGTTCACACACAGCACGAGGTGGGGTATCCCCAGGAGAGTCGACAAGAAAGCGTGCCGTCGCGTCTGTTCGAGCACACCCTTGCGTGCATCCACCAGGATCAGGGCAAGGTCGGCCGTCGAAGCGCCGGTCACCATGTTGCGGGTGTACTGCTCGTGCCCGGGTGTGTCCGCGATGATGAACTTCCGGTGAGGGGTCGCGAAATACCTGTGGGCCACGTCGATCGTTATGCCCTGTTCACGCTCGGCGCGCAATCCGTCGGTCAGTAGCGCGAGGTTGGCGTACTCGTCGCCGCGTTCTCGACTGCTTCGCTCCACGGCCTCGAGTTGGTCCTCGAAGATCGACTTGGAGTCGTAGAGCAACCGGCCGATGAGTGTCGATTTTCCGTCGTCGACACTGCCCGCTGTAGCGACTCTCAGCAGTTGCGGCATCAGAAGTACCCCTCTTTCTTACGATCTTCCATGCCAGCTTCGGAAATCCGGTCATCAGCTCTGGTTGCGCCACGCTCCGTGATACGGCTCGCCGCAACTTCTTCCACGACAGCGGCCGGTGTTTCGGCCGACGATTCGACGCATCCGGTACAAGTTGCGTCGCCGACCGTACGGAAGCGCACCAACGCCTCGTAGGACTCCTCGCCGGCACGAAGTTCGAGGAAGCGGGTGCGTGCCAACAACATTCCGTCGCGCGGAACAACTTCGCGACGATGGGCGTAGTAGATGCCGGGAAGGTCGATCCGTTCCTTCTCGATGTACTGCCAGATATCGAGCTCTGTCCAGTTGGAGAGCGGGAAGATCCGAATGTGTTCACCCTTACGGTGTTTGCCGTTGTACAGGTTCCACAGTTCAGGTCGCTGCACCTTGGGATCCCACTGCCCGAACTCGTCCCGGAAGCTGAACACCCTCTCTTTGGCGCGCGCCTTCTCCTCGTCTCGGCGAGCACCACCGAACACGGCGTCGAACTTGTTGTCGCGAATTCCGCGCAGCAACGCGTGCGTCTGCAGGCGATTGCGACTGGAACCGACTCCGGTGTCCTCGATGACGCGTCCGGCGTCGATGTCGTCCTGCACACTGGAGACGACAAGACGCAGGTTGAAGCGATCGACCGTGCGGTCGCGGAACTCGATCACCTCGTCGAAATTGTGACCGGTGTCAACGTGCATCACGGCGAACGGCAATGGAGCAGGCCAGAATGCCTTGGCCGCTACGTGCAGCATCACGACGGAATCCTTACCTCCGGAGAACAGGAGGACCGGCTTTTCGAAAGTCGCTGCGACTTCGCGGAAAATATGGACCGCCTCCGCTTCGAGTGCCCGCAAATGCGACAACTCGTAGGTGGGCGGGGTCTGGAGTGTTGCCATGTCTTTCGCTCCTGAGCATCACGTACTCCGTGCGGAACACCATTTCCGCATCGGTACATTTATGTACCGGACTGGTTCTAAATTGAACGCAATCACAGAATAGAACTCGTTCTACCCAAAGGTCAATGACCGGCAATCAGACGTCACAAACCGCGAACCGGACTCCGGCCACCAACTTCCGCCGTCACCGCATCCGCCGCCGCAACCAACGCCGCGGCCCTTCGCTCGATCTCGGCGCCGGTGATCGCCCCGCCCACATAAAGTGTCAGCACAAGGGCCTGATGCCCTTCGGCGTCGTAGGTCGGGGCCGCGATGAGACTGACGGGATGCTCGTCGTCAGAGCTGATGTCGCGCCCGAGATACACCCTCTCGCCCAGGCTCGACACCATCTCCCCGAGCAGTTCACGCACCTCCGGCGGAAGATCGTGCGTCGCAACGCCCGCCATCAACGTGTGCAGTCGCTGCCCGACTGGATCCAGACTCTCGACCAGATACCCCGCAGCGCGACACTCGCGGACCACGTTCCACAGACGCTCGCGATCCAAGCGCACCGGCAGGCTCGGCTCTTTGCCCAGCCAACTGTCCATGTCGTGATCCGAACCCCAGAGGACGTACATCAGTCCGACCGGTGGTGCGAACGGGTACACCTGACCGACCTTGGCAGCGCGACGCGCTCCGATCGGTCCGGTCACTTCGAGAACGCTGATCTGATCACCGATCACACCGGACGCCGTGCACGTCGTTCCGAACTCCGTGCTCACTTTCTCCAGATGGGTGCGGGCAATGGGTCCGACGGCAAATCCTCGCTGAGCTGCACGTCCGGCCGCGATCAAGGCCGGACCGAGCCCATAGGTCTTCGACACCTCGTCCCGAGTCAGGTATCCACGATCAGCCAGCGCCGTGAGGATTCCCAAGCAGGTGGGCTTGCTGATCTCGAGCGCGCGGGCCAGTTCCGACAGCCCGAACCGCTGATCAGGGCGGCCGACGAGGTAGTCGAGCACCTGAACCACCCGTTCGGTGGGAGGCGATTGTCTCCCCCTCTGGCGTGCTGCTTCAGGCGTCTTCTCCGGTCCACCCATTGACCACTCCCTAGAACGCGTTCTATTGTCGAAATACCCAACATCTACCAAATAGGTACATATTTGTACCACGACGCTCTGGACCGGCGACATAGTCGGAACTGTGAGGAGCCAGCGTGCTGACGGACCCGTTTGCCGAGGCGATCGCCGAAGCCGAGAAATTGATCGAGACTGCGCCGCACATCAGATCCGAACAGGATCTACTGGAGGGATACCAATATCTGGCCGGCGGAATCATCGCGACGACGCATGCCGCCTGGGCCAGCGAAAAGACCCATCCGAGTTTCATCCAGGGCACCGGACCATTCACCAAGATGGGTCTCGACAACCCGGACACCCTCTACTTCGGCGCCCGTATCAACGACGACAAGGAATACAAGGTCACCGGAAAGCGCGGCACCACAGCCGATCTCAGCTTCCAGGTGTTGAGTGGGAACTACACCAACTCGAACGTTCCCGGCAGCGAAATCGCCTTCGACGACCGCGAGCTGGAGATAGACGACGACGGCAACTTCGTCGCTTGGTTCGGCCCCGGCCCCGCCGACGGACGAGCCAACTACTACACCCTGGCGCCCGGATCCTCGCAGCTGGTCGTTCGCGAGGTCTACAGCGACTGGAGTCAGCAGCGCGGCGTGATCCGCATCGAGCGCACCGATTCGATCGGGATAGCGCCGCCACCTCTCACCGCCGAAGAGACCGAGAAGCGTTACGCCCGGGCTGGGAAGGCACTGGTCACGCGGGTCAAGACGTGGCTCCAGTTCCCGGAGTGGTTCTACCTCAAGCTCACGGTCAACACCATGACCGAACCACGCCTGACACCGGGCGGGCTGGCAACGCAGTACTCGTCGGTGGGACATTACGAACTCACCGACGAGCAGGCGATGATCATCACCGTTCCCGCCTCCGACGCACCGTATCTCGGCTTCCAACTGGGGAGCCTCTGGTACATCTCACTGGACTACGTCAATCATCAGACCTCCCTCAACAACGGCCAGGCACAGGTCGATCCGGACGGGATGGTCCGAATGGTGGTCAGCGAGAAGAACCCCGGTGTCACCAACTGGATCGAAACCGTCGGACATCCGCGCGGCATTCTGCAGTTCCGTTGGCAGCGCGTGTCCCGCGAGCTGACGCCGCAGGACGGTCCCGCCGTCGAAATTGTCGCCGTCGCAGATATTGCGAAGCACCTGCCGCATTTCGACACCAACACCATCACCGCCGAGGACTGGGCAGCGCGCATTGCCCAGCGCCAGGCCGCCATCGACAACCGAATGCTGGGGTAATCATGACCGCCTTGCTCGAAGACCGTGTAGTAGTCATCTCCGGAGTCGGCCCGGCACTCGGCCGCGCTCTGGCCCTTCGATGTGCGTCGGCCGGCGCGAGTCTTGTTCTCGCAGCACGTACGCAATCGCGACTCGACGACGTTGCGAAAGAAATAGTCGATGCCGGTGGGCGCGCCGTCACCGTTGCCACCGACATCACCGACCAGGCTTCCGCCGAGAATCTGGTGGCCGAGTCCATTGCCGCCTACGGCAAAGTGGACACTCTGATCAACAATGCATTCTCGATTCCGTCGATGAAACCGTTGGCTCGCACCGATTACCAGCACATCCGCGACAGCATCGAACTGACCGTTCTCGGGGCGTTGCGCCTGACTCAGCTGTTCACGCCGGCACTTGCCGAGTCGGACGGCTCCGTGGTGAACATCAATTCGATGGTGTTGCGGCATTCGCAAGAGCGTTACGGCAGCTACAAGATGGCGAAGTCGGCCCTGCTCGCCATGTCGCAGTCCCTGGCCACCGAACTCGGCCCGCAGGGAATTCGTGTCAATTCGATTGCACCCGGCTATATCTGGGGCGACACCCTCAAGGGATACTTCGCGCACCAGGCGGAGAAGTTCGGCATGACTGTCGAGCAGATCTACGAGCACACTGCGTCGAACACCGACCTCAAGCGCCTGCCGACGACGGATGAAGTATCCGATGCGGCGATCTTCCTGGCGTCCCCGATGGCCAGCGCGATCACCGGCCAATGCATCGACGTCAACTGCGGCGAATTCCATCACTAGGAGCACCATGACTGAACGCACTCACGTCGGCACCGTCGAGGATCTCCATGCCTCGGCGACGCGGATGACCGGCCTGACGGACTTCGGCGTCGACGATTACACCGAGGCTCTGTCGGTCCTCCTCGAGTCTTACGACCGCGACGAGGATCTGACGCCCTTCGGCAGCAAGATCTCTCGGGTATTCCTTCGCGGCGCCCTGGTGGCCCGTCTCCTCAGCGAATCGGCGTGGAAGGAGCATCCGGAACACGCCGACGTCAAGATCGAGCGGCCGATCTTCGTCACCGGATTGCCACGCACGGGCACCACTGCCTTGCACCGCCTCCTCACGGTCGACCCGGCTCACCAGGGCCTCGAGATGTGGCTGACCGAGTTCCCTCAGCCTCGCCCGCCTCGCGATACGTGGGAATCGAACCCGGTCTTCGCCAAGATCGAGGAGACATTCGGTCAACACCACGTCGAGCATCCCGAATTCATGGGCGTGCACTACATGTCGGCCAGTGAAGTCGAAGAATGTTGGCAACTCTTGCGTCAGACGTTCAAGTCCGTGTCGTACGAGTGCCTGGCGAATCTACCCACGTACTCCGCATGGCTGAAGGACCAGGAGTGGTCGAACGCCTATGCACGACACAAGAAGAACCTGCAGCTGATCGGTCTGCCCGATCAGGATCGACGGTGGGTCCTCAAGAACCCGAGCCACCTGTTTGCGCTCGACGAATTGATGGAGGCGTACCCCGACGCTCTCGTCATCCAGACTCACCGCTCCCCTACGACGATCATTCCGTCGGTATGCAGCCTGGCCGCCCAGGCGACAGAGGGTTGGTCGAACACGTTCACCGACAAGGTGATCGGCGAAAGTCAGCTCGAATTGTGGGCCAGGGGGCTCGAGCAGTTCGACAGTGCACGCGCACACCACAATCCCGCGCAGTTCATCGACGTCGACTATCAGGACTTCGTCACCGATCCACTGGGAACCGTCGAGAACATCTACACGCACTTCGACATCCCGTTGACATCTACCGCCCAGCAGTCGATGGAGGCCATGCACGAGGAAAGCCGCTCGGGTGCTCGCAAACCGTCGCACAAGTACACGCTCGAGGAGTTCGGCCTGACGAAGGAACAGGTGGAGGAGCGATTCGGAACTCGCTGACCACCGCTGGTCGACGACCTCGCTGACGACTGAAGCCCCCGCCGGACGGCGGGGGCTTCAGTACGCAACTCGGTCAGCTGCTGAAATGCTCGCTGAGCAACCGGTCCAACTCCGTCGGCGCCTCGTCGGGAATCCAGTGGCTCACACCCCGGAGAACTTCGAACCGATACGGACCGTCGACAAACGCGGGAGTGAGGGCAGAACCCTTGGGCCCGATGGCGGCGTCGCCGTCACTCCAGACGTGCAGGGTCGGCACGGTGACCCGGGCAGCTGCCGGGTTCGGCTTGGTCATCCACATCGCGCGGTACCAGTTCAGACCGCCGCGCAGTCTGCCGGGAGCGAGCATGGCGTTCAGATCGCGCCGCGCATTCTCCGGCGTCTGCCCACTCGAGACCAGGAACTTCTCGCCCAGCGATGACGAGGCCAGAATCTTCTCAGGAACGAAGGGTAATTGGAACGCCCCCATGTACCACGATTTCAGTCCCTGAGTGCTGGTCACCATCGCCTTGATGAAGGCCAGCGGGTGCGGAACCGACACCGTGGTAACGGTATCGAGCAAATCCGGCCGTTCGGCAGCCACCTGCCACGCGACCGCGGCACCCCAGTCGTGGCCGACCAGGTGCACCTTCCCCACACCGAGTGTGTCGATCAGCGCGACAGTGTCGGCGGCGAGTTCGGACCCGCGGTAGGCCCAGCGCGCTTTCGGCCGGGCACCGGGTGAGTACCCTCGCTGGTCCGGCGCCACGGTGCGGAAGCCGCGGGCGTGCAGTAACGGCGCGAGGTGATCCCATGAGCGGGAATCCTGCGGAAATCCGTGCAGGAGGACCACGACCGGACCGTCTGCCGGTCCTTCGTCGCGTACGTCGAAAGTCAGCCCGGACCGGGAGTACGAGGTGAGGCGATCCGCCGGCGTAGTCATAGCGCCACGCTAGTCTTCGCGGCCCGTGTAATCGGAGCCTTTTCACCTGCGCGCAGGAACTGGCCTGTCTTTTCGATGCCGAATCCCGGGGCGAATTCACCTTCGCGGTAGACGAGTCGGCCGTTGATCACTGTCGCGACGGCCGCATCGTCGCTGCGGTTGACCATTCGACTGATCCCGCCGTACTCGGGAACGGTTGCCTCGAACAAGCCGTCGACCGACTCGTCGAGCCCGGCTGGATCGATGACAACGAAGTCCGCGCGGTCGCCCTGGCGTAGATGTCCGGCGTCGATGCCGTACCAGTCCGCCAGTTCACCGGTCAGGCGGTGGATTGCGCGCTCGATGGTGAGGAACGGCTTGCGGTCACTCTGAGCGTCCTTGACGCGCTTGAGGAGTCGCACCGGGTAGTTGTAGAACGCCATGTTGCGCAGATGTGCGCCGGCATCGCCGAAGCCCATCTGCACACCGGAACTCGCGGCGAGTTTCTTCGCGAACTTGGGCCGGTGATTGGCAATGGTGGTGCGCCAGCGAAGATCTCGCCCGTACTTCACCACCAGGTCGAGGTACGCGTCCACCGGGTGCACTCCGCGGATGTCACCGACCTGACCGAAGTTCTTGCCGATCAACGTCTCGTCCGGGCATCCCACGATGACCGCATCGTAGAAATTGCGATGCCAGATGCGGGGTGAGAACTTGTTGTCGTAGTCCTTACGGAATGCGCGACGGTACGACTCGTCCTGGAGCAGTTCGTTGCGCTCCACCTGGTCCTTGAGATGTAAAGCGGCGGCGCCGGCACCGAACTCCTCGAACACGACGAGGTCAATTCCATCCGCGTAGACGGTGAAGGGAACCGGAAGGTGCTGCCACTTGAAATCGGTCTTCGCGAAGCGATTGAGCAGTGGGGCCGCAGCGAGCATGAAGTACACGATCACCGGGTAGGCCTTCGAATCCGCACCGGAGAGCAGCGACGTCTTGAGCGGCTTCTTGCGTCCGATGGCGGAGCTTTCGGCGAAGAACGCCGCGACGTTCGGATGCAGGTTGATGGTCGGAGCGCTCTGCAAGATCTTTCCGCGATCACGAAGGATGCGGTTGAGGAATCGGAACTCTTTCCACCGTGCATACGTCGACGGCAAAGAGCGAGAACGGTATTCGTCGCCGTCGATCTTGTCGAGGGCATTGGTCATCGACGACAGGCCTAGCATCCCCGCATCGATGGCGTCCTCGAGCATCGAGCCCATCCGGCCGAGTTCCGAGCGGGTCGGCTTGACCTTCTTGTCGGTGCCGCGCCCCAATCCGAGTACGTGCGTGCGGATGTCGGAGTGGCCGATGAATGCCGCGACATTGGGTCCGAGGGGAAGGGCTTCGAGTGCGGCGGTGTAGGCCGCGGGACCGGTCCAGGTCTTGTTCGCTTCGAGGATGCGCAGCACCGCGTCGTGGGGAACTGCTTCGACCCGGCTGAACAGGTCAGCTATCTCACGCGGGGTCGAATACACCGTCGACAGCGAGCAATTGCCGAGCACGACCGTAGTGACGCCGTGGCGAACCGATTCCGGAAGGCCTGGACTGACCAAGGCTTCGGCGTCGTAGTGCGTGTGGACGTCGACAAAGCCCGGGAGAACCCACTTGCCGGCCGCGTCGATCACCTCGGTGTCCGGCCCGATCTCCAGGCGCGTCGTGGACACCTCCGCGACCACGCCGTCTCGAATTCCGAGATTTCGACGCAGACCAGGAGCCCCCGTCCCGTCGAACCACAACCCGTCGTTGACCACGATGTCGAAAGCAGACACTGTCGGACTCCTCGCCTCACGTATGTGTTACCTCACGTTATAGACAGCGTTGAGTAAAAGTCAATGAACCTTCCGAACCAATACATAAGATGTCGGAATGGCCGCAGTCCCCCGCTCCCCCGAAGACCGTCAGAGGCAAATCCTCGAGGTAGCAGTGCACATGTTGCGGACCGAGCCTTTCGACCAACTGTCGATGGATCGTGTCGCAGCCGAGGCCGGTGTCTCGCCGCCACTGCTGTTTCACTACTTCAAGAACAAGAAGGGTTTCCAGAACGCCATCCTCGAGGCCGCCTCGGCCGATCTCGAAGATCGAATGCGACCGGATCCCGAACTACCGATCACGTCCCAGCTGCGTTCAGGTATCGAAACATTCGTCGATGCCGTTATCGAGCACCCCACCATTTACCTCGCCGTGATGCGGATGGCCGGCAGTGGCGACGTCCGGATGCGCACGATCTACCGCGGGATGCGCCGAACGTTCACCACGTGGATCGTCGCGGCGCTCACAAATCTGGGCATCGAATCGAATGCGACCGTCGAGGCGACCATCGCCGGGTGGCAGGCATTCATGGAGGAAATAGTCGTCAACTGGATCGACGAGCCGACCCTCGAACGAGGCGAGATGGTCGACCTCTGCGAACGAATTTTCTACCACTGCCTACCGGCGGCGGGCATCAGCGTGGAACAAATAGTGGCGGCCACCATGGCTGCGACGGCCAGTGAGTCCGGCGCAACAAAACTGTGATCTTCGCGCCGGGGTTTCACAGGTGGTCACGATTGGGTATCTTGCTTGCAGTGGCGCTGGACCACGACCCCAACACATGAAGGATCCAACATGGAGTCTGTCGAAAACGTATTGCCCGAGGGTGTCAAGCTCGAAGACGTCTTGAGTGTCCTCAAGGTCGCAGTTGCGGGCATCGGCCTCATCAGCGCACTTTCGGCATTCAGCTGATCGCAAAGCGTCATCGACAGGCCGGACTTCGGGGAGTCCGGCCTGTTTTTTGTTTCCGCTCCTGAACAATCCGTGAACTTTTCAGCAACTTCAGCGCAAAGTGGCCATTTCGACCAAAACAAGCGTCCAGTTTGCTAACTTGTGTCTGCGACACAAGGTCGTACAGAAACACCACGCAGACACAACCTTGTACATACAAACCTGTACATACGACACGGAGGACCGAAACATGGGTTCCATCAACACCCTCAGCGCCGTCATCGACATCATCAAGGTCGTCCAGCCGTTGATCGCCAAGCTCAACCTCAGCTGATTCGCTTGCACCACACCCCTGCCAGGGCGTAACTCGAAATGGGGCCGACATTGTCGGCCCCATTTTCCGTAGGTGCTCTATCTCAGCCGAGTGCCTTCTTGATCTCTCCTGCCAGTACCGACGCCAGCTGCGGCGGCACCGCATTGCCGATCATCGTGCGCACCGCTCCCCACTTACCCTCGAAGACGTAGTCGTCGGGAAAGGTCTGGAGGCGAGCAGCTTCTCGAACGGTCAACGATCGCGTGTGTTTCGGATGCACGTTGCGTGAAGCCGAGATCATCCCGAAAGTGGTTCCGACCGTGGACGCCGGCTCGTCCCACCGGAGGCGCTTGTACGTCGTGTTGTACCCGGACGACGGTCGCATGGCCGGATCTTCGTTGTCGTGCGCCGACATTCCTTCTGGTACATCACGCAGCCACCGCAAGACGTGCTCGGGATGCTCGACGGCCCAGTGCAGCGGGTCCGTCTCGCAAGCCTGCCCGGATTCCAGCGGGGCCAGGTCGACGGTGGCATCGCGAAAAGTCCTCAGCGGCGCAACACCATTCACGCCGTGAGTCTTCGGCGGAAAACGCAGCGGCCCGATACTACTGTCGCGGCGGGTCGCCACGATGAACACTCGTTCCCGGAACTGCGGGACGCCGTAATCCTGCGCATTGACCGTGTTGACCGACGCGTCGTAACCGCATGCAGCCATCTCGCCGAGAATCCGGTCGACGACCATCCCACCGTCCGGGTCCTTCATGCTGAGCAGCAGTCGCACGTTTTCCATCACCAAGACCTTCGGCTTCACCAATTCGGCGAGCTGCAGCAGGTTCCGGAAGAGATGGTTGCGCGGATCGTCGCGGTCTCGCCGGCCGGCAAGGCTGAACCCCTGACACGGCGGTCCCCCAGCCAACACATCGATGTCCACTTGTGCCAGAAGATCTTTCACCCGGGCTTCGTCGATCGCCCGAACGTCCTCGCCGAGGCACCTCGCGCCGGGGAAGTTCCGATCGAAGGTCGCACGCGCCTCCGGCACGACTTCGATGTATCCCTCCACCGAAAACCCCGCCATCCGAAAGCCTTCGGCCATACCGCCACAACCCGAGAACGCTGTCAATACGGTGGGGCCGCCGCTTCCTGCCCCCGCGACGGCACGCCGGGCCACCGAGGCGGGGTCGTTGACCGGTGTCACTCGACGCGCACGGGTACTGCCGCTCGATCGCTTCCGGGGTGCCGCGTACGTACCCTCACGCTTGGCCGCTTCCAGCGCGGAGAGGGCCGTGAGAACTGCTCGTTCCGCCGGTGGCTTCGGATACGCCTTGTCGAGTTCCCACGCGGAGACGACGGCTGACGAGACTCCCGCTTGACGGGCGAACTGGAACTGACTGATCCCCACGTCCAAGCGCCGTGATCGCAGGTCCTGTCCCGAAATCAATTCAGTGCCTCACTCATATGGTCCGCTCGCTCCGGCAGCCCAGACTATCGCAGCCGACCCCGTGAACCGGGACCTCACAAGGAAGACCGGCAGGCGGTATGCCTGCCGGTCTCCGACACGAGCGGATGACGGGACTCGAACCCGTGTGAACGGCTTTGCAGGCCGGTGCCTAGCCACTCAGCCACACCCGCGTCAGTGAGTAACTCTGCCCTGAGTCACGGCGTCGAACCACAGTTCCGCTCAGCATGATTCGAGTGCTATCCCACCCGCCGTTCCAGTCTCTGGGAAAACTGCGAGCCCTTCGGGAACAAATCGGTCAGTCTCGATGCTGACTCCCTCGGCGGGCGCAGATCATACGAATTTCGCCCGAACGACCGAGCAGTTCGCCAGACCCAGACAACCCAGAAGGTTTCATGAGTGCCGAGAACACCGCCGTTGCCCCGCCCGTGAAGGCAGCCCCGCCCATAGAGGCAGCCCCGCTGGAAATGAGCAGTGTCGACCGTAAGCCCAGCGTCGGGAAGATTCTTGCCCTCGGTTCCATGACTGCGCTCGGGCCCTTCACCATCGACATGTACCTGCCCGCGCTGCCGGATATCGGCGCCGATCTCGGGGTCTCGTCGTCAACGGTTCAGCTGACTATCACCGGAACTCTCATCGGCCTCGCACTCGGACAGCTGTTGGTCGGGCCGCTCTCGGACACTCTCGGCCGCAAGAAGCCGCTGCTCGCCGGGATCGGTGTGCACATCCTGGCTTCGCTGCTGGCGGTCTTCGCACCGAGCATCGCGGTCCTCGGCATCCTGCGGGTTTTCCAGGGCATGGGCGCGGCGGCCGCGGCAGTGGTCACCATGGCGATCGTCCGCGACCTCTACAGCGGTAACACCGTTGCCGTCGTGATGAGCCGGCTGATGCTCGTGCTCGGCGTTGCGCCGATCCTGGCGCCCAGCATCGGTGGCGCCCTCCTCGTCGCCCTCGACTGGCGCGGGATCTTCGTCGTCCTGGCACTGATCGGCGTCGGCACGGCGATGATCGGTGCTTTCGGACTGTCCGAAACACTGCCGAAGGAAAAGCGTCGCCCGAGCGGATTGACGTCGGTTCTCCGCACCTACGGTTCGCTGCTCGGCGACCGCACGTTCATGGTCCTGACGCTCGTCTCCAGCGTCGGTATGGCGTCGTTGTTCGCGTATGTCTCAGGCGCGTCGTTTGTCTATCAAGATCAGTACGGCCTCAATCAGCAGGAGTTCGCACTGCTCTTCAGTGCGGGCGCGATTGCGTTGATCGGTGCTTCGCAGGTCAACGTCCGACTGCTCGATCGCTGGACTCCTCAGCAGATCACCAAGTGGGCCCTCGTGGCTGCAGTTGTCTCCGGGGCCGTCGTCATTGCCGTCGCGGTCCTGGAACTGGGCGGGCTCGCCGGATTCGTGATCGCACTGTGGGTCATGGCCGGTGCCATCGGGTTCGTTCTTCCCAACGCCCCGGCACTGGCGCTCGCTCGTCACGGCGAAGCGGCCGGTACTGCCGCGGCAATGCTCGGTGCATTCCAGTTCGGCGTCGGTGCGGCCATCGCGCCGGCCGTCGGCCTGCTGGGAAACACGAGCACAGCCCTGGCCGTCACGATGACGGCGTGTGTGTCGCTCGGTCTGGTCGCTCTTCTGGCTACGACCCGAAAGAGTGATACGACCCGAAAGAGTGAATCGGTCTAACCGGCAGCGGAGAACCACTCGCTGTAGAAGGTGGCAAGTCCCAGGACGCACGAGATCGCGACGAAGATCCAGAATCTTGCGATCACGACGGTTTCCGGCCAACCGAGTAACTCGAAGTGATGATGGATCGGGGCCATCTTGAATACGCGTCGGCCGGACGATCGGAAGACCAGAACCTGGATGATCACCGACAGGATCTCAGCCACGAACAGGGCGCCGATGATGACCATTAGCAACTCGGTGTGCGTCGTGACGGACAGGCCGACCACCAGGCCGCCCAGCGCCAAGGAGCCGGTGTCACCCATGAAGATCTGAGCCGGGGCGGCGTTCCACCAGAGGAAGCCGAGGCACGCCCCGCCTGCGGCGGCAGCGACGATCGCGAGATCCAGGGGGTCACGAACGTCGTAGCAACCGGCGGCAGGCTCGAGGACACATGAGTTCCGGTACTGCCAACCGGCGATGACGACGTAGGTCCCCAGGATCATGCCCATCGAGCCGGCCGCGAGACCGTCGAGACCGTCGGTGAAATTGACGGCGTTGGACCAGGCGAACACCAGAATGCAGAAGAAGACCACAAAGCCGATGGCACCCATGGAGAACACCGAGATATCTCGCACATGGGACAGGTACTGGCTTCCGGGGGTGACTCCGTTGTTGTTGGAGAACTGCAGGAAGAGAATGCCGAAGATGATGGCGCTCGCGAGCTGACCGACGGTCTTCGCTGTCTTGTTGAGCCCGAGATTGCGCTTCTTACGGATCTTGATGAAGTCGTCGAGAAAACCGACGATTCCCAGCGACGTGGCGAGCGCGAGAACCAACCAACCGGATGCAGACAGCCGCGGTAGCCGCGAGCCGAATCCGATGATGTGTGCCGCCAGGTAGCCCGCCCACATGCCGGCGATGATCGCGATCCCGCCCATCGACGGGGTGCCACGCTTGCCCTGATGACTCTGCGGACCCTCGATCCGAATCTCGTGCCCGAGCCCCTGCCGCGAAAGCACACGAATGAGAAACGGAGTCAGGAAGAGCGCGACGAACAACGAGACGCCACCCGCTACGAGGATTGAAATCACCCGTGGGACTCTACAGACGTAAGCGGCTGCGACACACAATCAGACAAGGCACCCGACCGCTTGCCAGCATGGGATGATCGAACTTATGTCTCCCCCCGCGCCGCTCCCCCTCGACCCCATCGAAGAGGCGCATCGTCAGTGGACGAAGCACGGTTGGAGCGATGTCGCCGACGGTATGGCTGCGGTCACGTCGGTGATGCGTGCGCAACAGATCATGATGGCGCGGGTCGAAGAGGTACTCAAGCCTCTCGGGCTGACCTTCGCCCGCTACGAACTGCTGACGCTTCTCACCTTCACCAGGTCGGGCGCGCTCCCGATGGCCAAGGCAAGCGCCCGACTCCAGGTTCACCCCACCAGCGTCACCAATGCCGTCGACCGCTTGGAGAAAGCGGAGCTGGTCAGACGGGTCCCGCATCCCAGCGATCGACGTGCGACGCTCATCGAGATCTCCGACGCGGGTCGCGCGCTGGCCCTCGAAGCCACTGAAATGCTCAACAGCAAAGTGTTCGCACACCCCGGACTCCAGCAGGACAAGCTCGAGCAATTGGTGACGATCCTCACTGAACTTCGCAAGACTGCGGGTGACTTCGACACCGGCGGCGCGCCCACCAAGTGGTGAACCGACGACCCGTACACACAAAGAAACTGCCCTCACACTCTCGACGAGTGTGAGGGCAGTTTCAGCTGTTCGAAAGTTCAGCGCTAACGAATTTCAGCGGTGCTTGAACTCGGCGGACCGCTTCTCCACGAACGCGGTCATGCCTTCCTTCTGATCCTCCGTCGCGAAGGTCGAGTGGAACACCCGACGCTCGAAGCGGACGCCCTCGGCGAGTGTGGTCTCGAAGGAACGGTTGACCGCTTCCTTGGCCATCATCGCGATGGGCAGCGACATCTCGGCGATGGTGGTTGCGGTCTTCAATGCGTCGTCGAGCAGATCGGCGGCCGGAACGATCCGGGCAACCAGGCCTGCGCGCTCGGCCTCTTCTGCGTCCATGTTGCGGCCGGTCAGGCACAGCTCCATGGCCTTGGCCTTACCCACGGCGCGCGTAAGGCGCTGTGAGCCACCGATACCCGGAATGACACCGAGCTTGATCTCGGGCTGGCCGAACTTCGCGGTATCCGAAGCGATGATGAAATCGCAGAGCATCGCCAGTTCGCAGCCACCACCGAGCGCGTACCCGGAGACGGCGGCGATCAGCGGCTTACGAGCGGCTGCGACGCGGTCCCACGGGGTGAAGAAATCTTCGACGTATGCGTCCATGTACGTCTTGGACTGCATTTCCTTGATGTCGGCGCCGGCGGCGAAGGCGCGCTCGGAACCGGTGATCAGGATGGCTCCGATGCCGTTGTCCGCTTCGAGGTCGGCAACCGCGGCGACGACCTCGTTCATCAGCTCGGAGTTCAGGGCGTTGAGAGCCTTCGGGCGGTTGAGCGTGATGACGCCGACGCGACCCTTACGCTCGAGGATGATGGTGTTGAAGTCGGTCACTACTGTCCTTCGGTCGAACGGTCACGGATGTCGTTGATGATGGCAGAGAAGTCCTGACCGCCACCGCCCGCGGCGTGGAAGCGACTGTAGAGTTCCGCGGCCTTGAGCCCGATCTCCGCATCGACGCCGTTGTTGCGCAGCGCATTTGCAGCCAGACCGAGGTCCTTGTCCATCAGCGCGACAGCAAAGCCGGGCTGGTAGTCGTTGTTGGCCGGGCTGGTGGGCACCGGTCCCGGTACCGGGCAGTTGGTGGTCAGTGCCCAGCACTGCCCCGAGGCGTTGGACGCCACGTCGAAGAGCGCCTGGTTGCTCAGGCCGAGCTTCTCGCCCAGCACGAATGCCTCGCTGATCGCGATCATCGAAATGCCGAGGATCATGTTGTTGCAGATCTTGGCAGCCTGGCCGACACCGGCGTCGCCGCAGTGAACGACCTTGCGGCCCATCACGTCCAGCAACGGTGACGCGGCCTGGAAGTCAGCCTCGGAACCGCCGACCATGAATGCCAGCGTGCCTGCGGTAGCCCCGACGACTCCACCGGAGACCGGTGCGTCGACGCTGCGGTGACCGGCCGCTTCGGCCTTGTCGTGTGCCTCGCGGGCGTCTGCGACGTCGATGGTGGAACAGTCGATGAACAGCGTGCCCGGTGTTGCCACCGGCAGCAGCTCTTCGTACAGACCCAGAACATGCTTACCGCTCGGCAGCATCGTGATCACGACGTCGGCACCGCGAACGGCATCGACCGCCGAATCCGCTACCGATGCACCGTCTTTGACTGCCTGCTCCAGCGCCGCGGGTGCCAGATCGAAACCGACGACCTTGTGTCCGGCCTTGACGAGATTGGCCGCCATCGGGCCACCCATGTGACCGAGTCCGATAAATCCAATGGTGCTCATTAGTGATGCTCCTTCGGCGGTGATCAGTTGCCTTGCGGTTGAGGGGTGAGTCCGAGCTCGTTGTCGCCCAGCGGGGCGAAGTAGGCATCGACGGATTCAGCCGTGACATCTTCGAGGGTTGCCGGCAACCACTTCGGGTTTCGGTCCTTCTCGACTACCTGGGCGCGAATACCCTCGACCAGGTCGTGTGAGGCGAGCGCTGCCGTCGAGACCCGGAACTCCTCGTTGAGGACTTCTTCCAAGCTTGCTGCTTCCTTGGCATGTCGCAGGGATCGCAGGGTCACCGACAGTGCAATCGGGGACTTGCCGAGAATCTGCTCCGCTGCCTTCTCCGCCTCGGGGATTCCACTCGCTCGAAGACGCTCGACGATGGTGGAGACGTCGTCGGCAGAGTACGCGGCGTCGATCCAGCTCTGCTGGGCCAACAGTTCCGACACCGGAGCCGGCTCCGCGTACTGCGCCACGGCGTCGGCAACCGAAGACGACGCGAGTGCGGCGATGAACGTCTCGATGTTCTCCGACGGGATGAAGTGATCCGCGAAGCCTGCTGCGATGGCATCGCCGGCGCTCAGTCGCGCCGTGGTGAGCGCGATGTGCGTTCCGAGTTCACCGGGAGCACGCGAGAGCAGGTAAGTTCCGCCCACGTCAGGGATGAAACCGATTCCGGTCTCGGGCATTCCGATCATCGAGCGCTCGGTCACGATGCGAATGTCGCCGTGTGCGGACACTCCGACGCCGCCGCCCATGACGATCCCGTCCATGATTGCGACGTACGGCTTCGGGTAGTTCGCGATCTCGGAATTGAGGATGTACTCCTCACGCCAGAAATCGAGCGAACCGGTCTTGCCGTCCTTGGCGTCGTGGTAGATCGAGACGATGTCGCCGCCGGCGCACAGACCACGCTCGCCGGCGCCCGTGAGTACGACCGCCTTGACGTCGTCGTCGGACTTCCATTCCGCGAGTGCCTTGGCCATCGCCTTGACCATCGAGTGGTTGAGGGCGTTGATCGCCTTGGGCCGGTTGAGGGTGATGAGCCCCAGTCCGTCACGCTTTTCGATCAATACCTCGAGCTCGTCGCTCATGCTGCTCCTTGCTTTCCCTGACCTGATGCGACCACGCTTCGCGCGATGACCACCCTCATGATCTCGTTGCTGCCTTCGAGGATCTGATGAACCCGAAGATCGCGGACGATCTTCTCGATCCCGTACTCAGCAAGATAGCCGTACCCGCCGTGAAGCTGGAGAGCCTTGTTGGCTACGTCGAACCCGGTGTCGGTGGCAAAGCGCTTGGCCATCGCACACAACTCCACGACGTCGGACGCTCCGTCTTCGAGTGCGGCAGCGGCGCGCCACAGCAACGTCCTGGCCGCTTCGAGTTCGGTACGCATGTCGGCGAGCTGGAACTGCAGGGCCTGCGACTCGATCAGTGCCGAACCGAAAGCTTTGCGGTCCACCAGATATGCGACTGCCTTCTCCAGCGCCGCCTGGGCCCCACCGACCGAGCAGGCGGCGATGTTCAGCCGGCCGCCGTTGAGACCCTTCATAGCGATGCGGAAGCCGCTGCCCTCTTCACCGAGCATGTTGGCGGCAGGAACTCGCACGTCTTCGAAAATCACCTGACGGGTGGGCTGCGCGTTCCAGCCCATCTTGACCTCGTTGGCACCGAACGACAGTCCGGGCGAATCCTTGGGCACGATGAACGCCGAGATCCCTTTGGCACCGGCAGATCCGGTGCGTGCCATCACGACGTACACGTCGGAAGTGCCTGCGCCGGAGATGAACTGCTTGACGCCGTTGAGGATGTAGTCGTCGCCGTCACGAACGGCCTTGGTGCTCAAGCCCGCAGCATCGGAGCCAGCGCCGGGTTCGGTGAGGCAGTAGCTGCCCAGTTGATCCATCGAGCAGAGTCCGGGGACCCACTTGTGGCGCTGTTCGTCGTTGCCGAACTGGTCGATCATCCACGTGACCATGTTGTGGATGGAGATGTACGCGGCGATCGACGGATCGCCCTTGGCCAGCTCTTCGAAGATCCGGGCAGCGTCGACGCGACTCAGCTCACTGCCGCCCACGTCTTCACGAATGTAGATACCGCCCATTCCCAGGGACGCCGCCTTACGGAGGACGTCCACCGGGAAATGCTTGGTTTGATCCCACTCCACTGCGTTGGGCGCCAGATGCTCGGCCGCGAAGTCGCGGGCAGTGTCACGAATCGCCCGCTCGTCATCGGTCAGAGTAAACATGGAAGGTAGTCCGATCAGTTCATCGTGGGGATGACGAAGTGATTGGTCTCTTCCTTCTTGCCGGAAGGCCAACGCTGCGTCACCGTCTTGGTCTTGGTGTAGAAGCGGAAGGAGTCGGGACCGTGCTGGTTCAGGTCACCGAAGCCGGAGCGCTTCCAGCCACCGAAGGTGTGGTACGCGATCGGGACCGGGATCGGCACGTTGACACCGACCATGCCGACGTTGACGCGAGCGGTGAAGTCACGCGCGGTGTCGCCGTCGCGGGTGAAGATGGAGACGCCGTTGCCGTACTCATGTTCGGTCGGAAGACGCAGTGCCTCTTCGTAATCGGCAGCGCGGACCACCTGAAGGACAGGTCCGAAGATCTCTTCCTTGTAGATGCGCATGTCCGAGGTGACGTTGTCGAACAGGGTTGCGCCGGCGAAGAATCCACCTTCGTGGCCTTCGAGGGTGAAGCCGCGGCCGTCGACGACTGCCGTTGCGCCTTCGTCGATGCCGATCTGCACGTAGTTGTTGACGCGGTCGAGGGCATCCTGGCAAACGAGCGGTCCGAAATCGACGCCTTCGTCGTCACTGCGACCGATCTTGAGCTTCGCGACGCGCTCCTTCAGCTTCGCGACAAGAGCGTCCGCGGTCTCCTCGCCGACGGGAACGGCAACCGAGATGGCCATGCAACGCTCACCGGCACTGCCGTAGCCTGCACCGATCAGGGCGTCGGCAACCTCGTCGAGGTCGGCGTCCGGCATGACGATGGCGTGGTTCTTGGCGCCACCGAAGCACTGTGCGCGCTTGCCGTGAGCTGCGGCCGTCTCGTAGATGTACTGAGCGATCGGCGTGGAGCCGACGAAGCCGACAGCCTTGATGCGATCGTCGGTGAGCAGGACGTCGACAACTTCCTTGTCACCGTTGACCACGTTGAACACACCCGCAGGCAGTCCGGCTTCGAGGAACAGCTCAGCCAGTCGCAGCGGGACGGAGGGGTCACGCTCGGAGGGCTTGAGGATGAAGGCGTTACCGGCGGCGAGGGCGGGGCCGGCCTTCCACAGCGGGATCATCGCGGGGAAGTTGAAGGGCGTGATGCCTGCGACGACGCCGAGCGGCTGACGCATGGAGTACACGTCGATGCCGGTGCCGGCACTCTCGGTGAATTCACCCTTGAGCAGGTGCGGAGCGCCGACGGCGAACTCGATGACCTCGAGGCCACGCTGGATGTCACCCTTGGCGTCGGCGACGGTCTTGCCGTGCTCGGACGAGAGGAGGCGGGCCAGAGAATCCATCTCGGCCTGAGCGAGCTGCAGGAACTTCATCAGCACGCGGGCGCGCTTCTGCGGGTTGAATGCTGCCCACACCTGCTGCGCCTCTTCGGCATTGGCGATGATGGCTTCGGTCTCGGCCTTGCTCGCGAGGGGGACGCGGGCCTGCACCTTGCCGGTGTTGGGATCGAACACGTCCGCAAATCGATCAGATGTCCCGGGAACACGCTTGCCACCGACGAAGTGCGTCAACTCGTGAACTGTCGCATTTTCAACCATTGTGCTAACCCGTTCCTTGCTCGTATGGACCGCCCAGGAGGCAGCAGTGAATATGTCTACCATCCTATAGTTGGATGTCCATGCCTTTATTAACCGCGGGGGGTTAATAAAGGCGCACAGCGCGGAGCGCGGCTGCCGCTTCCTGCGCGACTACTGCATCGGTGACGTCGTATCCGTCCGATCCCCCGCCCGGGCCACCGGACACCGCGACAACCTTGCGTGCCGAGAGATGCACCGCATCGACGCCGACGGCGGCGATTGCCGGGATGTCGTCGACGGTTATTCCGCCACCGGCCATGATCTGGATCCGGCCCGCGGCGTGTTCGACCATTCGACCGATCTCGTCGAGACCCTCGCTGCAGGTATCCGCACCCCCGGACGTCAGCACGCGGGTCACGCCCAGGTCGATCAGTTCGTCCAGCGCGGTCAGTCGGTCGGCCACCACGTCCATCGCACGATGTACCGTCACCTCGACCCTCGCACGGTCCACGCATCCGATGATGCGACGCAGCACGACGGTGTCGATCGTATTGTCTTCTGTCAGCGCGCCGACCACGATGCCGGAAGCTCCACCGGCCACGGCCGCACGTACGTCGTGCTCCATCACCCACACTTCGTCGGGTGAGAACACAAAACCTCCGGCGCGCGGACGGATCAGCGGGTGAACCGCGATCCCCACTTCCGACGCTGCCTCGATCACTCCAATGCTTGGCGTCAATCCCCCCGTCGGACCGAGCGCCGCACACAACTCGACTCGAGTCGCTCCTACCGAACGTGCGATCCTCGCCCCCCGCACGTCCTGCACCGCCAGCTCCAGAACCGTCATGTCAGAAGGACTGCCACGACGGCTTGTGCTCGAGCGCATACCGGTAGTAGTCGGCAAGTTTGAGCGAACTGGCCGCAGCTTCGTCGATCACGACGGTGACATGGCGATGCAATTGCATCACCGAAGCTGGGCAGAACGCAGACAACGGACCTTCGACGGCTGCGGCGATCGCATCGGCCTTACCTTCTCCGGTCGCGATCATCACCAGATGCCTTGCATCGCTGATGGTTCCGAGACCCTGGGTGAGCACATGGTGTGGGACGTCGTCCACCCCGTCGAAGAACCGTGCGTTGTCGATCCGGGTCTGCTCGGTCAGCGTCTTCACGCGAGTTCTCGAGGTCAACGACGATCCTGGCTCGTTGAAGCCGATGTGACCGTCGGTGCCGATGCCGAGCAACTGCACGTCCACTCCCCCGGCCGCCGCGATGCTCTGGTCGTATCGTGCGATCTCTTTCTCCGGGCACGGTGCTTCACCGTTGGGACTCGACACCATCGCCGGATCCAGATTGACGTGATCGACGAACTCCGACCGAATCACCGAGTAGTACGACTGCGGATGGCGTTTCGGCAATCCCAGGTACTCGTCGAGCAGAAACGCCCGAGCCAGCGAGAAGTCGAGTTCGGCATCGCGATGCCTCGCTGCCAGTTCACTATAGGTTCCGATCGGCGACGACCCCGTTGCAAGCCCAAGCGTCGTCGCCCCGGCTCTGACGTAGCCTTCGACGATGTCCGCGACGGTCGAGTCGACCTCCGCGGGTGTCGGCTGAATTACGATTTCCATGATTGTTCCTTTCCGGCGGCTTTTCCGCCGAGTAGTACACGCCCCAGGCGCAAGTGACGATCGGTGACCACGATGTCGGCTCGGCAGCCCACGGCCAGCGATCCGATCAGGTCGCCAAGCCCCAGCAGACGCGCAGGGCTCCGAGTTGCCGCTGCGACAGCGTCTTCCAGCGCGACCCCGCCGTCGAAGACAGTGCTGCGAAGCACGTCGAGCAATCTTGCAGTCCCTCCGGCGATGGCACCGGAACTGCCGTCAGTGGTCGCGAGTCTTGCCACTCCCTCGGCAACCGTGACGTCGAGCGCACCGAGTTGGTAGTCGCCGTCGTCCATTCCGGCCGCGGCCATCGAATCGCTGACCAAGGCGATCTGGTCCGGTCCGACAGCGTCGAAGACCATCGACACGGTCTCGGGCGCAAGATGCACACCGTCTGCGATCAGTTCCACCACCATCTCGCCTCTCGCGGCAGCCGCCAGGCACGCCGCGACGGGACCCGGAGATCGATGGTGCAGGGGCGGCATCCCGTTGAAGAGGTGGGTTGCGCTGATCTGTCCGGCCCAATCCCCGTGCACCGCAGCATCGATGCGCGCCGATGTCGTTGCCGCATCCGCATCGGTGTGACCGAAACTCGGCACGATGTTGCGACGACGCATGATCGCGAGCAACTCTTCGAAGTTCTCGGTCTCGGGCGCCAAGGTCATGGACCGCACGGTCCCCCGCGCAGCGTCACAGACGGCTTCGAGAAGGTCCGGATCGCCGGGCACGATCGCCGCCGGATCCTGGGCACCGCAGCGAACGCCGTTGATGAACGGCCCCTCGAGGTGGATACCCAGAAGTTCTCCGCGTTCGACCAGATCGGCGAGCATCGTTGCTTGTCGCACCAGATCTGCGCGCGGTGCAGAGACCAGGCTGGCCAGCATTCCGGTCGTGCCGTGCTCACAATGGTGCGCCGCAGCGAGGCTCGCACCATCGGCGTCGGTGTTCGGGAAACCAGCACCAGCTGCGCCGTGGCTGTGGACATCGATCAGGCCGGGCATGATCACCGTGTCGGTGCGTTCCGGAATGACGACGACCGGTGCGGACGCCACGTAGTCCGCAGCCGAGCCGACCCAGCTGATCTTCTCACCGTCCGCGACCACAACTCCGTCGTGAATCTTGCCGATCGGAGATCCGATCACCGTTCCCCGCAGTACGAGCGGATCGCCGGCAGCAGCCGAGCCTGATGTACTCATGCTGACTCGCGAATCCGCGCGACAGCTGCTCTACCCTCGAGCGGGTTTCGCGCGCCCCGCGCCGCAGCGGCCATGTCCTTGCACACCGCCAGATCGAGAGAGGCCAGTTGCGCGCGAACTGCGCCCAATGCCGGGACCGACATCGACAGACTCGTCACGCCCAAACCGACCAGAACCGGAGCCAACAGCGGGTCCGACGCGGATTCTCCGCACACACCAACAGGTTTCCCGGCGTCGGCGCCCGCCTGACCGACCATCGCGATCAGATCGAGGACCGCCGGCTGCCACGGATCGAGCAGTTGCGCCAGGCCTCCGGCCATACGATCCACGGCGCAGGTGTACTGGCTCAGATCGTTGGTGCCGATACTGACAAAATCGAGGTGCTCGAGGATATCCTTCGCTCGCAACGCTGCAGCTGGAATCTCGATCATTGCTCCGACCTTGCCGATCCCCCGCGAACGCGCAAGTTCTGCAAAGTCTTTCGCCTCGTCGGCAGTGGCTACCATCGGCGCCATCACCCACAGATCGGCGCCCGTCGCGTTGCCTGCCGCCGCGAGGGCGTCGAGCTGACTGATGAGGGTGTCGGGATAGACCGTGCCGACACGGAGCCCGCGGACACCAAGGGCCGGATTCTCCTCGACCCCGAGATCGAGAAACGGCAACGGCTTGTCCGAACCCGAATCGAGAGTGCGGACCACCACCTTCTGTCCGGCGAAGTGCCCGAGCACCGACGCATACATCTGCGCTTGCTCCTCCACCGAAGGTGCGTCGTGGCGCCCGAGATACGAGAATTCGGTACGGAACAGTCCGACGCCCTCACAATCCGCCGCCCCGGCCCGCGCGGCGTCCTCGAGGGTTCCGATGTTGGCCGACAACCTCACCGCGAACCCGTCACGCGTGCGTCCTGGACCATGTGCCGAAGCTGACTGCTCTGCCACGAACGATGCTTCGAGGACAGCGCGCTCGCGCATTTCTGCCGAGGGATCGATGGTGACCGTCCCGGTGGTGCCGTCGAGGATGAGGAGTTTTCCCTCCGCCAGCAGATCGGTTCCCGAGCAGTTGACCACGGCCGGGATTCCGAGCGACTTCGCCAAGATTGCGGTGTGGCTGGTCGGACCTCCTTCGGCAGTCAACAATCCGACCACGTCACTGTTGCCCAACGTCGCTGTATCTGCCGGAGCGAGGTCGCGCGCCACCAGGATGTACGGATGACCGGGAGCGGGGATTCCTGGCATCGGTTCCCCGCGAAGAACGGCCACGGCTCGCTGCCCGAGATCGCGCAAATCCGTTGCCCGCTCGGCCATGTACCCACCGAGCGCCGTGAGCTTTTCACAGAATGCGTCGAAGGCAACTGCGACGGCGTGTGCGGTCGGCAGCCCCGATTCCAGGTTCGCCTTGGCCGCCCTCACGATGCCCGCATCGCGCGCCATCGCAGCCGAGGTCGTCAGGATCTCCGCCGACACGCCCTCGACTGTCTTTGCACGCGAGAGCAGTTCCTCCGCGACGGCGTCCAGTGCCTCACGGATCCTGATCAGCTCCGCCTCGGGACTGCCGGTGATCGGGTCCGACGCCGAAGTCGGCTCAGGCGTGGAGAATCGCAACCACGGCGCACAGACCGAACCCGCGCTCACTCCGATACCCGCGATGCGGTTGTCCACACTCGCCGTCATCAGGCTTCGTCCAGTTCGGAGGCGAGAAGCTCTGCGAGCGAACCGACCGCAGCATCGGCGCCGTCACCGTCAGCACGCAACGTCACCGAATCCCCGAATGCGGCTCCGAGAGTCATGACAGACAACATGCTGGAGGCGTCGACGGGTTCGCCGTCGCCCAGCGAGATGGTGACGTCGACCGGCAGGTCGGCCGCGGCGCGCGCGAAGAGCGCTGCGGGTCGTGCGTGGAGCCCGACTCGGGATCCGATTGTCGTGGTTGCGATCGCCATGATCAGCGTCCTCCCAGTTCCTTGTCGAGCTTGTTTTCCAGTTCGGCGACGAGCGGGGCGTCGGTGCGGCTGTCACCTTCGGCAGCCAGTGCCAGTTCGGCCTCGAGCAGCGCGGCGTCGGGCTCACCTGCGGCCACCTCGACCTCTTCTTCTCGTCCCGGCGTGCGCAGATTCCACTTCTTGATGACGAAGCTGAAAAGGAAGTAGTAGATCACTGCGTAGCCGAGTCCGATCGGGATCAACATCCACGCGTTGGTTGCCTTGCCGAAGTTCAACACGTAGTCGAAGAAGCCTGCGGAGAACGTGAATCCGTCGTGAATCCCCAGCGCATTGACCAAGGCCATCGACGTTCCGGTCAGGAGCGAGTGGATGACGTACAGCGGCCACGCAACGAACATGAAGGAAAATTCGAGGGGCTCGGTGATACCGGTGAGGAAAGCGGTCAGGCCGGTGGAGAGCATGATGCCGCCGACGAGCTTCTTCTGAGAAGGCTTGGCGTTGCGCCAGATTGCGAAGGCTGCAGCGGGGAGGGCGAACATCATGATCGGGAAGAAGCCGGTCATGAACGTGCCGGCGGATGGGTCGCCTGCGAAGAACCGGTTGAGGTCGCCGCGAACGATCTGCCCGCTCGCGTCCTGGTAGTCGCCGATCAGGAACCACACGGCGGAGTTCAAGATGTGATGCAAGCCGGTGGGGATCAAGAGGCGGTTCGCTGCGCCGTAAATGCCGCCGCCCACAACGGTATTGGAAGCAACTGCTTCACCGACCCAGTTCAATCCGGAGTTGAACAACGGGTACACGAATGCCATCAGGACACCGACGACGAGACCGGTGATCGCTGTCAGAATGGGAACGAGCCTGCGCCCGTTGAAGAATCCGAGATAATCGGGAAGCTTCGTTCGATAGAACCGCTGCCACAAGATCGCCGACAGCAAGCCCATCACGATGCCGGCGAGCACACCGTAGTTGATCAGTGATTGATCCCCGTTCGGGTCGGTCTTCCCTTCGAGGACGATGGGCGACATCGCCTTGAACACTCCGTCGATCACCATGTAGCCGACGACGGCTGCCAAGGCAGTCGAGCCGTCGGCCTTCTTGGCCCAGCCGATCGCGATACCGACGGCGAAGATCAGCGGCAGCCACGTGAAGACTGCTTGTCCTGCCGCAGAGATCACTGCAGCAGCACTGTGCATCGAACTGAATCGCCCGAGCAGGTCGTCCTGGCCTAGGCGCAGCAAGATTCCCGCAGCCGGCAGAACGGCGATCGGAAGCATCAAGCTTCGGCCGAGGCGTTGAACCCCGGCGAACACTTTCGATTCCTTCTTCGGGGTGTCTTCGAGAGTCATCAAGGACCTTCTTCGTTCGCCGGGCCGCGTCGCGATCGGCCGCTGGTTCTGGAAATTCGGGTGTCGTGCACGTGCAGGTTTCGTGAAAATGCAGGTCACGGTTCATGCTCGGAAGTGAGGGCAAAACCGTTTTGTCGAAACTGTTGTGGAGCCGGACTTCCAACGGGTACTGTCCGGTCATAACCAGTTGTAGTTTTACCTGGTGGAGGCGAGTTGTCAACACCCAAATGTGACATACGTAACCGGGATAGCCTTGACCAGCAACTAGTCAGCCCACCTGTACGACCGTTCAACGATCACGACCAACCCGACAATCAGGAGCAGCAAATGTCGAAAGCGGAAGCAATCATCAAGGGCCTCGGCGGCGCAGAGAACATCGTCGAGATCGAGGCTTGCATCACCCGCCTGCGTACCGAGGTCAAGGACGGAGCGAAGGTGAACGAGTCCGCTCTCAAGGCTGCCGGCGCACACGGCGTGCTCAAAGCCGGAACGGTTGTCCAGGTCATCGTCGGGCCCGAGGCCGACACCCTTGCCGAGGACATCGAGGACATCCTGTGACGGTCGTCCTCGCCCCGCTGCCCGGCCGGGTCGTCGCACTCGCGGACGTCCCGGACCCGGTGTTCGCTCAGCAGATGGTCGGCTCGGGCGTCGCGATCGAACCCGCCCGCGGTCAAGGCCCGCTCACGGTCGTGGCGCCGATCAGCGGAAAGATCCTGAAACTTCACCCCCACGCGTTTGTGATCTTCGGCGAGAAGGCCACCGGTGTGCTGGTCCATATCGGCATCGACACGGTCAAGCTCGAAGGCGACGGATTCACGCTCATCGCCGCCGAGGGTGACACCGTCGATGCGGGTGATCCCATTGTCAGCTTCGATCCAGCGCACAGCACACCGGAAGGTGTGCTCGCCCTTTCGTTTCGAACGATGGCTATTGGTCGCCGCGCGTTTTGGGCCGCGCCTGGCCCTGGACTTCCATCTGCAACTGGTAGCGGTCGGATCGGTACCAACTGCGAGTGTGTTCGACCGGTGCTATCTCACTGAACGACACTCGATCGAAGTACAGAACCGGAGCGCCTTTACGAGTGCCGAGGAGAGTCGCGATCTCCGTACTGGCACCATCTGCACTGACAGTCTGCTCTGCCCGGTCGATCGGCTTGTCGTACTTGTCAGCGGTCGCCCGGTAGATCGAACCCGTCAAGTCCATGTCGAGTAGACCAGGCAACAGTTCCGGATTGAACCAGCCGTCGTCCACACTCACCGGCTCGCCGTCGGCGAGGCGCAAGCGCTTGACGTGATACCCCTCGGAACCCGGTCTCATATTCAGTGCGGCAGCAGTGCTTTCGGGGACCGGCCCCTGCTCACTGACCAGGACCACTGTGGTGGGGTGATGCCCCTGGGCCCTCATCTCCTCGGTGAACGACGCAAGGTGCAGCTTGGACTGGACAGCGCGGTGCGCGACAAAGGTGCCCTTGCCACGCACACGCACGAGGTGTCCGTCATTGACCAACTGGCCGATGGCCTCGCGAACAGTGATCCGACTGACGCCGTAGTCCTGCATCAGGTTTCGCTCGCTGGTCATCAAGTCGCCAGGCTGGAGTTCTTGGGTGCACTTGCGCAGGAGAATGGTGCGCAACTGCTCATGTTTGGGTATTGCGCTGTCGCGCAAATGAACGGGCATCACAGCGACTGTCCCTCCGAGAAATGAATAGTCGTCTATTCGCCGACGATAACGATCTGAAATCGCGGGCAGGTCCCGACCGGACCGGTCCAATTAACGATACTGGAATTCACGGTAGGAAACTAGCATCAGTCCGGAGTTGTCCGATTTCAACCGTCCAACCGTCGGTAGATGGACCGTATTTCGTCCAAGGCGACGTTCTGCTGAGCCATGTCCAATCCCAGTGCCGCAACCGCCTCACGCAGACGGCGGATATCCAGATCGTCTATCGCCGGTCGAAATTGCACCTTCGGTAGCGCGGGGAGGGCAGCCGCGATTCCGAACCAATTCTCGACGTCTACCGGAACAGTCGACTCGTCCTCCACTCCCCCGATCAACTGCTCCAGGTCGACCCCGCGAAGTCTCAGCAACCTCAGCGGATCGGTGTCGATTCGCTCGGCAGTCAAGAACGCCACGGCCGCAGCGTGTTTGCACGGCCAGCCGACATCGGGGCAGGTGCAGTCGAAACGGAAAGCCGACGGGCCGTCCGGTATCATTTGGGCAGCAAGCATGTCCGGGACAGTGCCGGACACCAGCGCGGCAAGGCTTCCCGGCACTCGGCGGATCTTGGTGATGATGTCGTCGATATCCGATTGATCAAGAGTGTCGATCGAGAGCGTGGAAACGAAAGGTTGAAGTTGGCTGCCCTGAACCTCGGCCGTCACCACTCCCGGTTCGATGTCGAGCGCCAAAACCTGACCCGAACGCGCATACGTTCGCCCACGCGTGACACGAGGTTTGTCGCCGATCTCTTCGACGACGCGGACAAAAGCCTTGCCCCAGAACGTTCTCCCGAACGCTGGACGAGGCTTGACCGGCGCGGGTGCCCGCCGCCGGGGCCCGGTGTATTCGCTGAAATCGGGGCCTTTGCCGCGCGGATTCATTCGCCCACCGCGTCGTCGCCGAGTCGCAACAACTCGTCCAATTGTTCGACGCTCATCTCCGTCACCCAGTTCTCACCGGTCCCGACTGCAAGTTCGGCGAGTTCACTTTTACTCGCGATCATCGTGTCGATTCGCTCTTCCAAAGTTCCGACACACACCATCTTGCGGACCTGCACGTTCTTTCTCTGACCGATGCGGAAGACACGGTCCGTCGCCTGGTTCTCAACCGCCGGGTTCCACCATCTGTCGAGATGAACGACATGGTTGGCCGCTGTGAGATTCAGACCCGTGCCGCCGGCCTTGAGCGAGAGCACCATGATGGGCGGACCGTCTGCGCCTTGGAATCCCTCGACCATCGCGTCGCGCCCAGCCTTGGACACTCCGCCGTGGAGAAACGGAACCTCGGTGGTGAACCGGTCGGCCAGGTACGGCACCACTAATTCCCCGAACTCACGAAACTGTGTGAACAACAGAACCTTCTCGTCGTCGGCCGTGACCGACTCGACGATATCTTCGACCAGGCCAAGTTTTCCCGAACGGTGTTGCCCGCGGCGCATCACCGGCGAACCGTCGCGCAGGAAGTGCGCCGGATGATTGCACACCTGTTTGAGTTTGGTCAGCGCAGACAGGACGGCGCCTTTGCGCTTCATCCCTTCCGTTCCCTTGATCTGCGCCATCATCTCGTCCACCACGGCGCGGTACAACGCCGCCTGTTCCTCACTGAGATTCGCTCGAACCGTCATCTCCAACTTCTCCGGGAGATCCGCGATCACGGAGGGATCGGTCTTGACCCGTCGCAGCACAAAGGGGGACGTGACGGCTCGCAGTCTCGAGACGGCAAGTTGATCTTTTTCCCGCTCGATCGGCACGACAAACCGTTTGCGGAACATCTGCTCAGAGCCGAGTACCCCGCGATTGGCAAAATCGAGGATGGACCGCAACTCGTCCAGCCGGTTCTCCACCGGCGTTCCGGTCAGAGCAACGCGATGGTCCGCAGGAATGCTGCGAGCAGCGCGGGCCTGAGATGTCTTGGCGTTCTTGATGTGTTGAGCTTCGTCAAGCACCACGCGCCGCCAGTCGAGATCCTTGAGCGCCGCGACGTCGCGGGTCATGAGCGCGTAGGTGGTGATCACCAGATCACTCTCACGAACTGCCTGTTCCAACTCCGCCCCGGTAGCGCGATCCGAACCGTGATGAACGTAGACGCGCAGGCTCGGCACAAATCGCGCCGCTTCACGCTGCCAGTTTCCCACGACCGACATCGGGCACACCAAAAGTGTTGCTGTCTTGGACTTCTCGTGCGCAAGTAACGCCAACAGTTGCAGCGTCTTACCCAGACCCATGTCGTCGGCCAGTACCGCGCCGAGCCCGAGGGCACTCATGTACGCCAACCAGTCGAGACCGCGTCGTTGATACGGACGCAAAGTCGCGTTGACCGTCGACGGTACCGCGACCTGCCGCGGAGCTACCGACTGGTCGAGCAGTGCCGAAGCCCATCCGGTTGCCTTCACTTCCTCGACCGGCAGGTCTTTGAGGTCGTCGGCGATCAAATCCTTGATCAGATCGACAATCGCTCGGTCCCCGCTCGAATGCCGCTGACTGACAAAACGAGCCGCGCGGGCCAGGACGTCTTTGTCCGCCTGAACCCACTCGCCGCGCAACTGGACCAGATCGGACTTCGCATCGACCAGTCGGGTCATTTCCTCGGCGGTCAGTACCTTGTCTCCGAGCGCCAATTCCCAATCGTATTCCAGCAATTGGTCCATACCGACCGTACGATTCTCCGCAACGATCGGAGACGCCGCCGAGGTCACCCGCACACGCAGGGATGGAGACACCACGTTCCAGGCACGCGGAAGCAGCAGCGTGATCCCTCGCTCTCGCAGGACTATCGCGCCGTGTCCGACCAGGTCCATCACGACAGGAGTGGGCAGCAACAGGTCGAGACTGTCCTCGTCGCGCGGCACGTCGCGAAAACGTGGGTAAGCCTTGATCGCCTCTTCGAGTTTGCGGCTGCCGAGCTGGATACGTTTGGGATCTGCCCGGTGCAGTCGAACACGTTCGGGCGCTTCACCTTCGGGACGCAAACACACTTGCAGACGCCACAGCGCATCGTCGTCCGGATCGGAATTGTCGTCGAGTTCAGGCTCGATCAGCCGCAGAACCAGGTCCGGCTCTCCGGCGGTGAACGTCGACCCCCATTCGGCGAGTCCCTCGGCCGCTCGTACCGACACGTCGTCGAAAGCGTCCCCGGACAACACGGCCTGCCACAGCGGGGTCTGCACCACCGGAGGCGTGCCACCGAGAACACGACGGACGATCGGGTCCGTGAGTTCGTTCGTGATGTCTTCGATCGTCGCCCTCGGCGAGCCGACCGCCCGCTGCACCGGCGGCATGGCCACTACCAATTCGCCGATCCAGGCGCGCTGGCGTTCCCCCACCGACAACTGCCACCGCGGCCACCAACTACCCTCGGCTCGCGTCAGCGCCGGCACCACCCGGCCGGCGCGCACCCAACGGTCGATCCCTCGCGCCACGTGCACGAGAAAGTGCAGGTCTCCCGCGATTCGCTGGTCGTCGGCCTTGAACCGCAGCAGGAGATCGACTGCGTCCGGCGGCGCCAACGCAACAGCTGCGTACTCACTCTGCAAAGGCCCGCCAGGCACGGGCGGCATAGCGACATTCACACGATGACGGAACTTACGATGCAGGACAGCACTGACCGGATCTCGCGGATCGTCGGTTCCGGCACCGTCGTGCCCGTCGACCCACAGTTTGAGCCCCGATCCCGGTGACCAGAGTCCATGCAGCATCCGACCATCCAATCAGGTGCCACCGACACCGCTCTTCGTCACCACCCTTCCGGACCGTCCTTCCGATCTGGCTGGGCAATAGGCTGGCAGTCATGACGACGGCATACGGCTTCACCGAGTACGGCGGACCCGACACACAGTCCTACTTCGACGTCACCCTGCCCCCACCGGGTGCCGGCCAACTGCTGGTGTCGGTCCGAGCGGCGGGCGTCAACCCAGCTGACTGGAAAGTTCGCGCGGGTACTCGAAAAGATACTGTCCCGGTGACGCTGCCTGCGGTTCTGGGCCGCGAAGTGTCCGGTGTTGTCATCGGAGTAGGTCCGCGGGTCACCGAGTTCGAGGTCGGCGACGAAGTGTTCGGCGCTACCGCTACCGGCTTCGGCGGCTACGCCGCGTCAACATTGCTCAACGTCTCCTCGACAGCACACAAGCCGCCGACCGTGTCCTGGGCCGATGCCGCGGTGCTGACGGTTGCGGCGGGAACGGCCTACGACGCACTCCCCGATCTCGGTCTGAAACCCGGGGCAACACTCCTGCTCCTCGGCGCCGGCGGCGGCGTTGGTCGAAGCACGACCGCGCTTGCGGTGTCTCGCGGCATCGACGTCATCGGCGTCGCGAGTGAGTCCAAGCGAACCTCGATCGAGGGCGCGGGAGCACGGTGGGTTGCGTCGGGAGACGCCTTCGCAGGCGAAGTGTCCGCGTTGTACCCAGACGGAGTGGACGCGGTTTTCGACCTGGTCGGCGGGGACACTCTCACTCGCGGCGCTGAGCTCGCCCGACCGGACGCGCCGATCCTGAGCATCGCCGATCCTCTGGCGGCGAGCCGACTCGGCGGCGGCGGTGTCGAACGCCGAAGAACTACAGCAGTATTCACGGAGGTCGCGGCGCTCGTGGCCGACGGGACCCTCGACCCGTCCGTGTCCGGCCGTTACCCATTCTCCCGCGCTGGGGAAGCGCTCGCTGCAGTCGAAGACGGCCATGCAGCCGGCAAAGTGGTGATCGAGTTCGGCTGATTTCTGTCGGCCCCCGATGGTTCAATCACGGTCTACGACGGGCGGCGTTGAATCACCGTCTACGACGGGCGGGGGCACAGGTGGTTGCACGGTTATCTGCGATCCTGTCGACGCTCGCGCTCATATGTCTCGTCGCGGCCTGCGGATGGTTCGGGGACGAGCGTCTCGATTCGGCCCCGGGCAGCCCGACACGATCGGAACTGGAAGAGCTGCTGTCCCGGACCGCGATTGTCGACAACCGACCACATCCGGGTGGATACGAGCGCGGCTGCGGTAACGGCGAGGCTTGCGTCTTCGGCCCCGCTTGGTCCGACGACCAGGACGCACCAGGTGGCCACGACGGGTGCGATACCCGCAACAACGTTCTGGCCCATGATCTCTCGGACGTGGTATTCAAACCGGGAACACGTGACTGCGTCGTACTGTCGGGCGCGATGACCGACCCGTACTCCGGTGATCGCATCGAATTCGAACGCAGCCAGGCCAAGTCCGTCCAGATCGACCACGTCTTCCCACTCGCCGCAGCCTGGGACTTCGGCGCGAACTCCTGGACGCCCGCGCTTCGGATGAGGTTCGCGAACGACACGTCACTGAACCTGTTGGCCGTCAACGGCCCCGACAACCAGTCGAAAGGCGACAGCACGCCCGGTGAGTGGTTGCCGCCCAATCCTGCATACCGATGTTTCTACGCCGGCAAGTACTTGACCGTCGCGATTTCCTACGGCTTACCGGTCAGCCGGGCGGATCACTCGGCGTTGACAGAACTCGCCACTCGCTGTTGAGCTACCGGCCGTCCTTCACCACTCGACCGCTCTGAATGACGAGTGCGATGCGCTCACGATCGGCGAAGATGGACGGATCCGTCAACGGATTGCCGCGGAATGCAACGAGGTCGGCGAACTTGCCGACTTCGATGGTGCCGACCTCGTCGGCGATGCCGAGAATGTCGGCGTTGATCCGGGTAGCGGAAACCAATGCGTCCATCGGGGTTTCGACCTTGGCGCGCAGGACTAGCTCCATTCCCCGGCCCGTTTGATCGGTACCGATGAGGTCCGATCCCAATCCCACTCTGACGCCGGCATTTCGAGCAGCAAGAAGCCCGTCGATCTGACCCTGCATCATCTGACCGATCCGAGCCGAAATCGATTCGGGTAGACCTGCTGACGCCGCGCTGTCCGAGAGCGCCTGCACCACAGCCAACGTCGGCACCAACGCGACGTCGTGCTCGGCCATCAACTTGGCAGTCTCGTCGTCGATACCTGAGCCGTGCTCGACGCATTTCGCGCCGGCAGTGACAGCGTTTCGGATTCCCTCGTTGTTGTGGGCATGCACCGTGACATAGGTACCGCGCGCATTGGCTTCCTCGACGGCAACTTCGATCTCGTCGACCGTGAACTGCGTGTCGGTGAGCTTGTCATGAGTGGATACCACTCCCCCGGTGACACACAGTTTGAGGAAGTCCGCACCCCTGCGGAACGTCTCGCGAACGTTCTTTCGCATTTCGTGCGGACCGTCGGAAAGCAGAGACATACAACGTAATCCGGGGATGTCATGATCGGACCAGTCCGAAGTCGGCTCCCACTCGGCCGCCAGGTGTCCGTGTCCACCGGTCTGGCACTGGATCGGGCCGCACTGAATGATCCGCGGACCCGGAATCTTGCCCGAGGCGACAACTCCGGCGAGTCCACCGTCGATTCCGCCGCAGTCACGAACAGTGGTGAATCCCCCGTCGAGGGTCGATGCGCAGGTCGCGAACATGTCTGCAGCGAGCTCGGCTACCGAGATCTGACGCCGCAGACTCGGTGCGAGATCGCTCGATCCACCGAGATGAACGTGCGCGTCGATGAGGCCGGGCGTGATTGTCAGCCCGGTGCAGTCCAGCACCTCCGCCCCCGCAGGCGGCGTTCCACCGAGTGCACTGATGCGGCCATCTTCCACGGCAACAGCGCAGTTCTCGATCGGGTCGGCGCCCGTGCCGTCGATGATCGTTGCACCGGTCAGCCATACGACAGACATATTGAATGTTCCTCCGACGTGTACCGATCGCCGGAAGATTCCGCCGACATACCGAATAGGGTTCGGTTAGTATGATGCATACCGGCTCCCGAAATCAAGGAGTTGTCATCAATCGATCAAGTCCGAGATTGCCGACGAATCCCTCACCAGGAGAATCGATGCCGCGTCCCACTCAGCCGATACTGTCCACGCGAAACATCACCGACGCGGCTCTGGATGCTGTCGACGCAACCGGCGACTTCACCATGCCCGGGATCGCCAAGCAACTGAACGTGACTCCGTCTTCGCTCTACACACATATTTCGGGTCGATCCGAGATCGTCGAACTCATGCGCATCCGCGTGATGTCGTCGATCTCTGTCCCCCACCCACCCGCAGGATGGAGCGAACGGATCAGCGCGTGGGGGTGGGCATATCGCCGAGCTGCCGTCGAACATTGGCGCCTCATCCCGCTACTCATGACACGCAGCGTCCGCACCGAGGTGACTTTTGATATCGATACTGCACTGGTTCAAGCATTTTCGGACGGGGGTTTCGATTCGACCGATACGCGTCACGCAATTTCCACGCTGGACAGTCTGGTTCTCGGATCCGTCGTGAAACTCTCGACGCCGGATGTCGCGTGGACTCAATCCTCCAACCCGAGCGAGGTCACGCGTGAGGCCGCGAACCCACTGCGAACCGACGACACCTTCGACTTCGGCCTGCGAACGCTGATCGCTGGATGGATGGCCCAGTGCGTCGTCCGCCTGTATACCGAATCCCATTCGGATCTACCTGTCACTTCACGGTGAACGACCTCGTATGCCATCCAGTGGCTCCACCGGGAATCGGCGGAGTGCGCTCTTCCACCTGAACGTTCCCGTCCAAATCCGTCGCTCTGACCTGCACGGTGTGCAAACCTGAGCCTGCATCCCACATCCACGACCATTGACGCCAGGTGTCGATCGAGTACTCCTGCGCCAGTGTCGCCGGTTGCCATTCGCCGTTGTCGACGCGAACCTCGACCTTCTCGATCCCGCGATGCTGCGCCCAGGCCGTTCCCGCCACCAGCACCTGGCCCGGCTCGATCGGCGCCAAAGCTGCCGGCACCTCGATACGCGAGGACGTCTTGATCGGTGCCTGCGCACCCCAACCGCGCTGGGTCCAATAGGCCTCGACCTTGTCGAAACGCGTGAGTTCCCACTCCGTCACCCACTTGGTGGCGGAGACGAAACCGTACAGGCCGGGAACTACCTGCCGAACGGGATAGCCGTGCTCGAACGGCAACGGCTCACCGTTCATCGCCACGGCGAGAATCGCGTCACGGCCGTCGGTGACTATCTCGACCGGGGTGCCGACTGTGAAGCCGTCGACGCTGGTCGACAGGAGCATGTCGGCGTCGGGATGGACACCGACTTCGTCGAGCAGGTCCTTCATGGGATAACCGATCCACTTCGCGTTCCCGGCCAGAACGCCGCCCACCTCGTTGGAAACACACGTCAGCGTGATGACTCGCTCGATGGGCGTTCGCGCCACCAGATCGTCGAACGACAACGTCATCTCGCGGTCCACCATTCCGTGAATCCGCAGTTCCCACGAATCCGTCGTCAATTGCGGAACGAGGAGTGCAGTGTCGATTCGATAGAAGTCGTCGTTGGGCGTGATGTACGTCGACGCACCCGCAATCGCGATGTCCGCACCCGCCGGAATCGGCGGCGCCGGGTCAGCGGCAGTGGGCACGACAAAGTCTTCACGATTCGCTACTGCTCCGGCGATTCTCTGCCCCACGAACTTCCCGGCGGCACCCGCTGCCGCAGCCACTGCCAACGCCGCACCTGCCAGCAGAAGGAACTGACGACGAGGCAACCACGAGTCGGCGACGCCAGGCGAGAGCGGCACCTCGAGTTGCGTGATCAGCAACCGCAAGGTTGCGACGCCCGCCACCACACCGACCAGCGTCGGGAACACGTACATCGCATCGGCAGTCGGGCGCTGCATCGCCGCATACACACCAACCGCGCCCAGAAGAACGAGGATGACACTGCCGATCGGGCGGCGTCGCCGTTCCAACAATCCGGCCACCGCACCGAGCAGAACGATCAATATCGACATTCCGATGAACAGCGCCGGCTTGTCATTGGTGCCGAAGGTGTCGATCGCGAACTCGCGAGCCCACGCCGGGGTTCGGTCGACGGTCGTTGCCCCGACGGCGTAGAAGGGCGACGCGTCCGGGTTGATCGGCAGCGCCACCAGTTCACCGACGCCCAGGACGACAGCCGCGGCCAAGACCCCGGAGATCGCGTGAGCAGCCCATCTACGACGCGGTGGACGAGATTCGGTGCTCGGGTGCTCGTCGATGTTCTGTGTGACCATGTCGTCTCGGCTCTGTCGGTGCGAGTGGTGCTTCGATCGGATACCCGACATTCGGCGCTGCGGGACATCCGGATGGGTCCACTCCTCCATCAAGAACTACTCCGAACTCGCGATTAGAGTGGGGACAATGACCGTCGACCTCAACAAGGACACGCTCCTGTGCATGTCGCTCTCCGGGCGACCGAGCAACATCGGCACCAGGTTTCACAATTACCTCTACGAGGAATTGGGCCTGAACTTCGTCTACAAAGCCTTCACCACCGAAGACGTGCCAGCCGCGATCGGCGGCATCCGAGCACTCGGGATTCGAGGCTGCGGGGTGTCGATGCCGTTCAAGGAACAGGTCATCGAGCACATCGACGTCATGCATGATTCGGCCAGCGCCATCGACTCCGTGAACACGATCGTCAACGAGTCCGGAGTGCTGCACGCCTACAACACCGACTATCAGGCGGTGGCCGATCTGCTGCGTGACAACGACGTCGACACGAGCCTGTCCGTCGCTGTCGCCGGCAGCGGTGGCATGGCAAAAGCAGTCGTCGCTGCGGTGCGCGACACCGGATTCACCGACGTCACCGTGATCGCCCGCAACCAGCAAGTGGGGTCGTCGCTCGCGAAGCAGTACGGCTTCGACTGGCAGGCCGAACTCGGCGAGCTTCGTCCCGGTGTGCTGATCAACGCCACTCCGATCGGTATGTCCGGCGGCGCAGAAGCAGATGCACTGTCGTTCCCCGAACAAGCAGTGCGCGCCGCCGATGTCGTCTTCGACGTCGTCGCGATGCCTGCGAACACGCCACTGATCGCGTTGGCGACCGAACTCGGCAAGACGGCGATCACGGGAGCGTCGGTCATTGCCCTTCAGGCCGCCGAGCAGTTCGTGCTCTACACCGGCGTGCGTCCGAGCGCGGAGCAGATCCAGCGAGCGTCGGAATACTCACGGGCGTAGGAACCACGTCGCCGTGAACGAGACCGGGGAGACTCAACCTCAACAACTCGCGCGGAACTTCAACGAGTTGTTGCAAGAACTGCGCGTCGCGCTCTCTGGTGTTCAGATCCTGTTTGCCTTCTTGCTGGCCGTGGCATTCACCGAACGCTACGAGGAAGCGTCGGCGTACATCCGCGGCATCCACTTGGTGACGGTGATACTTGTTGCCATCTCGTTCGGGTTCCTGATGGCACCCGCGGTCTGGCATCGCATGCTCTTCCGCCGTGGGCACCGCGAGAACATATTGCCCGTCGCGAACCGATTCGCCCTGTGCGGCATAGCCTTTCTCGCCGCCTCCATGACCGGCACGGTCCTGTTGATCGCCGAGGTCGCCGTCGGCGGAGTTGCTGCGAAGGTCTTGGCAGCGTGCGCCGCGATCATGTTCACGGCACTGTGGTTTCTCGTGCCGTCATTCATCGATCGCACCAAGAGCTGACTCAGGCTCCGGTGTCGACGGCGCGAGTGCTGTCGTTCGACCACTGTGACCACGAGCCCGGGAACAGCGTCGCGTCGTAACCGGCGATCGCGAGTGCCGCAATCTCATGCGCTGCAGTTACTCCGGATCCGCAGTACACCGCGACACTGTCTCCGGCGCCCAGTCCGGCGAACCGCTCACGCAGGCGGGTCGCATCCAGGAACCGCCCGTCGCCGGTGATGTTCTCCGCGGTCGGCGCGCTCACCGCACCGGGGATGTGCCCTGCGACGGGATCCATCGGCTCGACCTCGCCGCGGTACCGCTCCCCCGCTCGGGCGTCGAGAAGCACACCGCCCGCACGCGTCCAGTCGCCGACGCCGTCGATGTCGACCGTCGGCATGTTGCCGCCGGTGAAAGTCGCATTGCCCGGAGTGGCCGACTCACCGATACCGGCCGTCAACGGCAGTCCCGCGGACTCCCAGGCCTGTAGTCCGCCGTCGAGCAGTCGGACATCCGAGAGCCCGGCCCACCGCAGCAGCCACCAACCACGGGCAGCGGCCGTGTTGCCGGTGGCGTCGTAAAGCACCACCGAATCACCGTCGTCGATTCCCCAACGACGCGCAGCGTCCTGCAGGTCTTCGAGACTCGGCAGCGGATGCCTTCCCTTGTCCGGCGACGGCGGCGAGGCAAGTTCCTCATCGAGGTTCACGAATACCGCGCCGGGAATATGGCCGTCGCGAAAATGCTGCTCGCCGTTCGAATCACCCAGCGCCCATCGGACATCGAGCAATCGCGGCGCAGCGCCGGCCTCGATGAGAGCGGACAGTTCTTCGACGTCGATCAGCACGGGAAGTGTCATGAACCCATCCTGACACGACCACTCATGCAACCCCGAAGAAGGCACCGAGACCCACCAACAACACTCCCGTCACCACGTCGATTCGCTTGCCGACGCCAGGACGACGCAGCTTCTTGCCGGCTCCGGCCGCCAACACCACCACGATCGCCCACCACAGTGCCGCGGCGACCACCGTCGCGCCCGCCAACATCAACGTGCGCAGCCCTGCGCCTTCACCCGGCTCGATGAATTGCGGGAGTAGCCCGAGAAAGAACAACAGCGCCTTCGGGTTCAGCAGGTTCGAGAGGAAGCCGTAGCGAAATGCCGTGGTGACCGCGATCGGTTCTTTCGCTGCCGGAATTCCCTCGTCCGAGGCTCGGGCTTTGAAAGCACTTCGAATCGCGGAGATACCGAGCCAGGTCAGATATGCCGCCCCGGCGTATGTGAGCGCAGAGAGCAACTGTGGCCGTGTCGCCACAAGTGCGGAGAGACCAAGTGACGCGGCAGCGGTGTGAACGAAGAGCCCGGAAATCACACCGGCGGCCACCACCGCGCCGGTCCGACGATCTGCCAGAGAATGACGCAGGATCAGGACAAAATCCGGTCCCGGCGTGAACAGGACGATGGATAGCAGGGAGCCGAAAGCGAGCCATTGACCGACACTCATCCGAAATACCTCACACCCGAGCTGATTCGAGACACATGTTCATGCCAGGAGTGTGCAACTGGATCCGGGAAGTTCAAAACGACTCCGGATATAGTTCGGCAGATGACGAAGAATGAGCCTCTGGATCCGGTGGACTGGAAGATTTTGGCCGAATTGCAGAACGACGCGTCGATCACCAACAAGGTGTTGGCCGATCGAGTCGGCTTGGCGACGTCCTCGTGCCACGAGCGCGTACGACGCCTACGTGCCAACGGAACGATCAGCGGTATCCACGCGGTTGTCGATCCGGCAGCCGTTGGCCGGTCGATGCAGGCGATCATCGCCGTTCAATTGCGACCACACCGCCGCGACCTCGTCGACCGGTTCACCGCCGACGCGCTAGCGCTGCCGGAAACGCTTGCGCTCTTCAACGTCTCGGGGCCCGAGGACTTCTTCCTCCACGTCGCGGTCCGTGACAGCGCTCATCTACAACGGGTATTGATCGACCACCTCGCCGCACATCCCGAGGTCTGGCACGCCCAAACGCACCTCATCTACGGCAAAGCGGTCACCTCACCCATCCGACCGGACAGGTAAATCGGGTCTGGGGCGGGTCGGGCAGAATCACTGACCATGTCGGACTCCACAGATACCACCGAACCGGAAGCCGTTCGCAGCAACTCGCAACCGATGAGCGCAGGCATCGTCACGGCCCTCGTCGGCTTCACCAGTTCGTTCGCGGTGGTGCTCACCGGCCTCGCCGCTGTCGGTGCGGATGCGACCGAGGCGGCGTCCGGACTGCTGGTTCTGTGTGTGACCCAAGCATTGGGAATGCTCTGGCTCTCACGCCGGTATCGGATGCCGATCACCCTGGCCTGGTCGACGCCCGGTGCCGCTCTGCTCGCCGGCGCCGGAGCGGTCGAGGGTGGGTGGCCGGCCGCGGTCGGAGCATTCATCGTCGTCGGAATCGCGATCGTGCTGACCGGACTGTGGCCGACGCTCGGAAGGATCATCTCGGCAATCCCGACGCCCCTCGCGCAAGCGATGCTCGCCGGGGTTCTGATGCCGTTGTGCCTGGCGCCGATCATCGCCGTCCGGGACGCACCGGCAGCGGTCGCGCCCGTCATCCTGGTTTGGCTTGCCGCGCAGCGCTTCTCCAAGCGATGGGCGGTTCCGCTCGCGTTTCTCACAGCAGCGGTCGTGATCGGGATCAGCCTCGTCACGTCGGATCGAGTGCTCGACGCCGGCGCCATGATTCCCCGCATCGATCTCACCGCGCCGTCGTGGACCTGGCAGGCAATGATCGGCATTGCGATTCCCCTCTACATCGTCACGATGGCTTCGCAGAACATTCCCGGTGTGGCCGTGATGAATTCGTTCGGATACACCGTTCCCTGGAGGCCGTCGATGATCGTGACGGGTATCGGCACCATCGTCGGCGCACCGGCCGGTGGCCATGCGATCAACCTCGCGGCGATCAGCGCGGCCCTGGCCGCCGCCCCCACCGCACATCCGGATCCCAAACGTCGATGGATCGCTGCCTTCACCGCAGGCTGGGCGTATCTCGTTCTCGCTGCCGGCGCGGCCGCGGTGGCCGCTCTGGTAGCCGCCGCACCGGCCGGAGTCGTGGAAACTGTTGCCGGACTGGCGCTCCTGGCAACGCTTGCCGGCGCCCTCACGTCGGCGCTGAGCGAGGCGAGTGAACGTGAAGGCGCCGTGGTCACGTTTCTGATCGCCGCATCCGGGGTCAGTATCCTGGGAATCGGTTCGGCATTCTGGGCACTGTTGGTGGGGCTGATCGTGCGTGCAGTCCTACAGGGCACCACCCTGCCCTCACTCTCGCGAAAGTCCTCACTACAGTCGAAGCCGTGAGCACAGCGCAGACGCCCCCGTCGATCAGCGAGTTTCCCGTTCTCTGGCCCGTCCCGACGCGGTGGGACGACAACGATCACTACGGCCACGTCAACAACGTGACCTACTACTCGTACTTCGACACCGCGGTCAACGCCTGGCTGATGTCTTCCACTGGAACCGACATCCGCACCCTGCCTGCCATCGGCGTCGTCGCCGAGACGTCGTGCCGGTACCTGAGCGAACTGTCGTTCCCCGAGCAGTTGCAGGTGGGTATCTCCGTCGAGAAGCTGGGCACCAAGAGCATCGTCTACGCCCTGGCGATATTCCACGAGGTCGAAAACGGCCATTGGGAACCTGCCGCGACTGGTCGCTTCGTGCACGTCTACGTCGATGCCGACACCCGTAAGCCGGTGGAGATCCCGGCTGCGATCAGATCAGCAGCCGGGACCTTGACCGAAAACTAGCTCAGACCGAGCTGATCTGCCGTCAAGACGGCGCGTGCAACGATTCCGTCGATCAGCGCGACCGTCGGGCCGCCGTGCTCGGCTTTGTTCCGCGGATCGTCGAGAATGCGTCGCAGCACGCCCTCGGCGATGATCGAGAGCTTCCACAGAGCGAGTACGTGCCAATATCCGACCGCTGACACGTCGCGGCCGGTCGCCTCGACGTAGGCAGCGACCAGCTCGTTGCGGTTCGGGAAGCCTTCCAGCGTGGACGCCATGAACGGACCGGCAACTTTGTCACCGGCTTCCGGCCAGTACGCGAGTAGCGCACCGAGATCCGCGAGCGGCTCCCCCAACGTGCACAGCTCCCAGTCGACGACGGCAACGATGCGCCCCTCGACCGGGTCGGTGATGTTGTTGTTGAGGTGGAAGTCGCCGTGGACCAAGGTCACTTCGTTCTGTTCCGGAATGTTTCGGTGCAGAATCTCGGCCAACCGGTCAACGTCCGGAACATCGCGGGTCTTCGACTTCTCCCACTGCGCCGACCACCGTTTGAGCTGACGCTCGGCAAAGGGCTTGCGGCTGGCCAGATCGTCGAGGCCGGTCTCTTCCAGGTCAACCCCGTGGATGCTTGCGAGGGTTTTCGGCATCGCCAATCCAACCGCGCGACGCTCGTCCTCGGTCAACTTCTGAGCCACTGGAACGCCGTCGATCACAACGCCGTCGATGTAGCTCATGAGGACCAGCGGAGCGTCCGTGATCTCCGGATCTTCCGTGATGCCGAGGATCTTCGGAACCGGCACTTTGGTTCCCTGGAGCGAGGACAGGATGCGGTGCTCGCGAACGACGTCGTGCGCGGACGCCAACAACGTGCCGAGTGGAGGTCTGCGCAGTACCCACCGTCCTCCGCCCGCATCCGTCACGGAGTAGGTCAGGTTCGATTGCCCGTTACCGATCCTCTCGAAAGTCAGTGGTGTCGTAGCGCCGACCCCCAGTTCGGCGATCCACGCGGAAACAGCTTCTTCGTTCAAACCGACTGCAGTCACCGCACCGATGCTAGCGGTTGAATTCCGATCGGTTGGCCGTACCGACACGTTTGTTACTCGCCAGTTCGCAGTTCAGGTCTTGATACGGCACTGAAAATACTTGCGGATTTCCCAATCAGGGGGATCCTGATGGTAGAGCGTCAACTGCATACAACACATCGGGATTGTGCGGCGTACTCACGAGGCGCGCCGGGCATGAGCAGAAACCGAGGTGAGCGAAGATGATCGACAACCTCGATTATCCGGTCCAACTCATCCAACCGAACGGCGCACGAGTGTGCCGTCCCGAATTCGACCGTCTGATAACAGACATCGGGCCTGACGAACTGCTGTCGTTGTATCGCGATCTCGTCGTGTGTCGCCGAATCGACACCGAAGCTGTTGCCCTGCAGCGTCAAGGCGAAATAGGTTTGTGGGCTCCGATGCTGGGCCAGGAAGCCGCCCAGGTCGGTTCCGCGAGAGCGCTCGCCCCAGACGACTTCGCGTTCACCAGCTACCGCGAACACGCCGTCGCGTACTGCCGGGGAGTTCCCCCCGAATTGCTGACCACCATGTGGCGAGGAATCTCCCATTCCGGTTGGGATCCAGAACAATTCAACGTCACCAATCCGGCGATCGTCGTCGGCTCCCAAGGGCTGCACGCCACCGGATACGCACTCGGCGCACACCTGGACGGCGCCGAGATCGCAACGATCGCGTACTTCGGCGACGGCGCCACAAGTCAGGGCGACATCGCCGAGGCGATGGGATTTGCCGCCAGTTTCCGTGTCGGCGTTGTCTTCTTCTGCCAGAACAACCAGTGGGCCATCAGTGAACCGGTATCCCTCCAGTCACGCACGCCCATCTCACATCGGGCGATCGGTTACGGCATCCCCGCGATCCGCGTCGACGGCAACGACGTCCTCGCCGTTCTCGCAGTCACGCGCTCGGCGCTCAATCGCGCACGCGAAGGCAGCGGCCCGACGTTCATCGAGGCGATCACCTGCCGAATGGGCCCGCACACGACGTCCGACGATCCGAGCAGGTACCGCGCCGATACGGACATGTCGGAGTGGAGAAGCCGCGATCCGCTCGAGCGAATGCGTCTGTTCCTCGGCCGTCGCGATCTTCTCGGAGAAAACGAACTCAGCACCATCGCGGCGGCGGCCGACGGCGTCGCAGCTGGACTGCGACGCGCAACCATCGCGCTCGCCGATCCACCCCCGTCAGCGCTCTTCGATCACGTCTACGCCGAGGCACACCCACTGATCGACGTTGAACGCGAAGAGCATCGCGCGTATCTCCGCAGCATGGAAGGGGCTTCGTCGTGACCGTCATGAATCTGGTGACCGCGCTCAACACCGGCCTGCGACGCGCACTCGAAGACGATCGTCGCGTTGTCATCATGGGAGAGGACGTGGGCCGTCTCGGCGGTGTATTCCGGGTTACCGACGCCCTGCAGAAGGACTTCGGCGATACTCGGGTGATCGACATGCCCCTCGCCGAATCAGGGATCGTGGGAACAGCTTTCGGTCTTGCCTTGCGCGGATATCGGCCTGTCTGCGAGATCCAGTTCGACGGGTTTGTCTACCCGGCTTTCGATCAGATCGTCTCGCAGGTGGCCAAGATCCAGTACCGCACCCGAGGCGCTGCCTCTGCGCCACTGACGATTCGCATTCCCAGTGGCGGCGGAATCGGTGCGGTGGAACATCATTCGGAGTCGCCGGAAGCGTACTTCGCTCACACCGCGGGACTGCGGGTGGTGTACCCGAGCAATCCGATCGACGGCTTTCACATGATCCGCCAATCCATTGCGGCCGACGACCCGGTGATATTCCTCGAACCCAAACGGCGCTACTGGGATACCGCCGACGTGAATACCGATGCCGCGCCCGAGCTTCCGCTCCACAGTGCCCGCGTCGCTCGCCCTGGAGAAGACGCGACAGTAGTTGCGTACGGATCCATGGTCGCCGCCGCGCTCGACGCCGCGCGGATCGCCGAAGAAGAAGGCCACGATCTGGAGGTCGTGGATCTGCGTTCACTCTCCCCCATCGACTTCGACACGATCGAGGCGTCGGTGAACAAGACAGGCCGGCTGGTCGTCGTCCACGAGGCGCCGAGGTTTCTCGGCGTCGGCGCCGAAATCGCAGCACACGTCGCGGAACACTGCTTCTATCAGCTCGAGTCACCGATCCTGCGGGTCACCGGATTCGACATCCCCTACCCGCCCGCCAAGCTCGAGCGATTTCACCTTCCGAACGCCGACCGGATCCTCGCAGCACTCGACCGGACGCTGGCAGCATGAGTACAGGGCACGAATTCCGGTTGCCGGATCTCGGCGAGGGCCTGACGTCCGCCGATCTGGTCGAATGGACGGTCGGCGTCGGCGACACGGTGGCACTCAATCAAGTTCTCGCCCAGGTAGAGACAGCCAAAGCTCTCGTCGAACTGCCGTCGCCCTACGTCGGCGTTGTCAGAGAACTCCTCGTCGAACCTGGCACTACCGTCCCGGTCGGCACTCCGATCATCCGTATCGAGGAGCCTGCAGATTCACCGTCTCCAAGTGATTCACAGTCTCCGAGCGTGCTGGTCGGATACGGACCCGCGGCCGAGAGACCGAGCCGACGACGGAACAGGATTACGCCACACTCGCAAACCGCGGCGAGTACCGAGCGTCGGCCCGCAACACCCTCGGCGCGGCGCGCGGCCCGCGAAGCCGGCATCGATCTGAGCGAAATCACCGGAAGCGGATTCGACGGTGCCGTCACGGCAGCGGACGTCGCAGACGCGCTTCGTTTGAAGGCCGCGTCGAATGAAGCTCCGCGGCCGGCCGGATCCGGTATGCAGAAACAGCAGGTCTCGTCCGGCATCCGGAAACAGATGGCGTCGGCGATGGTTGCCAGTGCCCGCGCCCCGCAAGCCAGCGTCTTCCTCACCGCCGATGTCACGCCTTCGATGGAACTACTCGGCAGGCTCCGTCCCTCGGACGCATTCACCGGACTTTCTCTCACTCCGCTGACTCTCGCGGCCAAGGCCTTGGTTACGGCGATCTCGTCGCACCCGATGGTGAACGCGCATTGGGACGAGGCCCGCGGCGACGCCGTCATCGACGATCACGTGAATCTCGGCATCGCCGTCGCCTCCGAACGTGGACTGTCCGTGCCCAACATCAAAAGCGCGGAGACGCTGAGCCTGGTCCAACTTGCACGCGCGGTGACCGAACTGACCGTCGCTGCCCGCGCGGGAGTGACCGATGTCCATCACCTGACCGGTGGCACCGTCACGATCACCAATGTCGGAGTCTTCGGCGTCGACGGGGGCATTCCGCTCCTCAATCCGGGAGAAGCCGTCATCCTTTGCATGGGCACAGTGAGCGAGCGTCCCTGGGTAATCGAGCGCAAGATCGAAGCGCGGAGCGTCGCGACACTGACGTTGACGTTCGACCACCGGATACTCGATGGTGAGCAGGCCGCGAGATTCCTCTCATTTGTCGCACAGATGCTCGCGGACCCGGACCTGTTGCTGTCTCACCTGTAAAAAGGAACGAGTGAGCGTCAACCCCACCGACCGAGTAGTCCCCACCTCCGCCCTGGTACGCGCCCGGGCCGGCATCTTCGGCATCTTCGGCATCAACGGATTTCTGCTCGCGATGTGGGTCGTCCACATTCCGTCCATCGAACACCGTGTGGGAATCAGTCACTCGACGCTCGGCTCACTGCTTCTCCTTCTTGCTGTCGGAGCCATTGCCGGTATGCAATTGAGCGGTCCGCTCGCCGATCGATACGGCAGCAGGCGCATGGTCATCCTGGCGGGTAGCGGGCTGGCATTCGCCACTCTCGGCCCGGGATTTGCCACGAACACCTGGCAACTGGGCGCTGCACTTGTTGTATTCGGCTTCGCGAACGGCGCGTTGGACGTGTCGATGAACTCGCAGGCTGTCGAGGCCGAACAGTTGTACCGGCGCCCGATCATGGCGGCCTTTCACGGCATGTTCTCGGTCGGCGGCGTATTAGGGTCCGTCATCGGATTCGGCACTCTCGCACTGGATCTTCCGCCGTACGTCACGCTCAGCATCGCGTCGGCAATCGGCTTGCTCGCGGTCTGGTTGTGCTCGCGACCCCTGCTCCCTCACGTCGACGTGCATGCCGAAACCGCGTCGACTACCGGAAAGACACACGGCAGATTCTCGGCTCGCGTACTTGCCCTCGGAACCCTCGCCTTTGTTCTGATGCTGGCCGAGGGAGTGGCAAACGACTGGAGCGCACTGCAGGTCAAGGAAGATCTGGGTGTCTCGAATGCCGTTGCTGCACTGTCGTTCGGTGCATTCTCCGCCATGATGACCGTCGGCCGATTCACCGCGGATCGGATCAGCGCGGCAGTCGGCCCGGTGGCAGTGGTTCGCTACGGTGCGTTGCTCTCGTCCATCGGAATGCTGACCGTCGTGGTGTCGGGCTGGCTACCACTGACGTTGCTCGGTTGGGCCCTGTTCGGCGCCGGCCTGTCGGGATGCATTCCGCAGATCTTCACCACGGCGGGAAATCTGGGCTCAGGTTCGGCCGGCACCAACATGTCTCGCGTCGTCGGCATGGGATACATCGGATTCCTCGCCGGTCCGGCAACCATCGGCTGGGTCACCACGCTTGTGCCTCTCACCACAGCAATGTTGATCCCGTTTGCATGCGTCCTGGTCGCAGCGGCTTGTGCGGGTGTCGTTCGGCGCGATTCTCCGACCGCCTACAGACCTCACAGCTGATCCTCACGATCGGCACAGACTCAACAGGGATGCTGGTACTCGTGACCGTCTCGACCTCCACCCAGCACCCCGCTCCCTCCACAACCACTCGCTTCCTCGTCCTTGCTGCGATCGCCGTCGTAGCGCTGGGCGTCTTGTATTTCGTGCGACCCACCTCGCCTGGGGTGAGCGTCCCCGAACAGGTGCGCGCACTTGCCGAGTGGACGGTAGGCCGATTCGACGTCACCGCTGTACTCGCAGCCACTACTGCTCTGGCCGTCGTCTCAATGGTCCGCGGACTGCCATACGGTATCGGCGCGATCCTGCTCCTCGGAATGGGCGCCAATCTCACCAACGCGGCGTTCGGCTCCTGGCTCCCCGATGTGCCCCAGGACCTGTTGCCCAGCGGTCACGTGGCAGCGGCGACCGCGCTGTACTGCTCGGCGATCTTGATCTCCGCCCCGCAGTGGCGTCCGGTAGTCGCCGGTCTCGGATTCGTGGGGGTTGCTGCGATCGGCGCCAGCGCACTGGCCGCCGAGTTGAGCGGCCTTTTCGGAGTGATAGCTGGCGTTCTGATCGCTCTGGTATGGGCCTGTGCTGCAGCCATTTTGATGGCGCGATCGCCCATCGCCGCGAAACGTGAAGCGCTACGCCCGGATACGGCAGCAATCGCGTTCTCCCGGCACCGGAGCATCCGACTTTAGTCCTAAATCTTTGTGATTCAGAGATTCTCGCCGCTAAGCCCTCCCGCGACGGCGGGGCATGACGTATGTTCTGAAATGTCCGAATCAAGTAGTTCCACAGCGAAGGAGTCTTTACCGTGAGCCTCGAAGATCTGAACCCGCTCGAACTGATCCAGAAGTTGATCGAACTACTTTCCGGCTTCTCTTCCGACCCCGAAACCCCCGAGGTCCCGTAAAACGTCGCCAGAGGCGCCTGTTCCGAGTTTCGTCTCGGACCAGGCGCCTTTGTCGTTTCAAGAAGTCGTTTCAGCACAAGAAGCCGTTTCAGCACAGGGACACGAAAAAGGCGCCCACTCGTGGTTACGAGTGGACGCCCCTTCCGAGCTCGAGCGCTACAGCGCCTTGAGTTCCTCGGTTACTTCGGAGACCGACTTCTTGGCATCACCGAAGAGCATCGAGGTGCCCTCGGCGAAGAAGAGCGGGTTCTCGATACCGGCGAAACCGGAGTTCATCGAACGCTTGAGCACGATGACCGACTTCGACTGGTCGACGTTGAGGATCGGCATTCCGTGAATCGGTGAGCTCGGATCGTTGCGCGCCGCCGGGTTGGTGACGTCGTTCGCGCCGATCACCAAGGTGACATCGGTACGAGAGAACTCGTCGTTGATGTCGTCCATTTCCTTCATCGCGTCGTACGAGACATCCGCCTCTGCGAGAAGAACGTTCATGTGACCGGGCATACGGCCGGCGACCGGGTGAATGGCGTACTTGACCTCGACGCCCTTCGACTCGAGCAATTTCGCCATGTCCTTGACCGCATGCTGAGCCTGCGCGACGGCAAGTCCGTATCCGGGTACGACGATGACCTGGTTGGCGTAGGCCATCTGGATAGCCGCGTCGGCGGCCGAGGTCGCCTTTGCCGTGCGCACGACGCCGTCGGAGGACGGCGCTTCGCCGCCGCCACCGAAGCCGCCGGCCACGATTGCCGGGATGGACCGGTTCATGGCCTTGGCCATGAGGTTGGTCAAGATGGTGCCCGAAGCACCCACGATCATGCCGGCGACGATCATCGCCTGGTTGTTGAGCGCCAAACCTGCAGCAGCAGCTGACAAACCGGTCAGAGCGTTGAGCAGCGAGATGACGACGGGCATGTCCGCGCCGCCGATGGGCAGCACGACCATCAGTCCGAGGATGCCCGAGAGTACGAGCACACCGACGATCCACAGTGAGCTGGTCGGGCCTTCCGGTGAGATCGCCTTGATACCGATGATTACCGAGAATGCGACGGCGGCAATGAGCAGCAGAGCATTGAGCGGCTGCTGGAGCTTACCGATTCCGATCGGACGACCAGGCAGAGTTTCCTGCAACTTCAGGAACGCGATCACGCTGCCCCAGAAGGAGATCGATCCGATCACCGCGGCAAAAAGCGAAGCGATGACGATGTGCACCGTCGGCGACTCGCCGTGCTGGAAAGCGGTGAATCCGTCCGAGTCCAGGAATTCCGCGTACGCGATCAACGCGACCGTGCCGCCGCCGACACCGTTGAACAGTGCCACCAACTGCGGCATGGCCGTCATCTTCGTGCGCAGCGCCGGCGGGACGCCGAGCACGACACCGATGACAAGGCCGGCAGCGATGAGGATCCAGTTCCCCATTTCCGCATCACGAATGGAGATCAGAGTTGCAACGACGGCGATGAGCATGCCGACCGCGGCGATCTGGTTGCCGCGGACTGCGGTCTTCGGGCCGGTAAGGCCCATGAGGCCGTAGATGAACATCGAGAACGCGACAATGTAGAGCGCATTGACCAGGTATTCCATTACTGGTCACCATCCTTCGACACAGACTTGGCGGCCGGCTTGGCCTTGAACATCGCCAACATGCGGTCCGTGACCACAAAACCACCGACAACGTTCACGGTTCCGAAGACGAGCGCGACGAACAAGATGATCTGCAGCCCGATCGAGGGATCGTGCACCTTGCCCAGGACGACCAACGCACCCAGGACGACGATGCCGTGGATGGCGTTCGTGCCGGACATCAACGGGGTGTGCAGAGTGTTCGGAACTTTGGAGATCACAGCGAAACCGACGAACCCGGACAACACCAGGATCGCGATGTTCGCCAGAAGTGATGTGTACATCAGGCGCCCTTCTCTTCACGGGTGACGCACGCACCGGCCAGAACCTCGTCGGAGAAATCAGGCGCCAATGCACCGTCGACGAGCATCAGTTCGATCAGCGCGGAAATGTTCTTCGAGTACAACTCGGACGCATGCTCAGGCATGGACGCCGGCAAATTCAGCGGAGAGCAAATGGTCACGCCGTGCTTGACGACGGTTTGACCCGGCTCGGTCAGCTCGCAGTTACCGCCGGTTTCACCCGCGAGGTCGACCACGACACTGCCCGGCTTCATGCCTTCGACCGCGGCAGCGGTGACCAGGCGCGGCGCCGGACGCCCCGGAACCAGAGCAGTGGTGATCACAACGTCGAAGCCCTTGATCGCATCTTCGAGTGCCTGCTGCTGCTTCGCTCGCTCGTCGTCGGTCAACTCGCGGGCGTATCCACCCTCACCCGCCGCGTCGATTCCGAGGTCGAGCCACTGTGCACCCACCGAACGCACCTGGTCGGCGACCTCAGGACGCACGTCGTACCCGGTAGCGCGGCCACCGAGGCGCTTGGCTGTCGCCAGCGCCTGCAGACCTGCCACACCCACTCCGAGCACCAGAACGGTCGCAGGCTTCACCGTGCCTGCAGCGGTGGTGAGCATCGGGAAGAACCGCGTCGACTCCGATGCTGCCAACAGAACAGCCTTGTACCCCGACACGTTCGCCTGCGAGGACAACGCGTCCATCACCTGCGCGCGGGAGATACGAGGAATCGCCTCCACGGCATATCCCTCGATGCCGGCGGCCTTCAACTCGGCGATGCGATTGTCCGCGTTACGCGGATTCAGGAAACCGATGAGCTTCGCGCCGGTACTGATCCGGGCGATCTCTTCTGTCGACGGGGGCGCAACCTTGACCACGACGTCAGCAGTCCACGGATCGCCGATCTTCGCGCCGGCAGCGGTGTACAACTCGTCGGGAATCAACGCCCCGAGACCGGCCCCGGACTCGACGACCACGTCGACGCCCTTGCCGATCAAAGCGGACACAATTTTCGGCACCAATGCGACCCGACGCTCACCATCACTCGATTCTCGAGGGACGCCGACCGTCGGACGCACTTGTGCGCTCTTCGATGTTTCCATTTTCCATTACCTTCTGCGGTTGGTGGTTCGCCTGCTGCGACGAGCGGCAACCAGCATGTGATGAGCGGAAGATGACCCGCTTTTGGGTGAATGGTGACTGATAGTAGCCAGAGTTACCGCGGCGTAGGGAAACCGACGACGCACTTTCTCCATCTGAATCGAGTCCGAACAGTATGTTTGGACATACCTTGAGAAGCCTACTGTGGCGCCGATCACACTCGAATGGCGGGCTATTCCACTATTTGAAACGGCCGAAAGACGAAAAGGCATGAAATGACGCGCCGAATAATCACCGTCGAGGGAGTTTACGAACCGGCTTCCGAATGTAACGCCGTCGGGCTTCTCATCGACCAACTCTGGCCGCGCGGCGTCAAACGCGAAAACCTGCAGTACGCATCGCACCGGCATCGGATTCTCGACCCGTTGTTCTACTGACAGCAAGCAAGGACCTGCCATACAGCCACGCGCAGGTCCTTGCCGACTATCTCGCAGAATTACTCTGATGTCCTAGTATTTCACCGGAGGATCAACTGCTCACATATTGAGACCGCAACTTGTGCTTTACGAGCTTTCCTGTCGCGGTCCTCGGCAATTCGTCGGCAAAGTCGATGCTTCTCGGAGCTTTGAAATGTGCAACCTGGCTGCGAACGTATTCCAGCAATTCCTCGGCGACATGGGCACTCGGCTCGACTCCCTCCGCCAGTTGGACAACCGCCTTGACCTGTTCGCCCATTTCTTCATCGGGAACACCGATGACCGCCACGTCGAACACTTTCGGATGCAAGGTAAGGATGTTCTCGGACTCCTGCGGATAGATATTGACGCCACCAGAGATAATCGTGAATGCCGCACGATCGGTCAGATAAAGGAAACGCTCGGAGTCGATATAGCCGATATCTCCACTCGTTGTCCACGTCGGATGATCCGGATGCTGCGCGGCAGCCGTTTTCTCAGGGTCGTTGTGGTACCGGAATGGCAGAGTCTCCCGCTCCCAGAACACGGTACCGATCTCGCCGACCGGAAGATCACGCCCGGCGTCGTCACAGATGTGCACGATCCCCATCACTCCGTCACGACCGACGGAACCCGGATGCGCCAAGGCCTGCTCGCTGTTGATGAAGGTGGCGCCCGAACCCTCGGTCGAGGCGTAGTACTCGTGGATCACCGGCCCCCACCAGTCGATCATTGCCGCCTTCACTTCAGGCGGACAAGGAGCAGCAGCATGAATGGCGACCTTCACCGTCGAAACGTCGTAACGATCGCGGGTCTCCTTCGGAAGTTTCAACATTCGAACGAACATCGTCGGTACCCACTGACTGTGCGTCACAGCGTATTTACCGATCAACTCCAGCGCGGTTTCGGCTTCGAATGCATCCATCAAGATCACGGTTCCGCCGACCGAATTGATCACGCCACAAAAGCGCAGGGGCGCCGCGTGATAGACCGGAGCCGGGCACAAATAGACTGTGTCGGAATCGAACCCGTACATCGGCGCGAACACCGCGGTGTACGGATCCATGGTGGTGTCCACCTCGCCCTCCGGAAGGTCTCCCTTGATCCCCTTCGGCCTGCCGGTGGTTCCGGACGAGTACAACATGTCAGCCCCACGTGGCTGCGAGTCGAGTGGATCGGCGGACTGAGCATCGACCGCATCCTCGTAGTCGTCGAAACCCTCGAGGGCGCCGCCGTACACCAATCGGTGACGCACGCGCGGAATCAGCTTCTCGTCCAACGGAACTGCTGTCGACGCCTGACCCGACGCCACCAGAATTGTCGCCTCGCAGTCGTCGACGATGTAGGCGGTCTCCGCAGCCGTGAGATGCCAGTTCACCGCAGTGATGTAGAGACCTGATCTCAATGCTGCCCAGTACACCTCGAACGCCCGGAGATCGTTGTTCGAGATGAGAGCGACGTGGTCCCCAGGCTTGGCACCGACACTTCGGAAGTATCGCGCCAACTGCGTCGACCGTTCGTCGAGTTCCCGATAGGTGATGGACTCACCCGTCGCCGGGCGAATGACGGCGGGCTTGTCCGGCGTGGACTGGACAAAATTTCCTGGAAACACGAAGACTCCTCTGTCGGTGACGACAACGCCGCGTGAGCCTGCTTCGGCGTCGACAATCCTGGTCTACCACAGGAACTCTGCCTCCCTCGGAGGTTTGGCGACACCGACTCGAAGCATGGGAATGCCCGCTCACTTATCCGGCGCGACATACAGTGAGGAGAACCGCACCGTCCGAAACAGGAGATGTCCGCATGAGTGGTTGGCCCCAGGACGCAGTAGTCGACGCGTTGACCGAGGAATGGAGAGTCATCGACGCACTGCTTGCCGAACTCGACGGTGACCAGTGGTTGGCACCGTCCAACCTTCCGGGGTGGACGGTCCATGACATCGTGTCCCACCTGATCGGTACGGAATCACTGCTCGCGGGCATCAATCCGCCGTCGATCGACCTGAGCGTGCACGCATTGCCTCACGTCCACAACGAGATTGCGGCGTTCAACGAGCGCTGGGTCGAAGGCCTGAGGCGGACACCGCACGCGGACTTGTTGGCCCACTATCGCGATATCACTGCCACGCGAGCCGACGCTCTTCGCTCGATGACGGGCGCAGACTGGGACGCCGAGACACAAACACCAGTCGGTCTTGCGCCCTATGGCCGGTTCATGCGCATTCGGACCTTCGACTGTTGGATGCACGAACTCGACATCAGAGATGCAGTCGGCATTCCGGGCGAGGAAGGCGGATTGCGCGCGGAGACTGCATTCGGCGAAATCACCAGCGCGCTCGGATTTGTCGTCGGGAAACGAGGAAAGGCACCCGAGGGAGCACGGATCACTTTCGAACTCGAAGGGCCACTTGCCCGTTCACTTCACATCTCGGTCGATGCGCGTGCAACGCTCGTCCCGGAGCTCGACGGTCCGGCGACCACGACCATCTCGATGAGCTCACCGCTCTTCACCCGGATTGCCGGTGGCCGCGTCCACGCGTCCGATCATCGAACCGACATCTCACTTCGCGGCGACACCACGGTGGGCGCACGCGTCGTCGACAATCTGGCGTTCACGATTTGAGAGCTGGGCGGGTAGGTCGCGAAGGTACTGAGAAGTGAAACTGTTTCTCTCGTCCTACCGTTTCGGCGACCACCGCGAGGCTTTTGTCGATCTTGTAGGCCGCGGCGCGCGAATAGCGGTGATCGCCGCGGCTGCAGATTCGTGGCCCGTCAATGCCCGCAGTTCGGCAGTGACAAGCGAATTGACCCCATTGCGGGCCGCGGGCTTCACGGCAGAGGAAGTTGACGTCCGAGACTTCCTGGGGGCACCGGAAGCACTCGAAGTCCGGCTTCGCGAATTCGACTGCCTGTGGGTTCGCGGCGGAAACACGTTCGTCCTGCGAGCTCAGCTAGCCCGAAGCGGCGCAGATCGGGTCATCGAGATGCTGGTTCGTTCGGGCCTCGTGGCCTATGCGGGATACAGCGCGGGAGCGTGTCTGGCGACTCCGACTCTGATCGGGCTCGACGCGTCGGACGACCCCGCTGAAGTCACGCCTACGTGCGGTATCGACCCGATCTGGTCCGGGCTCGCGCTGGTCGACTTCGCGATAGTGCCGCACGGCGGCGATTCGTTACTCGAAGATCCGCAGGTGACCGCGCGGACGGTCGCAGCGCTGACCACTGCTGGCGCGCAATTCACCGTGCTTACTGATCAAGAGGTGATAGTCGTCGACCGCTGATCTGACGCAGACGGTTGATCTTGACGCAGACTGGGCAGTCGACTCGGCCCGACTGGATCAGCCGTGCTCTGCCACCGCGGTTCCGGCTGCCGGCGACTGACGCTCTAGCCTCGTCCACGCAATCTCCCAGCGCTTGACCGAGACCTCGTCGGCGTCCTCGAGAAGGGCGTCGAGGAGCAGGCGCGGATTTTCGCGCCATGCCAGTTCGGCGGCATGGACCTCCGCAGCCGAGAACAACCCGGACGCCTCGAGATCGCGAATCCACTCGCAGATCTCGCCCCGGTGGATCCGTGCGATGGTCTCGTATCCCAGACCTTCGTCAAGGAAGTCGTACGAAAAAATTGCGGCAAAGTAACTGTTCGACTCACGCTGCCCGAAAATCATGTGCGTTCCTTCCTCGAAGTTGTCCGACGAAGACTCGAAATCGAACCGTTGCGAAGCCGCACCAAAGTTTTTTTGGCGAAGTTGTAACGCTTCTTCTATCCCCGACGATTCAAACGCTAACCCCCCAAGCGGGTCTTTGGGATCACGTCCGAGAAACGATCTGATGACCAAGGCAATACCCCTGGGGTTTCCGGGCGCTCGCACCCTTCGTCGGCACGCAATCAGCGCCCCGCTGACCTGCAATTTGCCCGTTTCAGGTCCTCCACTTAATCCATCCGAACAGACGACAAAAAACTTTGTGACGAGTCCCACATATTGGGATGTTTACGATCGCGATGCATATGTATCACCCAATGTGGGCACAAAAGTACGGGCAAATCGGCACGTACAGACCAGTTTTCTTCCTGATCCGACACGACCAAGGTCCCTTGAACGGTCGTCCAGTTGTAGTTGCGCTAAGTAACGGAACTCACGCCGGCAAGCGATATTGCGGACCGCCTGCCAGGTAGCGTGACTCCACAGAACGCAGACGCGGCGCGCCGCAACCGGCCGCCCTTTCGAAACGGAGCCCGAAGATGACCGAGACAGTGGCGCACAACTCCGCGGAAACGCGCTTCGAGATCCGTGTCGACGGCGAACTGGCCGGTTTTGCCGAGTACTCGGACCATTCCGGTGTCCGTGATTTCCACCACACGGTGACGTACCCACAGTTTCGCGGGCGCGGGCTTGCCGCCATCGTGGTGCGGGAAGCGCTCGATCAGACCCGGAACGAGGGATTGAAGATCCTTCCGACGTGCTCGTACGTCGAGAAGTTTGTTGCAGAGAACCCCGTTTACCAGGCATAACCGAACGAGGACGGCCCGCGAAAAATCACTCGCGGACCTGCAACCCCCGCTGCTAGCGTCGATGGTGCCGTCGTCGAAACTCTCGAAATCCTGGTCGGCACCATCTCGGGGAAGGAAAGAACGTGGTCGCCTCAGCAGATCGGCGCCCACCTGCATCCGAGGACGTAGTTACCCCCAGCTATCTCCCTCTCGTCCTCGTCAATCTCGCGACGCTGTTCTCGGCGATCGGCAACGGTATCGCCATCGTCGTACTCCCCTGGCTTGTTCTCGAACGAACCGGCAGGGCTACCGACGCGGCGATAGTTGCCGGCGCAGCAGCCATTCCGCTACTCGTGTCGAGCCTGTTCTCGGGGACATTCGTCGACAAATTCGGACGCCGTCGAACGTCGATGATTTCCGACGCTCTTTCGGCGATGTCCGTAGCGGCGATCCCGATCATCGCGGCCACCGCGGGCTTGACGATCCCGGTGATCGCGGCGTTGGCCGCGCTCGGTGCGGTGTTCGACCCCGCCGGAATGGCGGCGAGGGAGTCCATGCTGCCTGCAGCAACTCGGACCGCCAAGTGGAAGCTCGATCGCACCAACAGCGTGTACGAGGCCAATTTCAACGTCGCATATCTGATCGGCCCTGGCATCGGCGGTGTCCTGATCGCAACGATCGGGGCGGTGAACACGCTCTGGGTGACGGCGGCTGGTTTTGTGTTCTCGATAGTCGTGGTTGCCTTCATCCGCCTTCCTGGCGCCGGAGTCCCCGAACACGAACATCGTCCGAAATCGATCTGGCACGGCACACTCGACGGTCTTCGGTTCGTCTGGAACAACAAACTGCTGCGCACTCTGGCGCTGATCGACATGGCCGTCGTCGCGCTCTACATGCCGGTGGAGAGTGTCGTGTTCCCGGTGTACTTCACAGAGTTGGATCAACCGGCGCAACTCGGATCGGTGCTGATGGCATTGGCGATCGGCGGCATCATCGGCTCTCTCGCCTACGCTCCGCTGGCACCGATCATGTCCCGGCGACTGATCATGATTTTTGCCGTCGCCGTTCTCGGCATAGCGATGCTTGCCATGGCGCTTCTACCTCCGCTGTGGGTGATCCTCGTGCTCGCCGGACTGCAGGGGCTCGTCTACGGACCAGTCGGCCCGATCGCCAACTACGCCATGCAGACGCACAGCCCGGAGCACATGCGCGGACGCGTCGTCGGTGTCATGACGTCGACTGCCTACGCCGCCGGCCCGCTGGGTTACCTCGCGGTCGGACCTCTGCTCGATCAACTCGGAATCGCGTCGACCTTTGTGGCCCTGTCGATTCCGATCATCCTGATCGCCGCAGTCTGTGCCTCCCTGCCGGTGCTTCGCGAACTGGATCGTCCGCGACACTCGACCGACGTCAGTTGAACCCCATCACGTCGTTGCCCCAGGCGACGCGCAGTCCGTGATCGGGGTCGCTGACGAGGGTGTCAGCCGAGTCGATCAACAGCGTCGACCGCCTCTCTTCCTCGTACGGCGCCCAGTGCTTCGAACCGTCGAGAGCTGCCGGCACGGCATGCCGCGCGAAGGCCAACCATCGCCGTTGAATACGGCCGGCTACCTCCATCGCAGCCTTCCGTCCACCCAGCCAGAACGTGGGGTCGACGTTCAGGGTTCCGAAATTGCCGAATACATAAGGTAATTCGGTCGCGTGGCCCGCACCGATCCGCGCCGCCTTGAGCATCGGCGTCGCGTGATCGAAGCGGTAGACCCACGTAGGGGAATGCCTGCAGTGAGCGTCGGCGATCCACAGAGTCGGCATGCGAAACGCCGCGTCCCGCGACAGTGCCAGCGCGCCACTCGGTTTCGCGTGATCAGGGTAAGCCGACATGATCTCGGCAAGTTTGGTCGCGGAGATGTCGGGGTGATCATCCGCCAGCAGTTGCAGCATGGCCTCGACCGACTGCGCGCTCACCGGCATCAGCGGAGACTTCATGAACTTGAAGATCGACGCCTCGTCCTTGTTGGAACCGATGATCAGTGGGATTCGGTGCGCGTAACCCTTCTGGAAAGCCGCAACCGGGTAGTGCGGCACCAGATCACGATCGACAACGGGTGCCATCGCCAAAGTTCCCGGAATCCGGGTCGGAATTTCGTTGACCAGGTCATCGCTTGCCTTGACGAGCAGTTCCAGATCCGTGGTCAGCAGATCGCCTGCGTCTTCAGGGGCGATCGAAAGCAGTTCGAGAAACCGCTCCGCCACGGTCTTGGCGCGCTCGGCCCCGTAGACGGAGGTCGCGGGAGGACTCTGGGCAATCGCACGATTGAACAGACCTTCGGCGCTCGGACAGGTCATGAGCGTCGTGATGGATCCTGCGCCGGACGACTCACCGAACACCGTCACCGCACTCGGGTCACCCCCGAAGGCGTCGATGTTGTCTCGAACCCATTCGAGTGCCGCAATCTGGTCTCGCAGACCACAGTTCGATTCGAAAACGGTATCCGCGGTGGAGAATCCAGACAGGTCCAGGAATCCGAGGGCACCGACGCGATAGTTGAAGGAGACGAGAACGACGTCACCGGTTTCAGCCAGATGACGGCCGTCGTAGATCGTTTGGGCGGCGGACCCGAGGCAGTAGGCGCCGCCGTGAATCCACACCATCACCGGTCGCGGCGTGCCGTCGGGGCGCGGGGCCCACACGTTGATCGACAGACAGTCTTCGTCGATTTTGAAGGCCCGGTCGATCGGAACCGCCGGGCTCTGGCCCTGCGGCGCGATCGGCCCGAACTCACGACAGTCGCGCACCCCGTCCCACGGCTCAGCGGGTTGCGGCGCGCGGAATCTCCGTTCACCCACCGGCGCTGCTGCGTAAGGCATGCCCTTCCACGCGAACATTCCGCCATCCGGATACCCGCGGGCTTCTCCGCCGCGGGCACGGATCACCAGAGTTCCGTCCTCGCCGAGATTCGGTCGAACGTCGGTCTCCATGTCTGAATCCCCTCCCGACCCGCGCGTGTGGCAAACAAGACCAAACGTACCAACATAAGGCCGATGTGCGCCGACTACTCAACTGCCAGGTAGCCGCCGACGAAGCAGAGGCTCGGTGTTAAGGTCGCCTAGTTCTGACACGGGGTGCTCCGCATGGGCGGGGCTGAGAACACACCCGGGAACCTGATCAGGTAATGCTGACGAAGGGATGTCATGGCTACTACGCAGCCTGCATACAATTCTGCCGAAAACTCGGTGGCCACAGCGCCGTCGACGGATCGGTTCACCGATCGGCTCTGGGCCGAGACGAAGGTCCTCCGCGAGTCGATCGACTCACTGGAGTTCCTCAAACGCCTCGGCGACGGAACCTTGCCTCTCGACGCGTTCCGCACGTACATCGAGCAGGACAAGCTTTATCTCGAGGGGTATTCGAAAGCGTTGTCCCTGGTCGCGGCCCACGCCCCGGATCCGCAGTCGGCGGGCTTCTGGTCGAATTCCGCGTCCACGGCAGCGACAGTGGAATCTGCGCTTCACGACGGACTTCTCACCGGTGGAATTCTTCCAGCGGGATCGGGAAGGCTCGAGCATTCGCAGGCCTGCCTGGGATACGTCTCGTATCTGACGGCGACTGCGGCAACTGCGCCTTACCCGGTCTCCGCAGCGGCAGTACTCCCCTGCTTCTGGATCTACGCCGAGGTCGGCCGCGATCTTGCCGCTTCAGCGCGCGAGGTACTCGACGCCGATCCGTCGCATCCGTACGCACAGTGGGTCACGACGTACGACGCACCCGAATTCCACGAGTCGGTGGCGCAGGCCCGCGTACTGGTCAATGCTGCGGCCGAAGCAGCCACCGAGACAGAGCGTGAGGCGATGAGTGAAGCATTCCGCATCGCCAGTCGCTACGAGTTGATGTTCTGGGATTCCGCACTCCACCAGCAGCCTTGGCCGGCGTCGTGATGTCGTTTGCGGCGCTGCGCCGCACACTTGCCACGTCTGCCGCGATCGCAGCCGCATTCACAGTTCTGACCGGATGCGCCGCTGACACCGGCTCTTCCGACGGGACCATTCGGTTCGCACTCGACTGGACCCCGAACACGAACCACACCGGTTTGTACGTTGCACTCCAAGAGGGCTACTTCGAGGACGCCGGTCTGGACGTCTCGATCCTGCCGTACAACAACACCTCGCCCGACACCCTGGTCGACGCCGGCAACGCGGAGTTCGGCATCAGCACACAGAGTCAGGCCACGTTCGCCCGAGCGGCCGGCGCCGCCACGACGTCCGTCATCGCGCCACTTCAGCACCGCGCCACCGGCATCGGTGTGAAGGCGGATCGTGCGGACATCACGCGCCCGCGTGATCTCGACGGAAAGACGTACGCCGGGTTCGGCGATCCCGGCGAAGTCGAGACACTGCAGCAGATCATCCGCAACGACGGCGGGACCGGGAACTTCACGACGGTCACGCTCGGTACGTCCGCGTACGAAGCCGTGTACTCGGGCCAGGCCGATTTCACGGTCTCCTACTTTGCGTGGGAAGGCCTCGAAGCGGAGCGAAACGGAACTCCGATGCGGTACTTCCAGTACACCGATTACGGCTTCCCCGATGCGTATTCGATCGTGATCAACGGCAACCAGCAGTGGTTGAAGGACCATCCCGACGAGGCACGCAAGTTCGTCAAAGCCGTTCAACGCGGATATCAGACTGCTGCCGACAACCCGGACCAGGCCGCGCAGGATCTCATCGACGCGAACCCCGGAGCTTTCACCGACGAAGACCTCGTCCGTGACAGTCAGCGGATGCTCGCCGCCGACTACATGAAAGACGCCAACGGCGTCGTGGGCGCCCAGAATCTCGAAACCTGGTCGGGTTATTCGGGATTCCTCTTCGACAACGGATTGCTCGCCGGACCGGACGGGAAGCCGCTGACCCAGAAGCCGGACTGGTCGGAGTACTTCACCAATGAGTATCTCGACGCGTCCTGACGTGAGCGGACGGCTGGTCTCGGCCATGCGGCGGGCGCTTCCCGCGCTCGCCGTGGTGGTGCTCCTCGTAGCGGCGTGGCAGATCTACGTCGAGATCAGTGGGATTCGGCCGCAGGTACTTCCGTCTCCTGGTCGCGTTCTGTCCCAAGGGTGGGACAATCGCGAGATCATCTCCGGCCACGCCTGGTCGACATTGCAGGTCACGTTGGTCGGCTTCACTGTTTCACTGGTGTTGGCCTGGATTCTTGCTGTGGTCGTGGACTTTTCGCCGTGGTTGTCACGCGCGCTGGTACCACTTTTTGTCGTCTCGCAGACGCTGCCGATCATCGCCATCGCGCCGCTGATGATCATCTGGTTCGGCTTCGGGTTGTTGCCGAAGGTGTTGGTGATCGCGCTTGCGACGTTCTTCCCCATGACCATCGGACTCATCGAGGGATTTGCCGCGGCCGACCGTGAAGCGGGCGCTCTCCTGCGCAGTATGGGCAGCACTCGCTGGCAGGAGTTCCGATACGTCCGCCTTCCTTCGGCGATTCCGCGATTCTTCACCGCCCTGCGTATCGGTATCACCTACGCGGTCGTGGGCGCGGTGTTCTCCGAATACGTCGGCGCTACTTCCGGTTTGGGCATTTACATGAGCACCCAGAAGAACTCCTTCCGCACCGACCTGGTGTTGGCGGCCGTACTGGTGACCGCGTTGATCAGCGTCACGCTGTACTTGCTGACGTTCGCCATCGAGCGCATCGTTGCACCATGGGCGATGAACGAAAGGTCGCGGACATGACTGACCCGATGGTCGAGGATGCAATGGTCGAAATCCAGGACCTGACCAAGAGGTTCGACACGGCCGGAGAATCGCGTCTCGTACTCGATTCGGTGTCCTTCCGCGCCGACGCGGGCGAATTCGTGTCGGTGATCGGGCCGAGCGGCTGCGGCAAGAGCACGATCTTCAACGTCCTGGCCGGGCTCGAATCCCCGACCTCGGGTTCGGTCCGTGTGGGCACGCGCGCAACTGAATCCGAAGCAGCCGCCGAGGTGCACACCGCGTACATGCCGCAGAAGGATCTTCTGTTCCCTTGGCGCTCGGTACTCGACAACACGGCCCTCGGTTTGGAAGTGCAGGGAGTCGGCAAGAAGGAAGCACGCGAGCGCGCTCGTGAGTTGTTCCCCGCGTTCGGCCTGTCCGGATTCGAGGACGCCCGGCCGTCACAGCTGTCCGGCGGTATGCGCCAGCGAGCGGCGATGCTGCGCACCGTTGTTCAGGGCAAACCTGTCCTGCTGCTCGACGAGCCGTTCGGCGCACTGGACTCGTTGACCCGCACCGAGATGCAGGCTTGGCTGCAAGACGTGTGGCAGCAGTACCGGTGGACCGTGCTGATGATCACCCACGATATTCGTGAAGCGATCTATCTGTCCGACCGCGTGGTCGTTCTGTCTGCGCGTCCGGCAACGGTCAGGTGCGTAGTCGACGTTCCCTTGCCGAGACCACGCGAGCTGGACATGATCACCACGCCCGAGTTCGCCGACGTCGAGCGTGAACTGCTTGCCGTTCTCCACGACGAGACGCGCAAGTCGCTACGCCCCTAGCGGTTACTGATAATGCAGTAGTTACTGATAATGCGCTGAGAGAGTTTCGAGTTCACCTGGAGTTCAGGAGAATGCGCACCGAAACCTGACGAGGTCACGTACCATGATCCGGCACTTTCACCCAAAACGCCTTAATATCAGCAAGATCCGAACGCTCGACACGCAGTCCGTCAACGCTGCACAATTCTCCGTACTCTTCGGTAACGTACACTCGGTCGCCTACGAGACCAACGGCCAGAAGGTAACTGGACGGTAAAGCGGAATCGTGGAGGCACAGTCATCGCAACAGATTTGGAAAGGGACAGCGTGAGCACACTGCAGTCAGGTCAAAGCCTCGGAGTCGGCCAGGAACTCAAGTCCGACAACGGCGCATACACCCTCACCTTGCAGGACGACGGCAACCTGGTTCTGTCCGAGGGCGGACAGGCTGTTTGGGCCGCAGGCACCAACGGATCCGGCGCCAACCGCGCCGAGGTGCAGACTGACGGAAACTTCGTCATCTACAAGGACTCCGACGCCGTGTGGGCATCGCAGACCGCAGGCAACGACGGTGCCTCCCTCTCGGTTCAGGACGATCGCAACGTCGTTCTGTCCGCCGGTGGAAATGCTCTGTGGTCTTCGGACACTGCAATCGAGGCTCCGGCCGCCGAGGCTGCCCCGGAGCCCGCTCCGGCACCGGAGCCCGAGCCTGCACCCGCCGCTCCGGTAGCGCAGAGCTACACCGTCGAAAGCGGCGACACCCTGTGGGCAATCGCCGAGCGTTTCTACGGTGACGGCAACCAGTACCAGCGCATCGCGGATGCAAACGGCATCCCGAACCCGGATCTCATCAACGCCGGTCAGGTACTGACGATCCCCGCCTGATTCACTGCTTGACCTGGCCCTGGGTGCCGACGTCCGCGTCGGCGCCCGGGGCCTTTTGTGTTCTACGCCACACAGATTCGCGTCCCGCCCAGCAGGCCCTGATACTCCATTGCGGCATCTTTTCGCCTACAGTACTTCCGTACTGCTCCCGAAGGACAGGTGTGCATGAAAGACAGAACAGTCATGATCGGCGCTGTCGCAGTGGCCGCCCTCTCTCTGACATCAGGCCTCGTTTTCGGCGGAGCAGCCGGCGCATTCGGTTCCGGTGGCCCTGTGGTGAAGCCTCCCGCTCTGGTCTCGTCGGTTTCCGTGGAGTCCGTCGCCGGGATCGAACCGGCCGCGTTCTACAGCTCGGTTGCAGTTCCCACGGTTGTCATCCCGCCGACGCCGACCTGGCGAATCGCCGACGAGACGACTGCTCCTCGTAATCAGCCGCTGGTGGTGACCGCGACAAGCACGAGCTCCGCTACGTCCACTACGACTGCAACGAGTACGACAACACCGGTCTCGTCCACGACCACCGCGTCGGCTACCGCGACCTCGTCACCGACCGCGACAGCCACGACCACCAAGACCAGCACCACCCCAGTTGTCACGACCGGGTCCACGCCGCCCGTCGTCGAGGTCTCGCCCGTTCTCGCCGGATAGTCCTCGCTCTTTCGCCTGCATACCGCCTGGCGTGACGGCGGTTACAGGCACACTTCAGTCGCCGCTCTCAAATACCCGATCTACCTGCGACAACCTTCCTAGTCGTCACGGTTCGTGGCCCGCTGCAATCCGGTCGACCGGAAAAGGACAGCAGCATTGTCGGGAGCTCGCGATACCGTATAGGTCTGAGCTTTTGCGGAAGGAGGTGGCTGATGAGCGCAATGGGCTTCGATCTCGATGTCAGTGTCGACCGGGCATGGGCAGAATTTCAACGTCGCCTCGGCGATCACATTTCCATCATGGTCGACGGCGACGTGCTTGCCGTGGAATCGTCCACCGGCGACTTCGATCCAGCTGACGGCGCAGCGCCATGTGTTCAGTTCCTCGTGTGGGACGAGAACACAGTCCGCTGCGAGGTTCCTTCCAACGACTTCCTTCATCCGCGCTATCGACTCGAAGATGCCGACGAACAAAAGTTGATCGCACTCGGCTGGAATCCGCCTTCCGAGAATCTCGACGATCCGAACAACTCCCCCGCCTTCTGCGTCGACAAGGCGCAGAACTGGGCCGATCAGCTCGCAGCGATGACTGTCGATGCGTTCCGTGATGTGTTCGGTGTGCAGCACCCGGCTTTTCTATCCAGCGATCTCACCGGCAACGAGCAGACTCCGGATTTCGATCCGTCGGTTGTCGAGTCGACCGAACTTCCGACACTCGACCCCACCGCGGCCTACATGCCCAACGACGTCGACCACCTCAAGGAGTTGGTCACTCTCGCTTTGCTTCCCATGCTCGGCACGCTTCCCGAGCGGGACAGCGACGGCGACATACCAATTCGGGTCGGTTCGACGGTCATGTTCGTCGGTCCGCTTTCCGAGTCCATGGACGTGCAGTTGTTCTCCCCGCTCGTTCAGGACATCAGCAACCGCACTCGTGCAGCCGAGGTCATCGCCGATCTCAACCGCAAGTGGTCGCGCATCAAGTTCGTCTTGATCGACGACCGTCTGTCGGTGTTCCTCGAGGTGGCGGGCTCACCATTCGTTCCCAAACAACTCACCGATACATGCGCAGCCTTGACGTCGTTCCTGCGTACCGTGGACGACGAGTTCGCCGCACGCGTCGGCGGAGACCTCTTCTTCGCGAACAAGAGCGGTGACTCCTCCTCGCTGCAGCCCGATCTGACGGCCGAGGACCTGCCTCCCGAACTCGAGACCCTGCTGCATCTCGATCTGGACGTGGCCGAGGATCTCGACGCGGTAGCCGATGTCTGCGGGCGCGATCGCGATCTGATTCTTCAGCTCCTCCACATCAGTAACGAATGGCAGATTCAGCTCCGTAGTCAGGCGGTGGACGCCCACAGTCGCGGGGACGCCGAAGAGGCTGCAGGATACGAGGATCAGGTCGGTGGGTGGGAACTCATGGTCGACCGTCTTCGCGGGGCTTTGCGACTGGTGGTCCTGCCCAATTCTCGAACCGAGACGCCGGCAAAGCCGCAACCTGAGCAGATGGGCCTGTTTGCCGATCCCTTGCAACAGAGTCTCTTCGACGATCCGTCCTGACACGACGGATCGCCTTCCCTCTATTCGAAGTGGGATTTGAAGATCTGTCCGTGGACGCCCACGGTTCGATCGACTACCTGTGAGACCGTGAAATCGGCTGCGGCAGAAAGATAGGCGTAGGCCGTCGCTCGATCCATACCGCGATCGTGCTCGAGGAAGTCGAGTGCGTTGACCACCGCGCGCCGCATGGCGCCGTTGAGGTCACTGTTCTGCCCATCGACCGAACCGTTGGGGTCGGACAGGCCGATCGGAATCCAGGCCTCCTCGGTCTCGGCGAACGGGTATCCGAATGCCACCGATGGGGCGTCACCGGAGTTCTTCTTGCACACGCTCAGTCGGAACGTGCCGCGCAGCGATCCTTCCATCGCCGTCAGCGCCGCCTCACCGTCGCCCATGGCCATGTGTGGGTCACCGACGTAGAAGAGGGCGCCTTCAGCGAATACCGGCAAATAGAAGGTTGATCCGACACCGAGATGCCTGATGTCGATGTTTCCGCCGCCCAGGGTCGGAGGAATGGAGTTCGACGACGGGGACGTCGGGTCGGCATCCGAGGAATAGGCAACTCCCATCATTCCCATGAAGGGCCGCAGGGGAAACCGCACCTTCGACTGTCCGAAAGGCATCACGCCCTTGCCGTCTTCGATCGCCGTGAAAGTGGAAACACCGCCGTACTTCAGCGGGTCCTTTGTTGCGCGCCCGTCTGTGGCGACCGGCGGCATGACTTCGTCCAGAGTGATTCCCGCTGGAGCGGTTCCGTCTGCTGTGACGGCGAGAGCGCCCTTGCCGTGTCTGCTCGACACAACGCCGTACGGCACGCGGGGAATGGCTTCGAGAGTCTCGATCTTGAGTACGTCTCCAGGCTGGGCGCCTTCGACGAAGACCGGGCCGGTGACGACGTGCGGTCCGTCCTTGTCGAAGTTTCGTTCGGTTCGGTTGTATTCGGCCGCAACGGCAATCGCATCTTCGAGCACGTCCTTCTCGGAAACGCCTTTGCTACCGAAGTATTCGAGAGGATTGCGCCCTTGATCCTCGAGAATTCCCTCGTGCGAGAGGGCGTCGATCGTGACGGTCTGACCCGACTTCATCCGCATCACCTCGCGGGTGTGGATGTTGGGCACATAACCCCACATGACGTCCGACGGATCCGAACTCAGATAGTGATCGCCACTGACGTTTCCGCTGCCCGGTTGCAGAATCGGCACACCATCGGCGAACGGCAGCGCAGAGGAGGATGATCCAGCCGGCGATGCGTTCGAGTGCGCGCATCCCGAAGCCACACCCGCAACGCCTACTCCCGCACCGAGAGCCGCGACTGCCCTCATGAATCCGCGTCGGCCAAGACCTTTCGCCAGGTCTTCGGCTGCGTTGCGGGCAAGAGTGTTTTCCATCGAGATTCCTCCGAAGTGCGTGATGATGTGCGACTGCGAAGAAAGCTAGACCCGATTTGTTACTCGTTCATTACCATTTCATGGCAGGGAAATGCCGTTGACTGAGAATGAATTCAGCGACGGCGAAGCCGCCAGAGCGAGGTCGTCTCTCGTGCCCGGGCGGCGTGAAGCGCATCGGTTCGGTCACTGACCTTTGCGTGCGTCGGTTTGACGTCGATGCGATCGACAACAGTGAGCCCACCGGCCGCAATCAGGTCGTGTAGTTCGGATCGCGTTCGGAGACCGAGGTGTTCGGCAATGTCCGAGAGGATCAGCCACGCTTCTCCCCCATCGTCCAGATGCGCTGCGACACCAGTCAGGAAGCCCTTCAGCATCGCTCCAGCAGGGTCGTAGACGGCGTATTCGATGGGCGAGGTGGCCTTGGCCGGAATCCAGGGAGGATTGCAGACCACCAACGGAGCGGTGCCTTCGGGAAAGAGGTCTGCTTCCACCACGTTCACCTGATCGCCGTAGCCAAGCCGCGACAGGTTGGTGCGCGCGCATTGCAATGCCCGGGGGTCCTGGTCGGTGGCGGTCACTGTCTGAACTCCACGCCGCGCCAGGACGGCAGCAAGAACGCCGGTACCTGTTCCGATATCGAAAGCAGATTCCGTCGACGGTAGCGGAGCAGACGCGACAAGATCGACATACTCCCCGCGGACGGGTGAGAACACTCCGAAGGCGGGATGCACTCGTGCGTCGAGAGCCTCGATGAAAACACCTTTGCGGTGCCACTCGTGAGCGCCGATCGCGCCGAGGATGTCACGCAACGAGCGGACCGAAGGCTCACCGGTAATCCCGAAGGCTTCGGTCAACGCTACTTGCGCGTCCGGGGCTCGCCGGAGTGGAATCGACAGATCCGCATCCAAGGGAATGAGCAGCATGCCGAGGATCTGCGCGCGGCGTCCTTGGGTCTGCCGGTGGAGATGGAAGGCTTTGGCTGGGTCGTCGGACGCTCGGCGCGGCTTGCGGTCGATGCGCGACGCGACGGCCTTGGTCAGTTGGCGAGCGTTCTGAAAATCTCCGCGCCACAACAACGCCGTGCCTTCGCAAGCCAAGCGATAGGCGTCGTCGGCCTTCATCGTGTCGTCGGCGACGACAATGCGCTTAGGCACCGGGGCGTTGCTCGTCGAACCCCAACGGGCCGATTGCTCGGCGTCGTTCTCGGTCCACACTGCGAATTGTTCAGTCATGTAAGCCCTTCCGGCGTCCGACGCATAGCGGCCGGTCTACCGGCTGATGTGGTCCAGATCTGCAAAATCTGCTCGTCTGGTGTCCACACTAGTCGGGACCGGCCGCGCTACATGACTGCGAGAGGGATGTCAGCCCTTGGCGACGCGAGCTGCCTCGGCGATCCGAGCCTCGGCGACCGCGTCAGCAGCCTCGCCGGCGAGGATTCCGTCGTTCTTCGACTTCGCGAAGATCTCGGTGACCGTGTCGAAGATCTTCTCGACCTTGAGCTTGACCTCTTCGGCCGAGTTGCCCTTCAGCTCGCCGGCAACCTGGATGAGGCCGCCGCCGTTGGCGACGTAATCGGGGGTCCAGGTGATGCCGCGGTCGCGGAGAATGTTCTCGACCTCGGGCACGGTGAGCTGGTTGTTGGCAGCGCCGCAGACAACCTCGGCCTTGATCGAGCGTGCGGTCGTGTCGGTGAGGGTTGCGCCCATCGCGCAGGGTGCGTAAACGTCGAGATCGGCGTCGATGATGCTGTCGACGATGCTCACCTGCGGGAAGTCAGCCTTGACGCGGTCGAGCGCTGCGGCGTTGACGTCGGTCGCGAGAACGGTCGCGCCGTCTGCGAGGAGGAGCTTGATCAGCTCGTAGCCGACCTTGCCTGTGCCTTCGACACCAACAGTCTTGCCTGCGAGCGACGGAGTGCCCCAATGCGACTGTGCCGCGGCGCGCATCGACTGGAATACGCCGAGGGCCGTCATCGGAGCGCTGTCGCCGGAACCGCCGACCGTAGCGTTGCGGCCGACGACGAAGTCGGTGTTACGACCGATGATGTCAAGATCGTTGGAGTTGGTTCCGACGTCACCAGCGGTGATGTAGCGGCCGCCGAGGGTCTGGACGAATTTTGCGTAGGCGCCGAGCAATTCGTCGGTCTTGGCCGTTGCGGGGTCGCCGATGATGACGGCCTTGCCGCCGCCGAGGTCCACGCCGGCAACCGCAGCCTTGTAGGTCATTCCGCGCGAGAGACGCAAAACGTCTGTGACTGCGGCGGATTCGTCGGAGTACGGGTAGAAGCGCGTTCCGCCGAGCGCGGGGCCGAGCGTCGTGGAGTGGATGGCGACGATGGCCTTGAGGCCGCTCGCGGGATCCTGGAAGAAGCTCACCTGCTCGTGGGGGTAATCGCGCAGGTAGTCGGCGCGATCGAACACGCCCGCAGTGTCGTCATGGGAAACAACAGAGTTCACGGGCTCGGCGGTGAGAGTCATTGTGGGATAGACCTTTCCGAAGGATAAACGGGGTGCAGTCGAAACATTGGGACGAAATGGCCGTTGGGTACTATTGGGGACAAATAGCCCAAAGAGAATCCCGCTGAGCAATTCGTGGAACCAATGCTCTGCCTGAGCTACGATTTGGTCAATGCAAATCTCTTGAACTAGTCAATTCGATCATCCAGTGACCCATATCACTGAGGAGAGGTTCACAAAGTGCTCAGCATCGACAAGCTCGACGTCCAGTTGCTCGGACTGCTCAGCAAGGACTCAAGGATGAGTGTGGCCGAGTTGGCCAACTCGTTGGGCGTCGCCCGCAACACCGTCCAGTCGCGAATGAAGCGCATGGAATCCAACGGACTTCTCACCGGGTTTCGGCCGAATCTCAATCTCCCCGAGGTCGGTATCCCGATTCAGGCATTTGTCGGTCTGGAACTCGAGCAGGGCAAGATCAGCGCAGTCGCTCGGAGTCTGACCGAGTTGCCCGAGGTGATCGAAATTCACGCCACAACCGGTCGCGAGGATTTGCTCGTTCGCGTCGCCACCTCGACGCACGCGGCGCTGCAGAAGTTGGCCGAGCAGATCGTGTCACTTCCAGGCGTCACGCATTCGACCACGACCATCGCTCTGACCAATCCCCTTCCGTATCGAATTCAGCCTCTCCTCGAGCACCTCACCAATGACGCCGGATGGGGTCGTTCGACCGCCTTCCCCCGTCAGCAGGACTAGGACGGGTGGTCGCGTCGATGCTTCCAAGTGCGCTAGTTTCATGGTTATGAGTGAGATCCAGGGACAGCGCATCGCGTTCATTCAGGCGACGTGGCATCGCAACATCGTCGACCGTGCACGTGACGGATTCACCGACGCGATCGTCGAGCTCGGCTACCCCAAGGACACGGTTGATTTCTTCGAGGTACCGGGAGCTTTCGAGATCCCGCTGCACGCCCGGCGGTTGGCCAAGACCGGCCGCTACCAGGCGATCGTTGCCGCAGGTCTGGTCGTCGACGGCGGTATCTACCGGCATGACTTCGTGGCGACGGCTGTCATCGACGGTCTGATGCGCGTGCAGCTCGACACCGACGTTCCGGTTTTCTCGGTGGTCTTGACGCCGCATCACTTCCACGAGCACGCCGAGCACGTCGACTACTTCAGCACGCATTTCGTGAAGAAGGGCGCCGAGGCTGCGCGCGCGGTCGACGCCACCGTCAAGTCGTTGAAGGCCCTGCCCACCAGCTAGTCGTTACCCAAGTCTCGCTGAGTCGAATGCCATCGGCTCAGCGAGATTTTTTGTGTCTATCGAGGGGTGTCGACGCTTGCCAGTGCGGAGGCGTTCGAGTCGTCGACTTCGCCGTAGCGGTCGACGCATTGCTGGAAGAAGTCCCGCATCTCGGTGACCACTTGGATGTGGCTGTTCAATGACTTCTCCAACGAATCTTCACCGCCGACGGCCTTCTTGGAGAACTTCGCGGCGAGGTACTGCCCTGACTTGAGTGTTCCCATCGCATCGAGAAACTGGAGTGACGCTGCCTCTCGTTCGACGGCCCACAATTCGATCAACAATTCAGAACACGACGCGACCAAACCTTGTGCCGCCTTGAGATCAACACTGATCTGATCTGCCTGCCAACCGCCAAAGAATCCGGTCATTTCGTTCCCCTCTAGTGTTCCGCTACCCGCAGTCAGTCCTCGCTCTAGCGTGGCAAGGCCCCCTCCAGCGCCTCGGCATATCTGGAGGCAATGGAACACATTGAATCCTCTTGTTGCTGAGAATTTTTTGCGTCGGCCGCTATCCAAATCGAACCAAGTGATACGTCCAGACCCACGTAACAACGATCGATATCTGGGTCACTGGCACTGTGAAACCGAAGCGCCGGCCGACCACCGATCGACAAAGTCTCAAACCCCGTAAAGCTTGCATTTGCCTTCGCATCGTCAAGAGAGTTCTCGCCGGAGAAGACGATCACGTAGTACCCGGACTGAGTCCACGAGCAAATCTTCCAACCCGGTTGCTCGACGCCGGCGATGTCAACTTCCTCGGTAGTCGGATCAAGCCCGACTTCTTCCAACACCGAGTCCGGAATGTCCTTGCATGGATCGAACAAACCCTCTTGGCCGGATGCAGGCTCAGCCGCCCCCTCCACGACTGAGCTGCATCCTGCCGCAGCCCACACCAACATCCCAGCCATGAGCAGTCGCCCAACCCCCACCGACCCCCGCATGGCACCCCCTGTTGATGTGGACCCACTCTATTGGATGCATCGGAGGCTCGATCGGTTCCCGCAATCTTGAAATTCCCAGGTCACGATCGCTGGTTCACTCAGAGCGCATCTCCAGCGATTGACGCTCAGCTCAGCAGTCGCATACTGGAGAGGTTGACTACAACTTCGGGAAGGCACCGAGTGAGCGCACCGAAAGCCCCGGCCAAACCAGCGATCCTCAGCGTCGACGACGATCCTGGTGTTTCGCGTGCCGTCGTTCGAGACCTCCGCAAGCGGTATGGCGAGAAGTACCGAATCATTCGCGCGGAGTCCGGCGACCAGGCTCTCGAAACCTTGCGCGAAATGAAACTTCGCGGCGATGCAGTCGCTGTGATCGTCGCCGATTACCGCATGCCCGGTTTGAGTGGAATCGAGTTCCTCGAACAGGCAATGGACCTGTATCCCGTAGCTCGTCGCGTTCTACTGACCGCGTACGCCGATACTGATGCTGCGATCGACGCCATCAACGTCGTCGACCTCGACCACTACCTCCTCAAGCCGTGGGATCCGCCGGAAGAGAAGCTGTACCCCGTCATCGATGCGCTGCTCGATGCCTGGGCAAGCTCGAGTCATCACCCCGCCGAGGAAACAAAGGTGATCGGCCATCGTTGGTCCGAGCGATCATCCGACGTTCGAGAGTTCTTGGCACGCAACCAACTTGCCTATCGCTGGTACATGTCGGACGAGCCGGAAGGCCAACGACTGCTCTCGGCTGCCGGTACCGACGAACTGCGGCTTCCCGTCGTCATCGCATCCAATGGGGATGTCCTCGTCGAGCCCACTGACGCCGAACTCGCCGACAAACTCGGGTTGAGTACCACCCTCTCCGAAGACTTTTACGATCTCGTTGTCATCGGCGGCGGCCCTGCGGGTCTGGGCGCTGCCCTGTACGGCGCTTCGGAGGGGCTTCGGACGGTTCTCATCGAACGGCGGGCGACTGGCGGTCAGGCCGGCCAGAGTTCACGAATCGAGAACTACCTCGGCTTCCCCGACGGAGTTTCCGGCGCACAGTTGGCCGATCGCGCAAGACGCCAGGCAACCAAGTTCGGCGCCGAGGTCATCACCGCGCGAGACGTCACCGGTTTGGAAATCAACGGCTCGGCCCGCACCGTGCGTTTCGACGACGGTTCGTCGGTCGACGCCCATTCGGTCATCTTGGCGACCGGTGTTTCCTATCGCCAACTTTCGGCGCCGGGGCTCGATACATACACTGGCCGAGGGGTCTACTACGGGTCAGCTGTCACCGAAGCTGCACGGTGCAGCGAACAAGATGTGTACATAGTCGGCGGCGCCAATTCGGCAGGCCAAGCTGCGGTCTACCTCTCCCGCGGAGCTCGGTCAGTCACCATTCTCATTCGCGGCAACTCGCTCGAAGCCTCGATGTCGTACTACCTGATTCAGCAGATCGAGAAGAATCCGAAGATCACCGTGCGCACGTGCACGGAGGTAGTCGGCGCTGAGGGTGACGATCACCTCGAACGAATCACACTGCGTAACAGAGCCACCGGAGAAGAAGACACTGTCGATGCTCAGTGGTTGTTCATCTTCATCGGTGCCGCTCCCCTGACCGACTGGCTCGGCGACGTGGTGGTCCGCGACGGAAATGGCTTCGTTCTTGCCGGCCCGGACCTTCCGTCCGAAGGCGTCACCCCGGACGGGTGGCCGCTCGACCGCGCACCACATCATCTCGAAACCAGTGTCCCTGGAGTGTTTGTTGCCGGGGACGTACACGCCGAATCGGCCAAGCGCGTCGCGTCGGCCGTCGGAGAGGGCGCGATGGCCGTGATGTTCGTCCACCGCTATCTCGCTCAACAATAGGGAGATTCGATGTCCATTCCTGAATGCAGCCCAGACTTGCTTCGCACCCTGTTCCTGTTCGAGAAGCTCACCGACGATCAACTCGAATCACTTTGCCAGGCAGGCCATATCACCGAGATCGATCGAGGTCAGGTCTACCTCGAAGGTGAGCCTGCCACCTGCTTCTACGTCCTCATCGAGGGCGAGGTGGTGCTGTCCAAGCTGTCGGGCGGCGAAGACATCGAGATCAACAGGACCACCCAGCGCGGCGTCTACTCGGGAGGATGGACGGCGTATCTCGGCGATCGTGTACCGCAGGTCTACGCGGGGTCGATGCGAGTGACGACTCCTTCGACGTTTTTCGTCCTGGACGCCGACAAGTTCGGCAACGCGATGCGCGAGTGGTTTCCGATGGCGGTTCATCTGCTCGAAGGTGTTTTCTTCGGCAAGAAGAACACTCAGCAGATCATCGATCAGCGAGAGCGACTCCTTGCACTCGGATCACTGTCGGCCGGGTTGACTCACGAGCTCAATAACCCTGCAGCCGCGGCGGTTCGAGCGACAGCCTCTTTGCGCGAGCGTGTCGCAGGCATGCGTCACAAACTGGGAATGGTCGCGTCGGGCACCTACGACCGCGATGCCCTCGTCACTCTCATGCGACTTCAAGAGGAAGTTGCAGAGGTTGTCGCCAAGGCGCCGACGCTCACTCCCCTCGAAGCCTCCGATCGAGAGGATTCGTTGGGTGAATGGTTCGAGGATCATTCGATTCGAGAGGGTTGGGATCTGGCTCCGACCTTCGTGCAGGCTGGTCTCGACACCGCTTGGCTCGAGAATGTTGCTGCAGCCGTTGACGAGTCCGTACTCGAAGGCGCAATTCGCTGGCTGAATTACACCATCGAATCCGAACTCCTGATGAACGAGATCGCCGACTCCACAACGAGGATTTCGACTCTCGTCGGTGCAGCCAAACAGTATTCTCAGATGGACCGCGCACCCTTCCAGACCATCGATGTCCACGAACTACTTGACAGCACGTTGATCATGTTGGGGCAAAAGATCGGAAGCGGAATCGAAGTCGTCAAGGAATACGACCTCGCGCTGCCACCGATCGACGCCTACGCCGCCGAACTCAATCAGGTGTGGACCAACCTCATCGACAATGCGGTGTCTGCCATGGACGGATCGGGAACACTCACCGTTCGGACAAGCCGCGATGGCGACCGCGTGTGCATCGAGATCTGCGACACCGGCGCCGGGATTCCCGATGACGTCATCGACAGGATCTTCGAACCCTTCTTCACGACTAAGCCTGTCGGTGAGGGAACCGGTCTCGGCCTTGATATTTCGTGGCGAATTGTGGTCGGCAAGCATCGTGGTGAGCTGCGGGTCACGTCTGAGCCCGGTAACACCCGGTTCAGAGTTTTGTTGCCAATCGCGGGCCCACCGCGGGATACGCGCGACGACTAGTCGCCCTTGCACGGCCGGTAGGCAAAGCGCACGATGAAATGACCGACTTCAGTCAGCGAGAGGGTGGACCATGACCGACGGACTTCCAGCGGGGATCGATCCGAGCGTGCCGCCCAGTGGCGCGGGATGCGTTGAATGCGATGCGAGCGGCGGTTGGTGGGTGCACCTGCGTCGATGCGCGCAATGCGGTCACGTGGGGTGTTGCGACTCCTCACCGTCACAGCACGCGAGCAAGCATGCGGCCTCGACAAAGCATCCGTTCATGCAGAGCTACGAACCCGGTGAGGATTGGTTCTGGAGCTTCGAAACCAACGAGGCGTACGACGGACCTGAATTGGCGGCGCCCACTTCACATCCCGTAGATCAGCCGACGCCGGGACCTAAGGGTCGTGTCCCAGCCGATTGGCAGCAACACATCCACTGACTCAGTTCGGTTGGTCGATCGACCTCAAAGTCGAGACGTTCGACGACTCCTGATCCAATGCGTTGTCGATGCAGGCTTGAAACTGAGCTTGCATCGACTTGACAGCTTCGACGTGGCTTTTAAGCACGTCGAGTAGGGCGTCCGGCCCACCCACAGCCTTCTGCTCGAATTTGGTCTGGAGCACTTGTCCAGACACGAGCGTGCCGAAGGCGTCGATCGTCCCCAACTCGATCGCTTTGACGATCATCGCTTGCAGTTCCGCATGCAGCACGTCACACGCATCATGCAGACGGGCAGCGATTCCAGCGTCAAGGAAAAACACATCGCTAATTTCGCTCATCGAACCTCCTCGGTCGTCGATTCAATGCCAGTTTCAGTTCGGTAAGTGCGGACGAAGCACAACTGCTTGACGAGTCGCCAATTCGCATAGTTCTTCCTTGTGAGTCTCACCAAAGAGAGCATCAATCCGAACGAATATCGCACCCTGCTGAACGGGGATCGCGACCATGCACAGATTCCCGTCCACATCTCTGCGCTCGCGAAATGTTATTGCTCCCGCCCCGACAGCTGGCGCATCCCGAATATCTGTGTCGTTGGGATTTCGACGAACATCGTCGAGCGTGTGGAATGTCGACCACACTCCGAGCTGATACCAATCAGACATCCAGGTGCATATCTCAAATTCCCCCTGACGGACGCCGAGGATTCCGGTCTCTTCACTCGCGACGTCTGCGCCGAGACCTGAGATCACTTCGTCCGGGATCGCCGAACATGGATCGAAGAGTCCGTCAGCTCCATCTGGGCGAACCGCATGCCCCTCAACCGTCGAGGAACAACCCCCAACCAACAGCGCAGCCGCGACCACAACCACTGCACCCCTCACTCCCACAGCACTCCCCCTCATTCGCGGCCCGCTCACAGTATTGGACGCTCCCCAGCACCGATCGGTTCCACCCCATTGCATTCCGTTGCAACCCTTCACCCACGCCGATAATCGGCCTAACGTCGATCTACCAGGGGATTCACAACGAAGTGAGGTGCGGATCAATGAAGGCAGCACGGTTCCACGGGCAGAAAGACATCCGGATCGAAGAGATCCCTGAGCCCGAATTGCGGCCAGGAACAGTCAAGCTGAAGGTCGCATGGTGCGGAATCTGCGGCACGGATCTCCACGAGTACCTCGAGGGACCGATCTTCATCTCCGCACCCGGACACCCGCATCCACTCTCACACGAGAATGCGCCGGTCACGATGGGCCACGAGTTCTCCGGCACCGTCGAAGAGGTCGGCGAAGGTGTCACGGACGTCGAGGTCGGTGAAAATGTTGTCGTCGAGCCGTACTTCGTCTGCAACGAGTGCGCCCCGTGCAAGGCGGGCAACTACCACCTGTGTACGAAGATGGGGTTCATCGGCTTGGCCGGCGGAGGTGGCGGGCTCAGCGAGAAGGTTGTCGTCGACCGTCGCTGGATCCACAAGATCGGCAACATCCCGCTCGACGAGGCAGCTCTCATCGAACCGTTGAGCGTCGCCCATCACGCAGTCGTACGCAGTGGAGCCGAAAGCGGCAACGTCGCCATCGTGGGCGGAGCTGGACCGATCGGACTCCTCGTTGCGGCAGTTCTCAAGGGTCTGGGTGTCACGACGATCGTCACCGAACTCAGCGAAGCCCGCAAGGCCAAGGCCCTCTCCAGTGGAGTCGCCGACTACGTCATCGATCCCACCACCGAAGACGTCAAGGCGCGCGTCCTCGAACTCAGCGGAGGTATCGGCGCAGACATCGGGTTCGAGTGCGCAGGCGTCAACGCAGTACTCGACACTATGCTCGACACGGTCAGGCCTGCCGGAGTTGTTGTCAACGTGTCGATTTGGGGCAAGCCCGCGACCATCGACATGCAGAAGCTGGTCCTCAAGGAAATCGATCTACGCGGAACCATCGCGTACGTCCGTGACCATGAAGCGGTCATCAAGATGGTCCAGGACGGTGTCGTCGATCTGGCGCCATTCATCACCGGTCGCATTCAGCTCGAAGAGTTGATCTCCGAAGGATTCACCACTCTGATCGAGCACAACGACACCGCGGTCAAGATTCTCGTCAGGTCATGTGATCGTCCTCGATCACATCGGCCGTTTCCAGCGGTGTGGATTGCGGATGCACGTATAGCGCATCCGTCGGGCAATATGCCTCACACATGAAGCAGGTCTGGCAATCCGATTGGCGCGCAATCACCGGGACGCCCGACGGAGTTCGATCGAAAACATCTGTGGGACATACATCTACGCATTTGTCGCAGCCGATGCATGCCGGCGCTGACACCAGCTCGATCATGACGCCACCAGCGCAGACCCGACAGATTCAGAAGTTCGGGTCCACACCGAATCCAAACCGCCGGTATGAACGTGATGGTGCTGCGTCACATCGAGTTCGGGATAATCGTCCCGCTTGCTCATTCCCCGAGTCTCGGTCCGAGCCAAGGTCGAGTGGTACATCCAGCGACCGATGGCCGTGATCGCGGCAGCCTGCCGCGCTGCCATCCGCCCTGCAGAATCCGCGCCTAAGTCCGCACTCACTGCACCCCAAAGCGATTCAAGCTCACCGAGCGCTGCGGATACCCGATCACCGCTACGGAGGTAGTTCTTGTCGAAGGGAATCAGCTGCGCTTGAGCAGCTTTCACCACATCGTCGGCAGTAAACCCGGTTCGTGCCGGATTACGCAATCCGACGGTTCCGGCTCCGCGAAGACCACTGGTAGACCCACGTCCGACCGACAGCGCATAGCGCGCAGCACCGGTTCCCGCCCACGAACCAGAAGACATCGCCCACGCGGCGTTGTGACTTCCCCCGCCGGTAAACCCTCCGCAGATTCGCTCTCGGGTCRCAGCGTCCCCGGCGGCAAACAGTCCCGGAACGGATGACGCGCAATCGTCATCGACGACGTTGATTCCCCCAGTGCCGCGCACCGTGCCTTCTGCGAGCATGCCGACCTCGAATTTGTCGGTGAAGGGATCGATTCCGCGGCGATCGAATTGCAGGAAGAAGTTGGGTTGCCCCAGCCTCATTCGACGCTGCACCTCAGCGTCGGCCCGATCGATCTGCGCGAAGACCGGCTCGTTCCGCAACGTGCTGGCGATGACGGACCTCCCCTTCGCCGAACCGGCACCTTCGAGCACGCTTCCGTCTGCGTGAAAGAACGTCGCGTACGCGTAGTAAGCCGTCTTGGTGATCGTCGATCCGGCCGCCGCGATCCCGTACGCGTTCGAGAACTCCATGCCGGAGAACTCGGCTCCGACTTCGGCTGCCATCAATGCACCGTCACCGGTATCGACGTTGGTGCCCAGCGCACCGGACAGAAACGCACAACCTCCGCTGGCGACCACTACCGCGCCTGCCGAGACGCGGTAGTCCTGGTGTTCGTGACGCTGGTATCCGGCGACTCCGCGAACTCGGCCCTCGCCGTCCACCAACAACTCCAGTGCCGGCGAATGGTCGAGGATCCGCACCCCGGCTCGACGAATCCAGGTGCGCATCCGTCGCATGTATTCAGGTCCCTGCAAGCCGGTACGTATCTGCTTGCCCGTGCTCGGGTCGACAGGGAACGGATATCTACCCTCCACCGCGAGGAGATCCATGTTGGAGTAGGTCTGCTCGAGGACGCGGTCCATCCAATGGTGGTCGGCCAGATATCCGCCGAGCGCCTCGCGTCCGGCCTTGGCCAGCTCACGGGCTGTCAAATCCGGCTCGACGTACCAAACACCCGTTCCGGATGGGGCCGTCGCGCCACTCGTTCCGCAGTAGCCCTTGTCGGCCAGGACGACGTCTGCACCGGCCTTGGCCGCGCGCAACGCTGCCCATGCGCCGGCGGGGCCACCACCGATCACCAATACATCGGTGGAGAGTTCGAGGACGTCCGTCACTGGCCAGCTCCTGTCAGAGGTCTACGCAACACTTCTGTTGCCGCAATATTCCTCGAACGAACTACCCAGCGCCACAGTCAGAATCACTGTGAACTCAACCAGTCACCTCCGCATCGGCAGAGCGCTACGACGCTTCCCGCTCCTCGTCGGTGCACAACGCGGAGTACTTGGCGAAGGCTTCCTGCAAGGTCAGCGATTTGCGTCGCTCGGTGATGTCGCGGGGCTTTCCCTGCACAACACATCGACGAGCATGTTCGATCACAGCTTCACGTATGACGCTGGAAATGTCCGCGCCCGTGAGCTCTTGGAGGGTCTCTAGGGCCCTCAGTTCCTCTACGTCGAATCTCACCGTTACCGATCGTCTAGCCACGCTCAGGATGTTACTTGCGGGTACACCAAATTTGGTGAGTTACATATGCGTCGAGTCGAATATCTTTGGGCGCCAAAACCTTCGAATTCCGATCTACGTGGGTAAATAGTTTTCCACTCACGGCACTCATGTAATGCAACGCACACGGCGCTAGCCAGCGTGCCGACGGACACTGTCGCTGTCTATGCTTGCGAAACACTGCCTTCGATCGGAGATACAACGCGTGAGCATCGACCACATCGTTTCCGCAGTCGACGGCGACGCTGCCGAGCGAATCAAGACGGCTCTGACCCAGAGAGCCGCAACCTCGACGGACACGACCACGCTGGTGTTTGACGGCGTCCGGATCCAGATTCCACCGTCGGTCGGCGACGCCGTCGTACAGCTCCTGACCTACCTCGCTGCCGGCGACAGCGTCGCCCTCGGGCCAGTCGCAGAGCTCCTCACCACCTCGCAGGCAGCAGAGATCCTCGGCGTTTCGGACACGTATGTGCGCAAGCTCGCCGACGCCGGGAAACTCCCGATCGAACTACGCGGCACCCACCGCAGGTTCCGCCTCGATGACGTGATGACCTACCGCGAGCAGTTCCCCAAACGCACCTAGCTCTTTGCGTACATTCCTTCGATCTCCTTCGAGAACCGATCGACGACGACATTGCGCTTGATCTTGAGCGTCGCTGTCATCTCACCGTCTTCCTCGGTCAGATCGCGATCGAGAATGACGAACTTCTTGATCGACTCCGCATGCGAGACAGCAGCATTGGCGTCGTCGACGGCCTTCTGCAGCTCCGCTCGAAGGTCCTTGTCGTCACGTAGTTCGGCGACGGTGGCACCAGAAGGCTTGCCGTTCTCCGCCTTCCACTTCTCGAACACCTCGGGGTCGACGGTCAACAGCGCCGTGATGTAGGTCTTCCCGTCGCCGACGACGACTGCCTGCGAGACGATGGAATGCGAACGGATACGGTCTTCCATCGGGCCGGGCGAGACGTTCTTGCCGCCCGCCGTCACCAGAAGATCCTTCTTGCGTCCGGTGATGGAAAGGTAACCGTCGCTGTCGAGTTCACCGAGATCACCGGTTCGCATCCAGCCGTTGACGAATGTCTCTTCGGTGGCCTTGTCGTTCTTCCAGTAGCCCTTGAAGACAACCCCGCCGTTGAGTTCGATCTCGCCATCCTCGGCGATGCGTACCCCGTTGCCGCCCATCGGCTGTCCGACGGTTCCGATCTTCTGAGCACCCGGGACGTTGACGCAGTGCGCCGCTGTGGTTTCGGTGAGGCCATAGCCTTCGTAGATCGGAACTCCGAGCCCACGGAAGAAGTGCCCCAGTTCAGGAGTGAGCGCGCCGCCGCCGGAGATCGCGAACCAGCACTCGCCGCCGAGAGCCTCACGAAGCTTCGAATACACGAGCTTGTCTGCCACTGCGTGCTTCGCCTTCAAGATCAGCGAAGGACTGCCCTTGTCGAGAGCTTGGCTGTACTCCTTCGCGGTGGCTTCGGCGAAGGCGAAGATCGCGCCGGGAATCTTTCCACCGGACTCCGCCTTGCGTGCTGCGCCGTCACGAACTTTTTCGAAGACACGCGGAACACCGAGGATGGTGTTGGGCTTGTAGCGCTCGAATTGGGTTGTGATGGTGGCAAAGTCGGACCAGTGGGCCTGCGACGCACCAGCTTCGAACGTCGCGAGGGACACCGCGCGGGCCAGTACGTGAGCGAGCGGCAGGAAGGTCAGGACTCGGTTTCCCGGAACCGCAACCTTGCCGATCGATGCAGTGAGAATCCCGCGCACCTCGGACAGGAAGTTGCGGTGTGTGAGGATGCATCCCTTGGGACGGCCTGTGGTGCCGGAGGTGTAGACGAGTGACGCCAGATCGTCGGCTTTGATGCCCGCGAGTCGCTTCTTCAACTCGGTGTCGTCAACGTCGGCGCCCTGTACGGTCAGCTTTTCGACTGCTCCGTCGTCGATCTGCATGACGGCCTTGAGAGTGCTCGGCGCGTCCTGGAACAGCTGCTCGTGCGCGCCGGTTTCGACGATCGCGATGACGGCCTCGGAGTCTTCGAGGATCCAGCTGACCTGGCCCTGAGACGACGAATCGTAGATCGGGACGGTAGCGGCGCCGGCGGCCCAGATGGCGAAGTCGAAGAGCGTCCACTCGTATCGGGTCGCAGAGAGGAGTGCGACGCGGTCGCCTGCCTGCACGCCAGCGGCGATGAGCCCGTTTGCGACGCCGGTGACCTGCTCGGCGAACTCTTTTGCCGTTACATCTACCCAACCCTCGCCCTTGGGGCGGGAGAACACCGTCAGATCTGGCGTGCGCTCGGCGTGAGTGAAGACGGTGTGCACCACAGACTCGTTGTCGGAGATGGTGAACTGGGCTTTGGCGCTGTACTCACTCACAGGGTGTCATCTCCGTTGGTCTGCGATTCGATGCTGATTCTGAAGCGGTGGAGTGCGCGGGCGAAGTCTGCGACCTCGGACTCGGTCCAATCGTGCAGCCTGCCGGCGACTTGGTCGAGCCGACGCGCGTCGGCGGCGTCGAGGTATTTGCGGCCCGCCTCCGTCAGGTGCAGCGGATTGCCCTGGCGAACGGATCCCGGATCGGCATATACCCAGCCTGCCTCGATGCAGCCGCGAACTTGGCGCGAGATGGTCGAGCGGTTGACGCCGAAGACTTCGGAGATCTCCGTGGCCTTGCAGCCGTCGTTGCGGCCGATGAAGGAGAGGAAGGAATGCTGCGCGATCGACGGGTGATCATCGGAATGCCGATCCCCCGTCATCAGCTGCCGCGTCAGGTGCACCAGCTCGTCATGGACGGCTGGTGGACCGGTGAGCGCCATTGCTCCGTCGTGTTGCACTGGGCAACTATAACGCTGCCCCTAGTCCCGATTGCAATATGACCGCCGCCACCCCGCCGGCCGAAGGAGGTAAGGCCCGCTCACCGAAGCGAATGAGGACCACACGGCCCCGACTATCCTGGTCACGACAACAACCGCAGTAAACAGTGTCCGCCCGTACGCGGTCCGGACACAGGAGACGAGGATCAATGAGCGAGAGAGACACCGCCGATCAGCCGCTTCACATCGACGGCGCGATTGCCCTGGTGACGGACGAGCGCGACGAATTGGTTCGCCTGTGCGTTCAGACTCTCGCCGAACTACTCGGCAGTGAACCCGACACCGACGACGACGGCGACATTGTCGTGCCGGTTCACGGGTTTGTCGTCTACGTGACAGTTGCGGATGACGGCCCTCAGATCAACGTCTGGTCCTCGGTTCTGACCGGCCTCGGCAATCCCTCGCATGCTGCGACTCGACTGATCGAACTCGCGCAGGAATGGCCGCGCCTGCGTTTCGCCTTCAGCGGCGACCATCTACTGGTCTCCACAATGCTCGACGCCGACCCCTTCGCGCCGCAGCATCTGCTCAACCTGATCGACGAGGTTCACGACTTCACTCACGAACTCGACGATGATTTCGCTGAATCCTTCGGCGGAACACTCGACTGCGACGCGGATGACGACAGTTACGCCGGAGACTGCAATCCCGGCGGTTGCGGTGGTGACTGTGAATGTGCGTGCGGAGCCGACGTATCTGGCAAGCCCTAATTGGCGAATAAATTCATCGCGCCAACCCTAAATTCAACCAAATAGCAAGGAGCATGCTTACGCTCACTAGGGATACCCCAGAAGACGTTCGCACCTCTATCTTTCCGGATACAAGATTCAATAGGACACATACTGAACAATTAGAAGTGCACAGGAAATGCTTTCAAATATCCGCGAAAAACGTTCAAATTCGCAAGCCACAAATCACACTCGCAGAGAATCGGCGATCGCCTCGCCAACTCGACGCGCAACCAATGGTGGAACAGCGTTACCAACTTGCCGGGCCTTTGACGTGAGGGTGCCAACCAATTTAAAAGATGGTGGAAATGTTTGCAGCAACGCTGCTTCACGCACCGAGAGAGCTCGATCTTGATCGGGATGACCGAAACGTCCATTTGAATAGCTTATGCACTTCGTCGTCAATCCTGAGGCAGGCTTGTCCCAAGAAAGGCGACCGTAAACATCAGTATGACCTTTGTAACTAGCGTGACATTCAAGCTGAAGAGACTGTGGCCAATTCAGTCGACTACCACCTTCCGGCGTAGCCTGAATTCTTTCAATATTCCTTTCAGAGAGCTTCATCGAAGCATGATCTGGGTCTGCAAGGTCCACTTGTCCTGCAGAAATATTCGGGAGTTCTTTGATCCATTCCGCAACGGTCGAATAGGCGATAAGGCCAGAACCGTGAGTTGGATCCGGTAGTCTGACCTTCGATATTCTCGACGCAACCAACACTAACCTTCGGCGAATCTGAGGAACTCCATAGTCCGCCGCACGGATAACTCCAAAATCTACCTCATACCCTTCTTCAATCAGCGTATCGACAAAAGTTTGAAATGGACCAGATGTCGGATCCAATTTCTGAAGGCCAGGAACATTTTCAACGAGCACAAAATGAGGTTGAAGCTCCACAATAAACTTCAAAAATACAAGAAGTAGGTCACGCCGAGGATCTTCCTTCGCGCTTATCTTCTTTTGTTTCGAAAAAGGCTGACAGGGGGCACAGCCAGCGAACAAGACGAAGCCTTTCTTAGGCATCACCTTCTCGATACTCGACGAACTCAATTCTTTCACATCAGATTCAAAAAAATCAGCCTCTGGAAAGTTCAACCGAAAGGTGGCAGCGGAATCGGCATCATTGTCGATTCCAGCAACAATCTTCATTCCGGAATTTCGTAATCCCACGCTTGTTCCGCCACAACCAGAAAAGAAATCTACCACTGCGATGGGCGGTTTATTCATGATCCGTCCCTTTCCACGTAAGCCTGCACCCTTTGACGTATCCACTGTAGCTCAGGGGCCTGACAATCCACTCTGGCGAGCGCTTGACGCTGCGTGATGAGGATTTCAGCTGAATCTGCTCGATCCGAACCGGTATAACCCAGGCTCAAAGTGGCCCGATTAGCCCATATTTCTTTCGCTGCCTCGCTCGAAGCCGAACCATCATCTCCTGATAGCGACAGGAGCAACTCCTCAGGCGATCGCCCCGGAAGATAGTCCAGATTGGTTTCAGCCCATCCGAGGATTGCGGTTGCGCGATCGACCGCCTGCTTGGTGTTGTCACCATCGCCCCCATCAATTCCTAGGCTTCCCTTTCGAACTCCTATAATCAGCAACTCATCCAATATTTCGGCATTCGGAACAATCTTGATCTGTCGCACTTTCTTCCCAGGACGTTGATCACCATCCAGAAGCACCAGCGCCTCCAGGCCAAGTTGGACAACAGAAGGAATCAACCGATTCTTTATTTGATCCTCACCACCCCCTATTTCAATATTTATATGGTCAGTATACGCTGCCCCTAGCGGAGAAATAGCTGTAAGCACAAGATGTCGAGCTAGGTCATCCTCAACATAAATTGTGTGACCGGGAGCTTGGCTACCTATTCGTATAAAAGCCTCGTCGGCTAGCGAACTTTGAGAAACTAAACCAACCTGTCCAGTCATGGCATTTTGAGCCAAAACCTTGATTGCATTTGGAGGAAGACTACGAATAATCTCGGCCGAATGAGTTGATATGACTACCTGATGATGCTTTTTTGAACATTGAACTCGCAAGAAATGCATAAGAGCTATCTGCGCACCTGGATGTAGTGAAACTTCCGGTTCATCTAATATGATCAAAGATCGATCTTCTGAGTCGAGCACCGACTTGACGATCATGATTACAGCATATTCGCCACTTCCAGCGAACGCTTCGGAATAACTAAATCCGTTAGTTCGTACTCGAATTGTATAACCTTCGAAGTTGTAGAAATCATGCTTGACGAGTCGGATTTCTTCATACTTTCGTCCCAATATTTTACTAATCCAATTCAACTTTACAGAATCGAGAGAGAATGGCTTTTCCAATACTCGATTTACATTATGCAATTTATGGTCAGATTCAAGATTCTCGATAGTCTCCGAAAGATGGCGAGCCTGCCTTCTCACCAAGGACTTTTTGCTCTTAATATCATTCTTTCGATTCCGGGCATTGAAATGAAAATGTAGATCGTATGCTGGAATATCATGCCGAAAATCCAGGTAAACTACGCTCTTTTTTATTGCCTTCCATCGAGTAGCTACACGAAATTCCAAGTCCTCAGGGTCCGTCTCCTCCATCGATGGCATCCTCGACATTCCGTCACGAAGAGATGGTCGTGTAGGTTCAAAATAGTCTGGATCGCCCTCTTTTGCGACTCGCATCTTTCTGGATTCAATCAAACTTCCAGTTTTAGAAAGATATCCATGAATAAATCTATGTTGCTCTTCGGCCGAAATTGGATCCAGGCTTGTCGAGAACCAGAAGTTGCCAAAATTATAATAGTCTGGACACCCTTCAAGTGCCCTAAGAATGGAGGTCTTGTTGGTGCCATTAGTTCCTACAATAGCCGTAATCGGGAAACAGAATTCAATACTCGTTCCGTCTTCAACATTCTTAAATCTTGGAAATCTGATCAACCGAATGAACGGTTCAAAGTTTTCGCTTTCCAATTCTTTCGCCAGGTCTGCGTTCGTTACCAATTTCGATCCCCCATAGCCAAGATTGAACCGTACTAGATATTAATACCATAGACAGAAACGTAACATGAGAACATACTATAGACGGACTACATTTCTCGAAATTTGGATGTGCCGCCACGCCAATATGTAAGGAATCCATGCGCCTTTCTGACCGCCTCCACTACCAAAACGGCGCACGGGCGGAGCCCCTACCGGAACGCACTCCCCTTCGAGGTCAGTGCCTTCACCCGCTCGACGGTCCAGACCGCCAGCACATCGACCTTCCGTTTACGGCCGGTCTCCTTGTGCGTGTCGATCTCCTGCTCCGCGATGATGTCCTTGATACCGTCCGCATCGAGAGCTGAAAGACGTTCCAACAGAACCTCTTCCCCTTCAACCTTGAAGACCTCGAACGGGTCGAAAGCACCGGGCTCCCGCTTCACCTTCGGAGCCGCAGCACGACGACGCGGCGCCGGCGCAGAAGCAGGTACCGCAGCGGCGGATCCATCGGACGGAACTGCGAAAGCGCTTTCAATTGCCTTCGCGAACCGTGGGGTACGGGCAGCTTCCTCCGCGACTACCTGAACCAGCTTGGCCAGCAACACCGATGCCGAGGCATTAGTTGCACCCAACTTCAAGAGCGCGGCACCGGTCTCCTGCACCTGCACGCGACGACGCGCCTCATCGATACCCGCACTCATAGCTTCGCCTGCGCTTCCGTGAGAATGTTCTGCGTAATTGCACGCATCTGATCGAACTGACCTGCATTGCCGTACTTCACCTTCAAAGTGCTGTACGGGTGAAACTCCGCCGACGCGGCAATCTGATTCGACTCCGCGAGATATTCCGGCAATACGTGTGGGACGTTGGGATCGCGCCGAAGATTTCGCACAGTCGTGCGGTGCACCGCCGAGTTGGACTTGTACTTGGTGATCACCAACCCGAGTTCGAAGAGTTCACGGCCGAGTTCTTTGCCGAACTTCGCGATGTGCGTCTGGATCTGCGGAATGCCGTACGTGGAGAGCACATCCGGGATCGTGGGGATCACGTAGCCGTCTGCCATTGCCAATCCGTTGAGTGTGATCGGCCCGAGATTCGGCGGGCAATCGATCAGGACGTAGTCGTAGTACGGCATCACCGGGGCGACGGCATCCCTCAACAATTCAACCGGCTTGGTGGAGTTCCGATCAGCAACCCGAAGGGCACTGATCTCCTCCTGCAGCTCGATCAAATCGAGAGATGAGGGAAGCAGATCCACACCCGTCACTCGCTTGACCGGAGAAACTCCGCGCTGAATCGAGGCTTCAAGATCGAAGTTCGACGTGCCATCGACGGCGTCGCGGAAAATGGTTGCGCTGGTCAGCCCTTGCTTGTTGAGTTCGAGCCAGTGATCCTCACTGATCATCATCGTCGTCAGATTGATCTGCGCATCGAGGTCGATCAGCAGCACGCGCTGACCGAATTCGAGCGACATGAACTCGGCCAACCCCGCGGTGATCGTCGTCTTACCGACGCCGCCCTTGAGGTTGATCGTCGCGATCGTCTTAGCCATCAGAACCCATTCCTGTCTCCCACCACAACACACCTAGTTCGCATCGACGATCGCCCCTGTCCCCGACTGCTTGACCCGAAAACCGATTCGCCCCAACGGCTCCGCCGCGTGCGGAAGCGCGTACGAGAACAACGTCGCAAAATCGCGCGAGTCCACGGGACCAGCCTGTGCCCGTTTCAACTGACGAGGAGCCGGATCGTTCGCAAATACCAGAATCAATGCACCGCGAGTCTTCCGATGAAGTGCACCCGCAAGCGGTCCGCCGTTCTTCTTCGGGCTGCCCGCAATGTGCTCGATCGCATCGCGCTCACGAACGGCCGTACCGGTGAAACCTGTTCGGTACTCGCGTTCCTGGCGTTTGCGATTGACGATCGGAAGTTTCTCGTGCCAACCCTTGATCTCGATCGGCTCCCGGGTCTTGGGATACGGAAGCAGAACTGCGAAGTCTTCGAGCAATCCGGATTCGATTGCGGTCGAGAGCGCTTCGCGGTGGGGACCGAAATCCCACCCGTTCGCCCACTCGAACTGGTCGACGGCCTCCAACACCACATGGGCAGGGACGATGCCATATCGCGCAGTGAACGATCGCGAAACGTCATCCTTGTCAACGAAATTGAAGGACCCTGTTTCGTCCAACGACTTCAACAAGGGTGTAACCGCCTCGAAGTGCCGAGCGTTGATCGAACCGTCGCCTCGCGGGGGCTGCATCGTGAAGCTGAAACTTTCACCACCCATGCCTCGATAAACCAGATCGGCGTTGAACATCTTGTTTCGAGCCGTTGGTCTGAGCCACGGCAGCTGCTGAAACACCATCGGCGGCACATCGCGTGGAGTGACCCATGGTTCGCCCTTCCCGTTCACGCCGCTGAACCTGGTGAGCTCGTTCCGGAACTCCTGCTCATCCCGAACGATCGCCTCGAACGCCTTGTACATGTCGTAGTCCGCGCCGGCGGGTCCGCCAACCGTGCGGCCGATGAACAGGCGCACCAAGTCTCGGTACCCGGGGCGGAATCCGAACCATCGTCCCATCTGCATCAATGTGTCAGCTTGGCCCGTTCGACGCGTGTAATAAGTGATGGTCAGGCCCTCGACCGTGAAGCCGCGACTCAGCTTCGTGCCGCCGACCAGAATCTTCCACACGCCGCGTTCCTGGAAATCGAGGGAATCCTGTTTGTAGTCCTTCTCGGCCGCACCATTGACCACGATAACGGGGCTGGTTCCCTCGGAAATCTTGTCGTAGGCAGCGCCGATGAATTCCTCCAACTCGGCAAACGAACCAGGATTCTCCAGTTCACTGCCCCGAGCCGCACTCACCACCGCAAAGTCTTCGGCCCAGAGCTTGTCCAGCCGGGAAAGACTCTTGGCCTGGCTGTATCCGGCCGATTTCCACAAGGCCTTGAAGTCGTCGGCTACGGCGTCATGCTCGGCCTGCTTCACCGATTCGTGCACCAGCATCGTGTGGTGCCGATACGGCTCGGCGCCCTTCGATTCCCGGAATAGCTTGATCGCCCCCGTCAGGACAAACGAGTCGAGCGCTCGCAACTGCTCGGCTGAGCGATCCTCGTCGCACTCGGCCCGGAGATCCCGTACGTACGCTTTCTGGTTCGAATTGGCCGGAGTCTTGTCGTCGTCTTCGAGATCGTCTAGATCGTGGAAGTCCGCACCACCCATGTACGGGCCGGGCCGCTCGAGACTGACGATGAAGTCCGAAGGAAAGACGTTGACGCTGTCTTCCGGATCGACAAACACATTGGCAAAAGGTGTTGCGGTGTAACCGATATACTGGGCACGCTTGAGTAGACCGAGGATCTCAGCAATCTGACCGTTGATCGCCGTCCGCTCGACCTGCTCGGTTTTCATCTTCTTCGGATCGATCGTGTTCACCGATGCCTGATCGGCTTCGTCGTCGATGATCAGGGCAGGAATCTGATCGAGTTCGGTCGGCACTTTCTTCAGATCGGCCACCAGCTTCTTGAGGCTGGAGACGTTCTTCTTCACGACCGCGATGCGAATATTGCTGGGGTACAGATTCTTCGGATCATTCAGCGGAAGGGAGTGATCCACGGTTTCGAAGTGCAGTGCGCTCAGGCCCGCGAGCAGGCTCTTGTAGTCAAAGGTCGAGGTGGTGAGTCGACGGATAGCCGGGATTTCATTGGTCTTGTTCGGATCGATTTCGTGTTCGAGAAAGTTCCCGTTTCGCCAGTCCTCGTCGTTGGCGTAGTCGTCATCCACGCCTGCACTGATGTTTTGACGACCGACCAATTCCATGTCGAGGCGTCGCTGAGTCTGGCTCCGGAGAATCTCGATCGTGCCGGTCAACACGATGACCAAGCGGTACCCAGCGTCGATCGCCTTGGCCACCACGCCGCTGAAATTCGCCGTCTTCCCGCTCTGGACGTAGCCGACCACCAAACCTTTGGACTGATACGGCTCGGGGCGCGTCGGATCCGCGAGCCGGTGCACAACTTCAGTGGTTGCGATGTCCAGCTTTCCGATTGTCGCCTCGTCCCAGTTCTTGTCGGCTAGAACTCGCTTGTAGGCACGCCAATAGAAGTCGTGCTCGCGGCGGCGTTCAGAGGTGTACCAGGGGTCCCACGGCTGCTGAGCCGCAATGACAACCGGCCCACCTTCGCGAGGAAAGTGCGCATCCATCTCGGCGTGGGCGTCGACCGGCAATCCCAACAAGTCGTAGATCCGAGCCCGCCGTTCCGGACTTTGCGGAACAGTCGAGCCTACCCACGTCTCGACACTTTCCGCATCCCACTGCCGCAGACGCGAGGTGAGCGCCGTTCGTACACCGACCGCACTGTCGTCGAGGAACACATCGATGATGTCCGCGATGGTCAGGCCGTCCGGATAGCTCGCTCGCAGGCGCGCGTTGACCGGGTAGAGCACGTTCTCGGGCGGAAACCCGTCACCGAGTTCACGTGCAACCGCACGGAATACTTCATCACTCACTGCACTACCTGCTCCCGGTGCGCTGCCACTGCGGAAATCAACACTTCCTGCCACGCCTGCATCTTTTCCCTCTGACGAGCGCCGATTCTGGTTCCTTCGAACATCTCACTCACCAGCAGGAAGACAAGAGTCTTGAGCACCGGAGCATCAGCCGGGTCGAGACTGCGGCGTCCGAGCAGATCACGCCGAAAACGCGCATTGATCCACAGAGTTCGAGTTTTGAGGTCGACTTCGAAGAACTGATCACGCGCCAAGGCTCGCCAACTCACGGCGACCGGATCATCGCCAACGCTGAATTCGAAGGCGTCGCTGAAGGAATCGAGCACGTCTTCCGGAAAGCCGGATGCCGGTTCGATGACGCTGATCGGCCGAGGTGCAGAACTACGAGCCGCGCGCACCGCGCGCTCGGCGTCGGTCAAATACGAGCGGAATCCACCGTCGCCCTCCGTGAAGACGGCCCCGTCGACGGCAGCCGACGCAGTGGCGTCGAGCGTCACCCCCGATTTCTCGGGATTGATTGTGATGTGCTGCAGTAGAGAATCGTTCAGATCGACGGCAATTCGTGCCAATCCGTAGTCCGGTCGGCCCCGCACTATCGCGTTCCAGCCGCCGATCTGCAGGAGTCGATCGTGCCGATAGAAGTAGAGCCCCTGCTGGTCGCGGCCGGGGGCGCCGTGGATGCGAAATTCCGGTGCATTACTCCGAGCGGGCCACAGGTGAGCTTCGGCGGTTACTGTGGCACCGGCGATCGGCACGGTAAGTGTCCGAGGGTAGTTCGGGTCGCCGGTACGCGGATACCGGAACGGGTCGATGGCACTGACTGTGCGCAGCGCGCCGGCGCGTCCCGCTTCGACGTCGAAGACATCGACAGTCAGAGCAATCCGGCCGGATTCGATGAGACGGTGAAATACGACGCCGAGATGACTGCGCACGTCGTTGATGGTCTGTTCGAGCCAGCTGGTCTGCTCGTCCGCGTGTGCGGACATGAGAAAGGTTGTGATGCCGCGCCATTCGACAACAGTGCCGGTGTTGAAGGGAAATCGGGGCGTGACAGCGTCGAAGAATTCGGCGGCTTGCCGGTCCTCGATCACCGAAACTGACTGACGCCCCTGCACTGAGGTGGAGTCGATCTCGCGGCCCTGCGTCGGGTGGCCCGACTTTCGAGACCACACTCGTAGCAAACGAGCCTGACTCAACGACGCTGCCTTCATCCCCACACCGAAATGACCGAGGTCCTCGGCGGCATAGTCGCGTCGACGGCCGTAGGTCATCGCAGCATCGATGGTGTCACTGTCCATGCCGGAACCGTTGTCGATCACCATCATCGACACGATCCGTGTGCCGTCCTGAACGAATCTGATCAGCACGTGGGAGGCCGCGGCGTCGAGGCTGTTGTCGATCAGATCGGCGAGCGCTGTCGCGATGGTGTGGTGCAAGCCGATGGCGCCGGCAAGGGACTCGTCCGCCGCAAGGATCTTGGTGCCCACTATGCGGGTGCCCGCGACGTCAGTCATGAGATGCATCCTTACCGTCTGCCTCGTCGATTTCGGATGCTTCGCCGCGCCTCCACGCCGCCTCCAAGAAGTCCAGAATCACGTCCTCACCACGATCTTCGTACGCGCGCAGTATCTTTCGTGGACGGTCTTCGCCGTCCAGACACACGGCTTCGGCAAGGATCCGCACCACATGTCTCTCGGCAGTTCGCAATGGCTCGCGATTGCCAACCTCTGCGAGTGCCTGACGTAGTGGGTCGATGTCAGAGTGGACGATCGCCGGTCGAACCACGCGAAAGGTTCCGTCTTGCCACAGCTCGAGCAGCACGTCTTCGCCCTCGACAGCGGAGAGTTCACGCAGGAATCGGCGGATAGTGCCGAACGTCGGCTGCGCTCCGGTCCACCGAACTGCTTGAACGCCGAGGTGGCTCTCCAACTCGATGGTCTCGCCGCGCGCACAGCCCGCAGCGACCGCAACACCGGCGGGCACCGCAAACCCGGAACCCCGTAGATGATCGGAGGTCACGGTCAGTCGATACCGCCACGTACTGCCTGACCGGTACAGGCGGCGAGTCAACTCTGGCGTCTTCGCAGTGTTACGTGTCCGCTTGCGCCGGACGATCCCGTCACCACCAATGTTGAACTCACTGGTTCCTTCAGCCTCTCCCGAAGAAACCGATTCCTCCCCAACGGAATCCGCACTTCCCCAGGCGTGCAGCCGCCACACTGCGCCGTCGAGCGTCACGCGATCGTCGGCCTCGMGCGCGCGCTCGATCGACCGGTCACTGCGATCGGACTTCAGCAAGTCCACTAGCTCGACGACGGTCTTCGGCGATCCGACGGCTTCGAGCGCGCCGACTGCCAGATCGGAGATCCGACGCGCACGCGTCAGCGCAGACTCCGCCACTACGACGACCCCGCACCACGCAAGCCACTTCTCCAGTTCGCCGCGTGACATCGACACCACTTCGGCGACGTCGTCGAGTGCAACCACACCGTTGGGGGACTCAAAGTCTTCCAGCAAGGTCTGAGTGCGTTTCTTGGCCTCCGCGACGCCCGGAGCGGCAGCCCAACCGTCAGTCACCTCGAAGTAGTCGTCGAGACGGTCCAGAACCAACCACAGCGGAACTCCGTAACCAGGCACCTCCGCCGCGATGCTCGGATGCACGTCGAGGAGGCGATCAAGCGAAGCTACCGGCTGAATCTCGACGCGCAGGCTGCCAAGCAGGTTCCCCACCGCCGTCCCGAATCCGCACGCCGCGTTGAGTTTGGCTTTCACGTCGGCCTCGATCTGCCCGACTCGCCCCGAGCCCACTCCGAGCTTGGCTCCGATCGCTCCCCTGCGCTGCGGAACTCGCGCCACGATCCGCTCACGCAACACCAACGACTCCCGCTCATCCAGCTGCGAGAAGAGATTGTCGATCTCGTCCATCGCGTCAGTACGGTCGGTGTCGGGCAAGTCGTTTGGCGTCAGAGCCGAGATCCGGGCGGCAACTTCCTGAATCGAGGCCGGAGATTCATCGTCGATCTCGACGGTGACGAGTGGTCTGCTGTCCTGGCCTCGGACCCGTCGCCACATCGCCAGCTGAGCGAGATCGTCGAGCAGCGCTGTGATCGCGGGTGGGGCAACTGCTTCCTCAGCGGTCTCGACGCGGGCGAGCGGAGTCGTCATGACCGCACAGACCAACAGGTTGAGCACTATGTCGTGCACCGTCTGTTCGCTAGTTCCGCGCACGCCGAAGATCTCAGCGGTCGTGTGCGTCAGTAGACCGCCGATTGCTTTGTCGGTGGTGAGCCGTGACAACGCCGTCACTGCGCGAGTATCGAGACTCAACACCTCCAGCGGGAGATCTTCACCAAGGAGCGGAAAGCTCTCGTGTAATACCGCTGCCGCGTGGTGAGCGATGTAGAGGGACGCCAGCTCGGAGAGAACCTTCTCGAGATCGACCTCGAGAACAGTGAACGACGGCGCTTCGCTGAACCACCAATCAGGCGACGGGGCCAGCGGCTCGAGCAGCGCAGCACGATCGGATACGTAGTCGTCCAACCAAGGAAACAGATCGACCCACAGCGTCTGACTCAGCTCGTTCGCGGGAAGCGAGTTCACACCCAACGTCAACGCACTACTCCCACTCACGGATACCTTCATTGCAGTCAAAACCGACCGCGATGTCGGTAACAAGTTACTGCAGCTTGTGAGCGGTCGCAGCGCCGGACCTGCTTACCCGACAGTCAGGCTTCTCCGCTCAGTCGACGGCGGTGAAACCCTTCGCCCGATCTTTGTCGGCCGAGGTCCACAGCGTCGTCGACAGTTCTGCCTTCACCAGCGGGATGACCTCCTCGGCAAAGCGGCGCAGAGTGTCCTTCTGCTGCTCGAAGTCGAGCACGTGATTGACCGACACCGATTGGAAATCGTGGCCGTAGCTCTGGTGGTAATCGAGGATCTTCTCGGCGACCCGCTCCGAAGACCCGACCAACGCCGGCCCGCGGTCGACGGCTTCCTCGATGGTCCGGAAACTCGTCGACTTTCCGACGGCTTTGGGATCGTGCTTGCGTTTGTCGGCCTGCGCAACGGCGCCTTCGTAGATCGGACGGAACTCTTCGATGGCCTGTTCGGTCGTGTCGGCGAGGAACAATCCGCCCGAACCCGAGCCGACGTACGCCTTGGACGGGTCGTGCCCGTACGCCAGGTACTGCTCGCGGTAGTGGTCGATCAGCACTTTGTAGTTCTCACGAGGCTGGAAGGCGTTGGCGGTGACGATGGGGTCGCCCCACTTCGCCGCCAGTTCGACGGCCTCGAACGAGGTAGCCGATCCATGCCAGATACGGAACGGTCCGTCGTAGGGACGCGGTAGCGTCGTCGCGTCCTCGAGCGATGGTCGGTGAGTCCCCACCCACTTGACGTTTTCCTCGCTGATCAGCAGTTTGAGGAGTTCGTAGTTCTCGGCCAGGTATTCGTACTGCTTGGCGATATCCAACCCGAGGAGCGGGTACTGAAGGACCTCGTTGCCCTTGCCGATCACGATCTCGAGGCGTCCCCGGCTCAGCTGATCGATGGTTCCGAAATCTTCGGCGACTCGAATCGGGTCGAGTAGCGACAGGACGGTGACACCCGTCGACAGCAGGATTCTGTCCGTGGCCTGCGCAATCGCCCCCAAAACGACGGTTGGCGCCGACGAAAGAACCGGCCCGGCATGGCGCTCACCCACCGAGAACGAATCGATACCCAGTTCTTCGGCGAGAACCGCCAGTTCGACGACGCGGTTGAGCCGATCGGACGGGGCAACTTCCTCGCCGGTCACTGGATGGGGTGGATTGAAAATGATGTCCAGAACCTGAAAACGCATGACCCGTCTTTCTCGATAACCGCACAGCGCGCCTGTCCCTCGGAGGCTAGCGCGCGGCGGCTCGACGGATCCGCCATCCGAGGATGCTCCCAACGCAATGAACTCGCGAAACACGCTATTCAGCAGGATCTTTCGACTCAATGAGACCATTCAGTCGATAAAACTCTCACCGATCCGAAGTCGACCGAAAACATGCCGAACTCCCGCCAGGCAGGACCTGTGTCACCGACCAATCAAGCGCACGGTAAACATGAAGTACTAAGAGTGCGTTCCCTTACTCGTTAAGAGGTACTTGATATGAACGGTGCGGCAGCCATCGGTGATGGCATATTCCAGATTCCTGTCCCGATCACGGACAACCCTCTCGGGCACACGCTCGTCTACGCCATGGAATCCCCCGGCGGACTGATCTTGGTCGACGCTGGTTGGGGTGACGACAACGGCTGGCAGGGCCTCAACGCGGGGCTCGCCGAGATCGGACATTCGGTGACCGACATCGAGGGCGTCGTGGTCACGCACTTCCATCCGGACCACACCGGACTGTGCGGACGGGTCCGCGAGGCGTCCGGCGCCTGGATCGCCATGCATGAGGACGACCACTACCTGTTCGATCAGATGTCGACTGCGCGTAACGACGAGTGGATGGCATATCAGCTAGAGAACATGGAACGCGCTGGAGCGCCGAAAGCCGACCGTGATGCATTCAAATTGACGGCCGCGGGCGAGTCTCCCGTGGGCCCCGAGTCCGCTCCCGACCGCCTTCTCGCTGACGACGAGATCATCGCACTCACCGGCCGCGGCCTCCGCGTTGTCTACACCCCCGGCCACACGCCTGGCCACGTCTGCTTCTACCTCGACGACGCCGACGTCATGTTCACCGGCGACCACGTCCTGCAGAAGACAACACCGCACGTCGGCAACTTCGTGTACCCCCTCGACGAGCGTGACGCCCTCGCCGATTTCCTCGACTCGCTCGCACGGGTGCAGAACATGAACATCACCCGCGGTCTCGGCGCTCACGGCATTCCGATCGACGACGTCGGAGGTCGCGCCGGCGAGTTGATCGAGCATCACCAGGAGCGACTCGATCATCTGCTCCAGGAGTTCGCCGACGACAAGCTCACCGTGTGGGACGTCGCGGCAAAGATGAAGTGGTACAAGCCGTGGGCCGAGATCTCACCGATGGGAAAGACGATGGCGTTGTCCGAAGGTGCAGCTCACCTTCGCCATCTGGTTGCCCGAGAGCAGGTCTCTCAGGTTCCCGGCTCCGAGCCCGCGCTCTTCGCTCGCTCCATCTGAAAGATCAGGGCCGACAAGCACTCCGCTCGTCGGCCCTGATCGCTATTCCGCTTCGGCCTGATCGACTATTCGGGTCGACGCCGATCGCGGGACCACCACCACCGGAACCGGTGAGTACCGCACGATCTTCGCCGCCCGACTGCCGAGGAACACCCGCGCCAGTGGACCTGCCTTGCTCGAGCCGACAGTCAGAACGTCACCTCGGTCCCACTCGACGCCCTCGAGCGCCTCGGCCCAGTTACGACCATGGCTGATAACCGATTCCATGACGTCGGGTATTTCGGGCAGTGCACGCACGCGCTCGAAGGCAGCGTTGGTCTCGCGCTCGACCACCTCGGCCCACTCGGAGATGATCGGTGAATCCCCCTCGGTCCCGAGTGTGGTCGTGTACTGCGCGTTTGCGCGAACTGCAAACGCCGCCAGTCTGAGTCCGGCATCGACACGCGCAGCCACGGTCGCGGCGGCGAGCACCAGATCGTCTTGATCGGGTGTGCCCGAGTATGCGGCGGTGACGCGGCGAACCACCTCACCGGGCTTGGTTCGAAATCCCCTCGGCGCCAGGGCGACCGGAACGTCGGAGCTGTGCAGCAAGCGTGAGGTGACACTGCCGAGAGCCACGTGACCGAACACCCCGGCCGTAGACGAATCCAGGACGATCATCTTGGCTTCGTGCTCGTGAACGAGATCGAGCAGGCCACTCGACGTCGACTGAGCCTCATGCACGACATAGGTCACGTCGACATCGGAGGGCATGTCTGCCCGCGCTTTCGCCAGTGCCGCTTCGGCTTCGGCTCGCAACTGCTGGTGGTATTCGGCGTCGACCCGCGCCATCCCGGGCGGTGGCGGCGAGGGAATCACCGCGCAGATCACCAACGGTTCACCGGACGAGCGTGCCAACAGCGTTGCCAGATGGACGGTTCCGGAACTGTCACCGTCGGGTGCGTATCCCGCGAGCAGCGTCATGAGTCGGACTCCGATCCCAATTCGGCGCGGTTCTTCACACCGAGGCGCGAGTGCTTCATACCGTAGGCGAAGTACCAGATGATCGCGACGGTCACCCAGACGAGGAACACGTAGATCGTGACGGTTCGGAGGTCCTTGATGATCCACAGGCAACCCAGGATCGAGAGGATCGGCGTCACCGGATAGCCGGGAACTTTGAAGCTGCGCGGCAGGTCCGGGTCACTGCGCCGCAGGATGATGACCCCGATCGAGACAACGAGGAAGGCCACCAGGGTTCCGATACTGGTCATTTCGGCGAGAAAGTTGATCGGAATGAATCCGGCCAGAATGCTGATGACGACGCAGACGATGATGGTGTTGGGCACCGGCGTCAGAGTCCGCGGGTTCACCTTGTGGAAGATCGACGGAATCATGCCGTCGCGTGACATCGCGAACAGGATGCGGGTCTGACCGTAGATGACCACGAGCGTGACGCTGCAGATCGAGATCACCGCACCGGCGGCCAGAAGTGTTCCCGGCCAGGTAGATCCGGTCACCTGTTCGAGGATGGCGGACAGCCCGGCTTCCTGACCTTCGAACGATGCGGAATCCTGTGCACCGATCGCCACGGCGACAACGGCGATGTAGATCGCGGTGACGGACACGAGCGCAATGAGGATCGCGAGAGGGAGATTGCGACGAGGGTTCTTCACTTCTTCGCCGGCAGTGGACACAGCGTCGAGGCCGATGTACGAGAAGAAGATGATTCCGGCGGCGGACATGACGCCACTGAATCCGAACGGTGCGAAGTCGGCGAAGTGATTGCTGTTCCATCCGGCGATGCCGACCACGATGAAGAGCAACAGAATTGCGAGCTTGATCGAGACCATGATGGCGTTGGCCTTGGCCGATTCACTGGCGCCGCGGATGAGCAGAACACCGCACAGGCACACCAGGATCACTGCGGGCAGATTGATGATGCCGCCCTGCTCCGGCGCTTGTGACAACGCGTCGGGGATCTGGAACCCGAAGAGGTTGCCAAGCAGCTGGTTCAAGTATTGCGACCATCCGACGGACACCGCCGCGGCCGAGACTCCGTACTCGAGAAGCAGACACGCGCCGACGGCCATGGCCGGAAGCTCTCCGAGCGTCGCGTAAGCGTAGGAATACGACGAGCCCGACGCTGGGACAGCTCCGGCCAACTCCGCGTAACAGATCGCCGTGAGTCCCGCGACGATACCGGCAACAACGAAGGAGATGATCACTGCCGGACCGGCGACCGGGACCGCCTGCGAGAGGACGAAGAAAATACCGGTGCCGATCGTGGCGCCGATGCCGAACATGGACAACTGCGCCAAACCGATACTGCGGGTCAGCTCACCGCCGTTGGTATCTGCGCCGGTCTCCTGGTCTATCTGCAAAGCCGGCTTGCGCCGAAGTACGTGTTTGACGAGAGTAGCCATCGACGCTCCTCTAGAGTGCCTGGTAGGAAACTGTTGTATCCTCATACTGCACGTAAGTGTCCTGCGACACAACAGTTGGAGCAAAGTTGCCCAGCTCACGCCAACCGTCCGGTCTGGAATGCCCGGATCGTGAACCGCCTTCGGAGAAAACGGGGAGATCATGACCGGACCGACCATCACCGTCGACCTGCGTCGTATCGAACAGAATGCGCGCGTCCTCGTCGAGGCGTCCAGCGCTCACGGTATATCGGTGGCCGGTGTCAGCAAATCTACGTGCGGCTCCCCCAAAGTGGCACGAGCAATGGTCCGCGGCGGCGTCACGCAGATCGCCGACTCCCGCCTGGACAACCTGGCCCGCATTCGCCGCGACGGCATCACCGTTCCCCTGATGCTGATCCGCGCACCGTCGCTGAACGAGATCGACGACACGATCCGCTACGCGGACATCAGCCTCAACTCCGAGTTGACGACGATTGCTGCTCTGGGCAGAGCAGCACAAACGCGAGGAGTCGTCCACGACATCGTGCTGATGATCGACCTCGGAGATCTCCGCGAAGGGATCCTGCCGGCGGAGGCGTTGGACGTAGTCGCTGAAATCCTTCCCATCGAGGGCATCAGACTGATCGGAATCGGCGCGAACCTCGCCTGCGTCGGCGGCATCCAACCGACCGTCGACAACCTGTCGAATCTGGTCTACCTAGCCGACGAAATCACGAAGCGGTTCTCGATCGAACTGCCGATCGTTTCCGGCGGCAATACGTTCTCGCTGCCACTACTCGAGACGGGCACGATGCCCGAGGGGATCAACCATCTGCGTTTGGGCGCCAGCATCGTTTTGGCCGAATCACCCACTCCCCCCGGACTGTACGAACTGCTGAACAACGATGCCTTCACTCTCACCGCGGACATCATCGAGGCCAAGGTCAAGCCGTCGCGGCCGTATGGAGTCTCAGGGGAAGACGCATTCGGCCGACGCCCCGTCTTCGACAACGAGGACAAGCCGAGCCGACGCCTGATCTTGTCCATCGGCCGCGAAGACATCTCGCCGGAAGGCTTGACCCCGATCGATCCGCGCCTGAAGGTGATCAGCGCCAGTAGCGATCACCTCCTCGTCGACGCCGGAGAAACAAGCGACGAATACCGACTGGGTGGCACCATCGACTTCACGATCGATTACGGCGCGCTCTTGATGGCGATGACATCGCCCTACGTCGAAAAGCGCTACGTCCTGGGCACCGAACCGATCGATGCCAATGCGAGCGTCGAATTGATCGACCTCGAAACTACCGGGCTGGCAAGCCATCTCCTCGATCACGGTCTACGCGAGGACATGTCCGGAATCGGTTTCAGCTGCATTCAAGCCGAGAACGCCGCCGCGGATCTCACGACGTTGCCGCTGTGGCTCACTGCCGAGGCCTGGCAGAACACCCAAATTCCGATCGCCACCGAACCCGGAACTGATTTGGGCGCAATTATTTTCGCTTCACACGGCGATATCGAACAATTGCTGTCGTCGGCGGCGGATCTGCACGGCCCCAGTTTGGAGAACACCGTCTTGGTGGGCGTCAAGAACGCCACGGTCGATCACAAGCGCGCACTCGACGAGTACGGAGTATTGCTGGTGACGATCGACGAGATCGATCGCCGTGGCATGGCGGCCTTGATGCCTCGCGTCCTCGCCGCGGCGGGTCAGGGTGTGAACGGCGTCCACGTCCACTTCGACCTGGACATCATCGACGGGCGCGTTCTCGGCGTCGACGACACGACGCATCTGGGCGGCCTCACATTCCGAGAAACGCACCTCGCCGCCGAATTCATCAGCGAGACCGGCCTGACGAGATCGATTTCGATCGGCAGCGTTGCGGGAGCGGATTCCGATCCTCTCGGCCGTCAGGCGACCTTCGTCGACGGACTGGTTGCATCGCTGCTCGGGCGCAAGGTGGTCAAAGCCTGACGTTGTCGGCAGCCCTTGCGAGAATCGTTCGATGATCACGCGGAGCTCCGGTCAGCACGTATTCATCGCACTCGGCACGCCGTGGCTCGATGCCGTGGTCGCGTTTCTCGAACCCCGTGCCCGTGTCGATCCCTGGATCATGCGCGGAAAGATGGCCATCGGCGACCTGCTGATCACTGTTCTCGACACCACTCCTCGCACGCTGCTCTGCATCGAGACCGTGGCTGCGCCCTTCGACGGCACGTCGCGGATGGAAGTCGATGAACGCCCGTACGAACTCCACGGTATGCCCACCGTTCCAGAACTCGAACAACGATGGTCCATCACGTTTCCCACGGATCCAGGGCCGGTCGACGACGGACTGGCCGACCAAATTCTCACGGCCGGCCAGTCACACTGTGCGCACTACTTCGGCGACATCGACACGCTGGATCCGACGTCCACAGCTGCCCACGCCCGAACGTTGATGAACGAGCGGGGACACTGCACAGGTTGCAGCTCACCGATGCCGTTGCGAAAGTTCAACAGCAGCGATCGCCTTCACTTTCATTCCGCATCACGGATCTTCAGGCAGGCTGAGCCTGGTGACGACTACCCAGCCGTCCTGTGCCGCAAATGCACCGGAAGGATGGCCACGTCCGGGCACACCAACTTCATCGACTACATGCTGGCGAAAAATCCACCGTGCCCAGAGTGCGGTGCACACAGAACCGCTCAGTGTTCCCCGGGGATGCCGGTCCATCCATTCGATCACCTACCGTGGCTCGCCGGAACAGGCTGCGTCGTGGGACCGGACACCCCGGAATGGACGTGCCGAGCATGCAATCACTCATGGGGACAGATGTTCCCGCCGGATCACCCACAGCACGACTGATCAGTTCGCGGCGAAGCCGGGAAGCCGATCGATGTCCGCGATGATCGAATACTCCGCGGCGTCACCCTGGAGGATTCGACTCTGCTCGCCGCGGACGTCGACGGGGACGTCGCCGGCCAATGTCACCCGGTGCACACTGCGGGCCTGAGTCCCGTAGTCGGCGATACCGTAATGCTGAGTCGCCTGGTTGTCCCAGATCGCCAGGTCGCCGGCCGACCAGTTCCATCGAACAGTGTTTTCCAACTTGATGATTCGTGCCTGCAGGATCTGGTAAAGAGCGACCGACTCCGACGGCTTGAGCCCGACGAACTCCTTGAAGAAGTGACCGAGCAGGAGGGTCTTCTCCCCCGTCGCCGGATGGATACGCACCACCGGGTGTTCGGTCTCGTAGATCTCACGGGTGAATTCGGCGTAGTAGGCCTGGCGCTGCGCGTCTACCGGGTTCGCCTGATCGACAACCTCGGCATAGTCGTAGGCATTGGTGTGAACGGCCCGCAAATTCTCGACCAAGACCTTGAGCGAAGGCGGCAGTTGGTCGTACGCAGCGGTAGTCGACGCCCACGTCGTCGCTCCGCCGTACTCGGGAATGGTCGTCGCTCGCAGAATCGAGGCTTTCGGAATGCGGTCGACAAACGTCACGTCCGTGTGCCAACTGTTGGCGGCTCGGTCGAGCACCAACAGCTTGTCGCCCCTGGACTTCACCGTCGGATGCGGGGTGGTCTGGGTGCCGAGGGTTCCGGCGAATTCGTACTGCGACGTGTCGTCGAGATGATGCTGCCCACGGAAGAACACAACCTTGTGCGCTGCCAGCGCATAGTTGATCGCGTAGGCGGTCTCTTCGGACAAGTCCCCGGAGAGATGGACGCCGTCGATGCGGGCGCCGATCAGTTCGCCTACTTTGTGGACGGTGATTCCGCCGGCAGCGTAGATCTGCTCCGGGGTCTGGGTGACACGTTCGAGTTCGGTGACGGACATGGCGATCTCCTGTGAGTCGGTCAAGCCTACGGGCGCGGCAGTCGTCATGGCGCTGCCTACTGTGAACACTCAATCATTTACGCTGCGGGCTCGAATACGGTTGAACTCGAGGTGATCTCAAAGTTCGCCGCTCCCTCGCCGGAGAGTACTGCCGCTCACTGGGACGAGGCCGTCGTCGTTGTCGTCATGAGCTGTAGCGTGCGATCTGCCACACCCACGTCTACGGAGGACAGCATGCAACCCGAGGGCCCTGCCGAACAGATTCGTTCAACGCTCGCTCGCATCGCGCACCTTGCCGATACCGGCTCGGTCGAGGATTACGTGGAGCAGTTCACCCGCAAGGCCGAATGGAACATGCCGGCCAATCCCGATCGCGGTATCCCCGCACAGGTACGACGTGGCCGTGAAGAAATTGCTGCTGGAGTAGTCGAGCGCAGGGCGGCCGGAATTCAAGGGCCTGGCACGTTCACGCGTCACGTCACCACGGCGATCGCCGTGGACGTGACGTCGGAAACGACAGCCCGCGCGGATGCGGTGTGGACGTTCTACGTCGACACGACCACAACTCCCAAGCTCAGTGGCGTCGGGAGCTACGCCGACGAGTTCGAACTCGAAGATGGGCGGTGGCGACTGTCGCGACGAGTGATCTCGCGCGGCTGACGTTCAGTCTTCTTCGCCAGTGATCGCCTCACACCAGTCTTCGACCTGATCGATCCCCTCTTCCGTCCATTCCGGGCTCATGTCTTCCAGTGCATCGAAGACCACCTCGCAGGTCAGCATCTCCGGTGAACCCTCCGACCCCGCCGTCTCGGCGCCTTCAGCAGAAGCTGTGGCAACTGGGCCGGCGGCCAGCGCAACAGCCATCGCGCCTGTTCCGACCATCGCTTTCACACGCATCGGTTCTTCTCCTTCACTCTCGCTTCGGTCCTCGGGGTACCCGACTCGCCCCGCCCTACCCATCGCCGTCACTCATGTCCGACTTTCGGCGCCGACGGCATAGACTGAGCTCGTCGCCACCACGCTCTCGCAGCGTCGGGGGCGACAGATACACAGCTGGATCAGAATCGGAAGGCATCCCATTACAGAATCTCCCGCTCCGCACGACATCTACTTCGTACCCCCGGAGCAGGACAGCCCCAATCCCGTGGAACCGGCGTCGGCCGCGTCACGCGCACGGATGGGCGAGCTACCCGAGACCGTCCGATTCAAGAATCGTTTTGCCCTCGCGATCACGACCACCACGCCGCTCGAAGCGATGGTCGAAGATCTCCTCTTCATCCGCGACATCCTCGACGCCGCAGGAATCGAGTATCTACTCGTCCGCGGAAACGACGAGCGCCCCGTGATCGCGGTGAGCTGGACCGAGCGCAAAAACCTGCGGCAGGCACTTGTCGAGGGATGCGCCAACGCACCCTTCTATTCCAAAACCGTCGACGCGAAGAAGAGCCCAGCGCTCCTTGTCGCGGACGGTGCCCTGTCGAAAACCAACAAGTCACGGATCTTCCGCTTGTTCCGTCCGCGGGTTCACGTCGCAAGCGGCATGAACTACGGCGCGAACATCGGCGTTCAAATCGAATTGTGGTCGATTTCCGACGAAGAAATCGTCCTACCCGTCGAGAACTCACTGACACGACGAACCGTCCTCCCCGAAGAAGCTGTCCGAGGAACCGTCGAGCGATTCGGCCGGATCTGGCCGACTATCGAGAACATGTTCGCCGATCATGCCTCCGATATCAGCTTCGATATCGATCTGGTCTTTTCCTGGGTCGACGGCTCTTCCAAGGAGTTTCAGGCTCAGCGCGCCAAGCGCATGCAGAACTACATCGTCGGAGAGGGCGACGAATCAGAAGCGCGCTTCCGTCAGATCGACGAGCTCAAATACGCGCTTCGATCCATCCACATGTACGCGCCGTGGATCCGGCGGATCTTCGTCGCAACCGATTCCGATCGTCCGGACTGGCTTGCCGACGATCCGCGAGTCACGTTCATGCCCAGCGAAAAGTTCTTCGCCGATCCAAGTGTGTTGCCCACCCACAATTCTCAAGCTGTCGAGTGCCAGCTGCACCATATTCCGGGTCTGGCAGAGCATTTCCTCTACTCCAATGACGACATGTTCTTCGGTCGCCCCGTCGGCCCGGACATGTTCTTCTCCCCCGGTGGGATCAGCATGTTCATCGAGGCCGACACCAGAATCGGATTGGGACACAACGACAACGACCGCAGCGGGTTCGAGAATGCGGCTCGCGTCAACCGCCGTCTGCTACAGGACCGCTTCGGTCTGATGACCACCAGACATCTGGAGCACGCAGCGACGCCACTACGCAAGAGCGTGATGGCCGAGATGGAACGCGAGTTCGCCGAAGACTTCGCGGCCACTGCAGCAAGCACCTTCCGCGCGAGTTCCAATATCTCGGTGACCAATTCGCTGTACCACTACTACACGCTCATGAGTGGACGGTCGGTGGTGCAGAAGTCCGCCGCCGTCAAATACGTCGATACGACGGTCAAAGCCGGTTTGCGCGACATGGACTCACTGCTCGCCAAGCGCTCCATGGACTTCTTCTGCCTCAACGACGGCAGCGCTCCGGAGATCGATCTGGAACTTCGCACACGCAAGATCACGGAGTTCCTGGAGAGCTACTACCCCATCCCGGCGCCCTGGGAAGCCTAGACGAAACAAGGGCCCAGCCGATTTCGGCTGGGCCCTTGCTACTTCGGTCGATCAGCGTGCTGTCGCACGCTCCCGCTGCACCGGGATGGGCAGTCCGAGATTGTCACGCAACGTCGTTCCTTCGTAGTCACTGCGGAGAACACCTCGATCCTGCAGCAGCGGCACCACGTCGTCGACGAACTCGTCGAGGCCAGTCGGCACGAGGTGCGACCCGAGGATGAATCCGTCCGAACCGTCGTTGCTGACAAACGAATCTATTTTCTCGGCAACCTGCTGCGGTGTACCGACGATCGGTCCACGCTCGAACTGATCGATCACCACTTCGCGCAGATTCAACTTCTTGCTCTCGGCTACCGCGCGCAGTTTTGCGACGGTCGCGAAACGATCTTGGTGAATGAAGGCGCGGCCCTGGATGATCGGCGGAGCCTCGGGATCCGGAGCGATGTCGGGTAGTGGTCCTTCGGGGTCGTACTTCGACAGATCGAGATTCCAGATCTGTTCGAGCAGAACCAAAGCGGTCTGGCCGGTGACCTGCTGGTCGCGAATCTCTCGGTATTTCTCGATCGCATCTGCCTCCGAGGTGCCGAGAACAAAACTCGCCGACGGCAGGATCTTGATGTCGCCCGGGTCACGTCCGGCCGCGACGGCACGTGCTTTGATATCGCGATAGAAATCGGCCGCCTCGGGCAACTGACCGTACGGTGAGAAGATCGCGTCGGCATTGCCGGCAGCAAAATCGCGCCCCTGCGGCGACACCCCGGCCTGCAGAATAACCGGGCGCCCTTGCGGGCTACGCGGCACTGTGAATCGGCCGTTCACGTCGAAATGCGATCCATGAAAAGCGAATTCACCGGCATCCGGTCTCGCGAGAAAGCGCCCTGATGCCTTGTCGGCCACGATGTCGTCGCTTCGCCACGAATCCCACAGTTCACGCACCAGCGCTACGGTCTCCTCCGCACGCTCGTATCGTTGCGCGCGGTCGAGGTATCCGCCGCGGCGAAAGTTCTGGCCGGTGAATGCGTCGAACGAGGTGACGACGTTCCAGGCGGCACGCCCTCCGGACAACTGATCGAGCGTCGCGAATTGGCGGGCCAGTTCGTAAGGCTCGTTGAACGTGGCGTTGATGGTGCCGGCCAATCCGAGGTGTTCGGTTACTGCCGCCAACGACGCAAGGACCGTGAAGGTGTCTGGCCTACCGATGATGTCTTGGTCGAAAATCTGTCCCGCACGCTCACGAAGGGCGAGGCCTTCGGCGAGGAAGAAGAAGTCGAACTTCCCACGCTCGGCGGTTCGAGCGGTGTGCTCGAAAGAATCGAACTCTATCTGGCTGCCCGCCTGCGGATCCCACCATGCAGTGTGATGGTTGACGCCGCCGAGGTAGGCACCCAGGATGACCTGCTTACGCTTCTGAGAACTCATGAAAATCTATTCCTCGTCTGTCAGGCGGCCGGAGTGCCGGCGGCGTAGCGGTTGGGAACGTCGATGGGTAGACCAAGGAGTCCGCGAAGATTCGTCTGCGGATATTCGGTGCGGAATACGTTGCGTCGCTGCAATTCAGGCACCAGCTCACCGGCGATGGCGTCGAGGTCGTCCACGAGGACGCCCGGCCGCAACCGGAAGCCGTCGATTCCCAACTGCTGCCACCGGAGCAGGAGATCCGCCAACTCCGCAGCAGAGCCGGTGAAGGTCAGCGCGTCCGAACGGTATTCGGTGCCGGCCTGCGCGTCGAGACGAGCGAGCCGTTCCTTTCCGGTTTCTTCCGGCGTATCGAAGAAGACGACGATGTCGGTGAAGACCCGAAGAGGTTCGCCGGTGCGCTGCACGTGTTCTTCGGCTGCTCGCACGTCACCCAGGATTGCCGTGACCTGCTCGTCGTCGAACGGCGTCACGAACACCAGATCGGCCGTCCGCGCCGCCAGCTCGTACGCGACCCGCTGATGTGCCAACGCGGTAACGACGGGATGCCCCTGCGGCGGGCGCGGAGTCACCGACGGTCCACGGACCGAGAGGTACTTTCCCTCGAAGTCGATGTAGTGCAACTTGTCTCGGTCGATGAACCGGCGCTGCTCCACGTCGCGGATCTCGGCGCCGTCCTCCCAGCTGTCCCAGAGTCGCCGGATTACGTCAGCCGCCTCCGCAGCTTCGTCGAACAGGTCGCGCACGAAGTCCGGGAGGACGCCTGAAACGATCGACTGACGGTCGGCATCGGTGAGCGCGGGGATGTCGCGACGCCCGAACTGTGCTGCCTCGGATTCCGACGCCGAAACCTTCACCTGCCATCCGGCGCGACCGCGCGAGGTGTAATCAAGCGTGGCAACGGCTTTGGACACGTGGAACGGCTCGGTGTGAATGGTGGTGATGGTCGGGATCAAGCCGATGTTGCTCGTGATCGGTGCCAGTCGGGCGGCCACGAGATGTGCGTCGAGCCGAGCACGCACCCGATCAACCGCGTCGTCGACGGGCTCGAGTGGGTTGGCCGGCACCGAGAGACTGTCCTCGATGGTGACGAAATCGAGCAGACCACGCTCGGCGGTCGTCACCACGTCAGTCCAATACGACGCGCTGAACAGCTCACTCGGGCGCGAGTGCGGCTCTCGCCAGGCCGCTGGGTGCCAACCGGCACCGTCCAGCGCTACGGCGAGATGCAACGGAGCAAGATGAGAAGAGGGGGTGGAGGTCATCGGCGCATACTCCTGTTCGAGAACTACTCGGGAGCGCACAGTGCCGACCGCAGAAACCGTCAGCACCCGACTGACGGTTCTCGTGGCGACTGCCGCTTGCGACACGCACCGCGCGTATCGCCAGGTGTGATTCCGGGGCACCCCATCGGCATGAAGGGTTGCCGTCCAGCTAGCCGGTCCTTGTTGCTGGAGCTCTGCACCTACCTCGACGGTAGTGAGTACGCGACCGCCCGGCAATCGCCCAGAACTGCGCGGGGGTGCCGGAAACCGCCTGCCACCTCAGATGATCGAGCGTGCCGCCTTTTCGCTCTCGAGGATTCGAATGCCGGCAGCACTGAGCCTCCGGGCACCCTCAGCCGCGTCGACAGGCTCACCGACCGTCACGTGCGCGCCGAGTGGAACGACCGAATGAACAATTGTCTCGTCGTAGACGTGCACCAGGTTGCACCCCTGAGCCCCGTCACGACCACGCTGACCACCGACTTCCACGTTCAAGTCCTGGGTGTAACACGTCGACGACGCCACGGACACCGGAATGCCGGCGAACGTCGCCGTCGTCGAATAGTGCAGGTGCCCGGCAAGAATCGCCCGGACGTCGCTGCCACGCAAGACGTTTGCCAACCGGGACTGATCGCGCAACTCCACCAGAACCGCGAGATCCTGAATGCACGGAACCGGCGGATGATGCAGCGCCAGAATTGTTCCGTCGGGCGCGGGCGCCGCCAATTCTGAGCGTAGCCAATCCAATTGACGATCCGAGATCTCACCGTAGTGGTGACCGGGAACCGACGAATCCAGGGTGATCACCCGCAGTCCGTCAAGGTCGTAGACGTTGTCGACGGGATGATCGGTGGCGTCCTCGCCCAACAGCAGAGACCTGAAAGTAGAGCGGTCGTCGTGGTTGCCCATCGCCCAGATGACCTGCGCATCGATCTCGGCCGCCACGGGTTCCACGATGGCTTTCAATTCCGCGTATGCGTCGGGGTGTCCCTGGTCGGTCAGGTCGCCGGTGAATATCAGTGCATCCGGGCGTGCGCCCGAGGCCACGATCCCGCTGAGCACTTCCCGCAATCTCGTCGACGCATCCACGGCGTCGTACAACTCCCCCTGAGCCACCAGATGCGTGTCACTGAGGTGCACCAGGAAATGCTTCGGACGCGGGTACTCGGCATTCCGAACGCTCATCGGTCTCTCGCTTCCGCTTGCCGACGCTTAGGCGCCGGTGCGGCACCTACTGATCGTCGAGACTAGTCAACCGACCAACAGTGACTGATCGGGGCACGCCCGACGAACACGAAGCGAACTCCCGCGGCGACCCTCGGGATCGAGTAGTTGAAGCTGCGAGTAGTGTGTGGACAGTGTTGTTCCTGACCAGTCGGCGTTACGTCGACCTTCGCCTGCAGGCGAGCGCAATGTGTACGCGCTCGCTCTGACCTGACGCGTACCAGGAAACATTTCTTCGAATCTGCCCGGCCTCTGGTGCCGCGCTGCGTTTCGCTCCCTTGATTTTCGAAAGGCATAGTCATGCCCAGCTCCACCTCCACCGGCGTGCCGGAAAAGTCCACGTCCCGTTTTCCGTCCTGGGCGACGGCATTCGGACCGCAGATCGTCGCCGGTCTCGTACTCGGTGTCATCATCGGTCTCGTCGCCCGGGCAATGCCTGATGCAGCCGACGGCAACGTCAACTGGTTGGTCGGCACCGTACAGACCATCGGTTCGAGTTACGTCAAGCTGCTCACCGTTGCGGTGATCCCGCTGGTGTTCACCGCCATTGTCAGCTCCATCGCCAACCTGCGCCAGGTCGCCAATGCAGCTCGCCTGGCCGTGCAGACCTTGCTCTGGTTCGCGATCACCGCTTTCATTGCTGTGATCATCGGCATCGTCGTCGGCCTGATCACCGATCCCGGTTCACGGACCGACGTCGCCGCCGAAGCAGCGAAGGAACCCAAGAGCTCCGGCTCCTGGTGGGCGTTCATCACCGGACTGGTTCCGAACAACTTCCTGGGGTTGGGTGCAAAGACTTCCGTCGCCGAAGGCGTGGCGACTACATCGCTGAGCTTCAACGTCCTGCAGCTGCTCGTCATCGCCGGCGCAATCGGCATTGCTGCACTCAAGATCGGTCCCAAGGCTGCGCCGTTCCTCGAGTTCAACGCTTCGCTGCTCGCGATCGTCCAGAAGGTCCTGTGGTGGATCATCCGCCTCGCCCCGATCGGCACCGCCGCGCTGATCGCCAACGCTGTCGCCACCTACGGCTGGGATGCGATCGGCTCGCTGGGCGTCTTCACCGCAGCCATCTACATCGGTCTGGCCATTGTCTTCTTCGTGGTCTACCCCATCCTGATTGCCGCACACGGTCTCTCGGTTCGAAGCTTCTTCTCCGGTGTCTGGCCCGCAACTCAGCTCGGATTCGTCTCGCGCTCGTCGATCGGCACCCTGCCGCTGACCGAACGCGTCACCGAACGCAACCTCGGTGTTCCGCGTGAGTACGCCTCGTTCGCCGTTCCGCTCGGTGCCACCACGAAGATGGACGGTTGCGCCGCAATCTATCCCGCGATCGCGGCAATCTTCGTCGCCGGCTTCTACGACGTTCCGCTGACCTTCACCGATTACCTGCTGATCGTCGTCGTTTCGGTCATCGGCTCGGCAGCAACGGCCGGAACTACGGGTGCGACAGTCATGCTCACACTCACACTCTCCACCCTGGGTCTTCCCCTGGCCGGCGTCGGACTGCTCCTCGCAGTCGAACCGATCGTCGACATGGGCCGTACCGCAGTCAACGTCACCGGCCAGGCTCTGGTTCCGGTCATCGTCGCACACCCGAGCAACACGGTGCGGGGACGCTGCTTTTCACCCCAGGTTTCACCCTTACCGAAATAAACCATTTGGTCGTTATGACCAGTATGCTCAGCCGGCACAGCCCTCAGAAGTGGAAGGGCTGCCCATTTGAACACGAGGTCACATGAAGCTCCGCCGTCTGGCATTCAGCATCGCAGGTTGCGCCGCAATCACTCTGGTTGCCGCACCCGCCGCTCAGGCATCCACGGTTTTCGATTTCCTACCGATCGAGATCGCACGCATGATTCCGACTGGCTCTGCCGACGCAGTCCAGCCGTTCCTTCCCCCGGTCTTCGCACCGCCTGCACCGCCCGCTCCGCAAGCGCCCCAGAACCAGCCGGCGCCGCAGAACACTCCCGCACCGGCGCGGTATTACCAGAACTGCACTGCCGTGCGTAACGCCGGCGCAGCTCCGTTGTACCGGGGCCAGAACGGATATGCCCCGCATCTCGACCGGGACAACGACGGCATCGCCTGCGAGTGATCCAACGCTCGGGTTGTGGTGCACCCACAACCCGAGCACTGTTGTCGAACCGTCAGACGCCCAACGCCCGGGACAAAGTCGGCCACGCCTTGGGTAGTCGTTCACGCCAATATGCCCACGCGTGTGTGCCGTTCGGCTCGTAATCTACCTGCGCCGGAATCTTCAGCTCCTGCAACCGCGCGTCGAACATCTTGGTGCAGGCATGCGCAGCAACCTCGATGCCGCCGCCGATCACCAGACGCTCGAGTAGTTCCGGAGTCTGCAGCGTCTCGTCAGATCCAGGACGACCATTTGCCGTCGACACGTAGATTTCCTTGCCACGCAACTTCTCTGCGTTGATCAACGAATCATGTGCCTCCCACTCCGGGCCCCCTGGCACACCCCAGATGTTGGCCGGATCTCCGCTTCGAGAAGAAATCGTGGCCTGGACGGCAGTTCGGCCGAGCGGATCCATCGTGGAATAACAGCCGCTGAACACGGCAACGCCGCGATACATGTCCGGAAAGCGTTGGGCGAGCATCATTGCACCCATTGCGCCCATGGAATTGCCGGCAATCGCGTTGATTCCGTTGGTCTTGAGTCGCGCGTCGATCAGCGGTGGCAACTCCTCGGTGATGAAGGTTTCCCACTTGTGCAGTCCCAGCCGCGGATCCGGATTCTCCCAGTCCGAGTACAGGCTCGCGATCCCACCGTTGAGCATCACGACGTTGACGTTCTTGTCGGCGAAGAACGCCGGGGCGCCGCCGATCGTCATCCATCCGCTGCTCTTCTCTCCGGCGTCGACGCCCTCGAGCATGTACAGCGCTGGGCGCGGAACCGAATTGTCCGCGGGTAGCAAGATCTCGACGCCGACCTCGCGTCGAAGTGCAGGCGACGCCACCGTCAGCCTGACTGCCTGCGGTGCGGTCACCTTCTCGCCGACGATGGCCGGGACGACGATGTCGTCGCGCAGCTCCGGCTTGGGGCCCGGATCCTCCTGAAGCGGTCCTGGGATCGTCGACCCCGAACTCACGCTGCCCTCGACGCTGCCCAGACTTCCCGAGCTTCCCGAGCTCCCGGAACTCGGCGCTGCCGTCGACAGTCCGCCCAACTGCAAAGAAAGTGCACAAACGGCCAAACACACCGCACCTGTGCGCGCAGATCGGATCCACGCACGCCGCTCAGTCCTCATGAAACTCCCAAACCAGTCAATGATGTTTCCGTGAACATACCGTGCAGTTCGGACTTTCTTGGACAAACGACCACGACAAGATCTGTCGGTCGCCGCCACTAGGCTGGCCCCGTGCAACCGGATTCAGTCAGGGCCCTCGACCTCGACCGAATTCGCGCTGTCGTGGGCACAACCACCTACGAACGCGGACTTACCTACCTGCGGCAGAATGCAGTCGAATCCATCGCATGGAACGACACCGCTGACACCTTGACCGGCGCTGTATCGGGAACCGCGCGAGAGCCGTACACCTGCACGATTTCGGTAAGTCGCAGCGCGGCCGGTACAGCAACGTTCACGCGTGGCCTCTGCACGTGTCCCGTGCGGATGAACTGCAAGCACGTAGTCGCGTTGGTGCTCGCAGCGGTTGCCGAGGCGAACAAGACTCCACAACACCTCGGATGGGACAGCGCGCTCGAGGAGTTGCTCCGACCAGACCCGGCCGGCCGCACTACACGTGGACTTGGCATTCAATTCACCACCCGAACCAAGGGCGCATCGACAAGGCTCATCGTCAAACCCGTACAACCAGGAGCGAGAGGGTGGATCTCCGGCGGGCTCGCCTGGAACAAGCTCGGAAGCACTTTTCAGTTCCCCGCGGATCACCTCCGGGTTCTACGCGACATACATCTCCTCCACAGCGCCGGCAATTACTACCGAAATCAAAATGCCGCGGAAATCGATCTTGCCGGGTTCGCGAGCCCGCAACTCTGGTCTCTTCTTCGTGAGGCGATCAGCGTGGGCGTTTCACTCGTTCACTCGAAGGCCGGCCTCGGCCACATCTCCCTACTCGACGATGCCAGCATCTGCCTCGACGTCCACGGAGCGGAAGACAACAACCTCCGCCTGACGCCCCGAATTCAGGCCGGTGGGCACATCGTGACTCATTCCGATTGGGGACTGGTCGGCATGCCGGCACATGGCGTCTTCGCGCTCGACGCCGCCAACGCGATCACTCTCGCACCACTGCACACGCCGATAACTCACCAATTGAGGCAGTTGATCGACTCCGGAAAATCGGTCGACATACCCGCCGAGCATCGGGATGCATTCACTTCGCGGTTCGTGTTCAAACTCGGAAACCTCGCTCCCGTCATATCTTCCGATGGCGCCTACAACCCACCGACTGTGTCCGGTCCTCGGCTACAACTGGTCGCCACGTACGCGGACAACCACCGCATCGACATCGAATCGGCATGGAAGTACACAGTCGATGCCGACGAACTGATCATTTCTACCGCAGACACAACCACCGACGAGTCCGAGATCCGCAACCACGTTGCCGAAGATGCCATTGCCAAGAGCCTCGGTGCGGCCGCGGCGAAGGCCACTCTCGCGGGAACGTTGGCCGGCCTCGATTCCATGCAGTTCACACTCGACCTCCTCCCCCAACTCGACGCGAACGACGACGTCGACCTCACCGTCGTGGGCACTCCCGCCGACTATCGGCCCGCAGACGACGCTGTCGTGATCGGCCTCAGCACGTCAGCCCCCGACGGGAGCAGCGGATCCGACTGGTTCGACCTCGACGTCACCGTCGACGTTGCGGGACAAGGCGTTCCGTTCACCACGCTGTTCTCCGCCCTGAGCAGGGGTGAGACTCACATACTGCTGCCGGACGGCGCCTTCTTCCGACTCGACGCACCCGAACTTCTCGGTCTACACCGACTCATCACCGAAGCGCGGTCGCTGCTCGATCGACCAACCGGCAAACTCGCGATCAGCAAGTTTCAAGCCGGGCTGTGGGAAGAATTGACGGCACTGGGAAGAGTCGAACATCAGGCAGCAGCTTGGAAGAAGCAGATCGCAGGATTGCTCGGCGGTTCCGGGATCGAACCCGTCGACGTCCCCGCCACGTTGACGGCAACACTGCGCCCCTATCAGGTCGACGGATTCCGCTGGCTCAACTTCCTCCGGCAGCACAGCCTGGGAGGCATACTCGCCGACGACATGGGCCTGGGCAAGACCCTGCAAACTCTCGCAATGATCTGCACTGCACGGCAATCGAATCCAGCGGCGCCGCCCTTTCTGATCGTTGCTCCCACCAGCGTGGTCTCCAATTGGAAATCCGAGGTGGCCAAGTTTGCACCAACCCTCCACACCGCTGTCATCACGGATACTCTGCGGCGCAGAAGAACCGACCTGGCAACACTCGTCGACGGGGCGGACATCGTCGTGACGTCGTACGCTCTCTTTCGCCTCGACACCGATGCGTATTCGGCGGGCGTCTGGTCCGGACTGGTACTCGACGAAGCCCAATTCGCCAAGAACCACAAGTCCAAGGTCCACAAGTGTGCGACGGCAGTGAACGCACCCTTCAAACTCGCGATCACCGGCACTCCCATGGAAAACAATCTCATGGAGTTGTGGTCGCTCCTCGCGATCACTGCACCAGGACTGTTCCCCAGTCCCACCACCTTCACCGACGTCTACCGCAACCCCATCGAAAAGGAAGGCGACACAGAGCGATTGGCGCAACTTCGGCGGCGCGTCAAACCGCTGATGGTTCGGCGCACCAAGGAACAGGTGGCTGCAGACTTGCCGCCGAAGCAGGAACAGATACTCGAGATCGAGTTGCATCCGAGCCATCGCGCGATCTACGACACCCACCTGCAACGCGAACGGCAGAAGATTCTCGGACTGCTCGACGACGTCGACAAGAACCGATTCACGATCCTGCAATCGCTGACGGTGCTACGCCAACTCAGTCTCGACGTCTCGCTGGTCGACGAGGAAAGCGGACCTGTCCCCTCAGCCAAGGTCGACGCTCTCGTCGAGCAATTGGACGACGTCATTGCGGGCGGACACCGTGCGTTGATCTTCAGCCAATTCACAGGGTTCCTCGGTTCTGTCCGCAAACGACTCGACACGGAAAAAATTCCGTACAGCTATCTCGACGGTTCGACGCGCAATCGCGGTGAAGTGTTGGAGGAGTTCAAGTCTGGCGCAGCCCCCGTATTCCTGATCAGCCTCAAGGCTGGTGGCTTCGGCCTCAATCTCACCGAGGCCGACTACTGCTTCATTCTCGACCCTTGGTGGAACCCGGCCGCCGAGGCACAAGCGGTCGATCGCACTCACCGCATCGGGCAGACACGAAACGTCATGGTCTACCGTCTCATTGCCAAAGACACGATCGAAGAGAAGGTCATGGCACTCAAGGCCAAGAAGTCGGCATTGTTCTCGAATGTCATGGACGCCGAAGGCACACTGGGCACCGGACTCGACGCCGAGGATCTTCGCGCGCTGTTCGAGTGAGGTACCCATTCGGTCGAACCTCACCTACGTGCCCACGGTAATGTGAGTCCAGAACGGACAACACAGAACTCCCGAACGAAGAAATCAACTTCGTTCGAACGAGAGGAACCTGAATGGGCGTCACACTTGCCAAGGGCGGCAACGTATCTCTGTCGAAAGCCGCACCCAACCTCACCAAGGTCGCAGTCGGTCTCGGCTGGGATGCACGCAGTACCAGTGGTGCCGACTTCGACCTCGACGCCAGTGCGTTGGTCACAGGCCCGGAACGCAAGGTCCTTTCCGACCTGCACTTCGTCTTCTACAACAACCTTCGCTCGCCCGACGGATCCATCGAGCACACCGGCGACAACCTCACCGGTGAAGGTGACGGCGACGACGAAGTCATCAACGTCGACCTCCCGGCTGTACCGCCCAACGTCACCAACATCTTCTTCCCCGTCTCGATTCACGACGCAGATGCCCGACTCCAGTCCTTCGGGCAGGTCACCAACGCCTACATCCGCGTCGTAGATCTGTCGAATGGATCCGAGCTGGCACGATACGACCTTTCGGAAGACGCTTCCACCGAGACCGCCATGCTTTTCGGATCGAACCCCGTTTCGGTTGTCTGCATCGAACGCGCGAGTTAACGCTGCAGGATCGCCCTAGCGAGGTGAGCTGCCCAGGGAGAGTCCTCTTTGGTGCCGAACTTCCCCAGCTCGTACCCCGTAGCGCCGATCAAACCGAGCACCTCTACGGTGCTCCCGGACGTGTCACGTTTGGAAGTCTGAGCGCCGGACATGAGGATGCTTGACGACCGAATCGACTCCAGTGCTCCCGCGACGAAGCGATGACGATCTGCCGGCGACAAACCAGCGGCTACGGCGAGGAGGACAAGAAGTTCCACTGCTCTCTGCGAGCCTCCCGGCGCAACCGGAACGCTGTCGACGATCACCGACCACATGATTGATGCGTCCTGCTGCGCTGACTGTCCCCGCTTCGTCAGCACAATCTGCCCTTTGTGCTTTCGCACCAGGCCAAACCTCTTGAGTACTGCGAAGAGTGATCGCCCCTTGGGAAGGTTGACAGGTCCTAGTTCGGGTTCGTCGAGCATTGCGTCGACCGTCGTGAAGAAGTCATCAGCGTCGACCCCTTCGACACCGATCAGCGCCAGGACCGATTGAAGGCGTTGGCCCGCCTCGACGTGGACCAACTCTCCGATTGCCGACTCATCGTCAATGCCGGCTCGGGCGAGGACCGCGCGCAGTTCCGGGACGCGCGAGGGTTCCAGGCATTCGACGAGCATTGCGGTGTCGTACGGCGCAACGATCTCGTCCGGTCGAGGTATATGAAGGCGATTGTTGACCTCAGCGATCTCGAATCGTGTCGGCTCGAATTCGGTTTGCGGCCATTCGAGGGTCCATTCGTGGGAGCGCAACTTCTCCGAAGCGAGGACACCGAGGAGCTGCTCGTACTCGTCAGGCCCGACGCATTCCTCCGGCGGACACGCACCGCGACCCGCGGCACACACAATCTGGAATCCGTCGGGCAGTATTTCCGAAGATTCAAGTGTCAGCGTGTGACTCCAGTTTCCGAAGCGTCCGTAGCGATATCTAAGTTCATCGCCGGGCGAGACCATGACCTCGTCCAGACGTACCGCAGACTCTACGATCGCCACTCGTCCGGCGAGGCGCTGCTCGGCGTTGCTTCCGGAAGCTACATACTCTTCGACCTCGCCGGGAAATCGGGTTCCTGACTTGGACCACGCGTGCGAATGACGGTCACTCCACCCCATTGCCCGTTGAACCACCGAATGCAGGTCACCCAGATTCAAATCCGACGCGACGAGAATTCGTCGCCAGATCTGAGTGGATACATTGTCGACGCTGATACGTATCGCGTATTGCGCCGGAACCGCGCGCCTCTTCGAACGTAACGATCGCGCAATCTGAACGCCCCCACGCACTCCGCCAGCTTCTTGTACAAACCTTTGCAGTTCTTCAGGTTCCGTCGGAACGAGTCGCAAATGCGACACCCGCGAGCTGCTCAACCCCACCATGACACTCAGCCTAGGCCAAAGTACTAGGGACAAAGGCACAAAATCGGAGAGTACTTCGCACCTATGAGAGGGTTCACAATCTGTACCTTGGCTAACCAGTCGCTACGTGCGTCGGCGCTGGCATCTTCCTCACCCAATTCCTGCCCTGATCGTGCCCTGATCGTGCGAACGGTACGTTCGGTCGATCTGAGGCGACGAATGTACCGTTCGCTCGAAGTCGGGGGTGTGCCGGCCGTGCTCTTCTGCTCGTGATGGTGTGAACGGGGCGTTGGGTCGATCTGAGGCGACGAACGTACCGTTCGCTCGAAGCCGGGGGTGCCGGCGACGGGATGTTTCGGGGTGTTTTGGGTACGAGAAAGCCCCCCAACCATCACTGGTTGGGGGGCTTCTCAAGTTGTGTTCGGCGGTGTCCTACTCTCCCACACCCTGTCGAGTGCAGTACCATCGGCGCTGAAGGGCTTAGCTTCCGGGTTCGGAATGGGACC
>NZ_JBFUJB010000025.1:0-62413 GCF_056401575.1 Rhodococcus sp. P4_E4 | reverse complement strand
GACACTCTCGGCGCCGGAAACATCGAAGACTTCTCCTGGAAGGGCTGGCTGGACTTCACCACCTGCACCGAGTGCGGGCGTTGCCAGTCCCAGTGCCCTGCTTGGAACACCGGAAAGCCGCTCTCCCCCAAGCTGCTCATCATGTCGCTGCGTGACCACGGCTACGCCAAGGCCCCGTACCTGCTCGCTGGTGGACGCAAGGACATGGGCGGCGACGAGATCGGACTCGTCGACAGCGAAGGCAACGTCAAGGAAGCCGCACTCGCAGCCATCCCCGAGGCCGCACGCCTCGAGGCCGACCGCAAGCTCGTCGGTGAAACCGTCGAAGGTGAGATGGCCCCGGTCATCGACGCCGAAACCTTGTGGAGCTGCACCAACTGCGGYGCCTGCGTCGAACAGTGCCCCGTCGACATCGAACACGTCGACCACATCATCGACATGCGTCGCTACCAGGTCCTGATCGAATCGGAGTTCCCCTCCGAGCTCGCCGGCCTGTTCAAGAACCTCGAGAACAAGGGCAACCCCTGGGGCCAGAACTCCAAGGAYCGYCTCAACTGGATCAACGAGATGGACTTCGAGATCCCCGTCTTCGGCAAGGACGCCGACAGCTTCGAGGACTACGAGTACCTCTTCTGGGTCGGCTGCGCCGGCGCCTACGAAGACCGTGCCAAGAAGACCACCAAGGCYGTCGCCGAACTCCTYGCCACCGCGGGAGTGAAGTTCATGGTCCTCGGCGCCGACGAAACCTGCACCGGCGACTCCGCACGTCGTGCCGGCAACGAGTTCTTGTTCCAGCAGCTCGCAATGCAGAACATCGAGATGCTCAACTCGGTCTTCGACGGTATCGAGCAGAAGAAGCGCAAGATCGTCGTCACCTGTGCGCACTGCTTCAACGCCCTCGGCAACGAGTACCCGGAGGTGGGCGGCGACTACGAGGTCGTGCACCACACCCAGCTGCTCAACCGTCTGGTGCGCCAGAAGAAGCTGATCCCGGTTGCGTCCGTGAGCGAAGACGTCACCTACCACGACCCGTGCTTCCTCGGACGCCACAACAAGGTTTACGACGCTCCCCGTGAACTCATGGAAGCCTCAGGCTCCAAGCTGGTCGAAATGCCGCGTCACGGCGAACGTTCCATGTGCTGTGGTGCCGGTGGTGCTCGCATGTGGATGGAAGAGAACATCGGTAAGCGCATCAACGTCGACCGCGTCGACGAAGCGCTCTCCACCAACCCCAAGAAGATCGCCACGGGTTGCCCGTTCTGCCGCGTCATGCTCACCGACGGCGTCACTGCCCGCCAGGAGCAAGGCCAGGGCGAAGGCGTCGAGGTCGTCGACGTCGCGCAGCTGATGCTGAACTCCGTCACCCGCCTCGATCCCGCCCAGCTCGGCGAGAACATCAAGGTGATCCCGCGTGAGAAGGCCCCGGTCGCTGCTGAGGCAAAGGCTGAGACTGTCGAGCAGGATCGGGTCGCCGAAGTCGAGGAAGCCGCCGCGACTCCGGAAGCCAAGGCTGCACCGGCAGGCAAGGGTCTGGCCATGAAGGGCCTCGCCAAAGCACCAGGCGCAAAAGCTCCCGGCGCCAAGGCACCAGGCAAGGGCCTCGGAATGGCCGGCGGGGCAAAGGCTCCCGGCGCCAAGAAGGCAGCTCCCGCCGCAAGCGCGGAAGCTCCCGCCGCCGAAGCCGCTGCACCGGCCACACCTGTGGCAAAGCCCAAGGGTCTCGGTCTTGCGGGCGGAGCCAAGGCTCCCGGCGGCAAGGGACTGCAGATGAAGGGCGCCGCCAAGGCACCCGGAGCAAAGGCCGCTGCCGCACCGGCAGCGGAAGCACCGGCAGCTGAGGCTGCTGCACCCGAAGCTGCTGCACCCGTCGCCAAGCCGAAGGGTCTGGGCCTGGCGTCCGGCGCCAAGGCTCCCGGCGGCAAGGGACTGCAGATGAAGGGCGGGGCCAAGGCTCCTGGCGCGAAGGCTGCACCTGCTGCCACTTCGCCTGAAGCACCTGCCGCTGCGCCCCGAAAGCCAGAAAACGCTGCGAATCTATCGACCGCCAAGCACATCGGCCTTCAACTGAAGAGAGGTGTCAAGGCTCCGGGGCGTCAACCACGTACCAGTTGACATTCAACTCGGGGCGAACCTCAGGAGCAGGCATTCGCACCGTGCGCTTCTCATTTGAAAGGCATTGCCCTACAACGGAAAGGTGCGCACGCCATCTAGATCCATACCAACGAACGGCGGTACGAACGAGATTCGTACCTGCGCCAAGCCCAGCATGAAAAAACCTAGTCCGGTTAAGGAATCTTCGACCCTGCTTCGCTTTTCATCCATTCGTAGTATCCAGCGGCCGGGATGATGGCACGCCGTTTGGATACACTACTTCTGAATGAGAGCTTCTCCGTGACGGTTTCACTGCGGGCGTTGATGAGTTTGGATGCCATCTTCCGATCTTTTGCCCAGGCAGGCAGCAGGCCCCATTTGACAGTTCTGAGCTGACGCTGGGGCTCGGCGTCAGGTTCCTCGTATGGGGTTCGTTCGAGGATCACACGGACAGGCTGGGTGGGGGCGACGTTGTAGGACGGGGGAAGTTCGTCGCCGACGGTTTGCATGGTGTCGAAGAACGCTTGCAATTCCTTGTCTGTGCTCTTGCTTGCGTAGCGCCCGCACATGGCCTGACCTCCTCGTAGTCGGTTCCCGTCCCATTGAACAGCGTGGGTCCGACTTCCGCGTCAAACGGCGTGTGATGATCTGTGCGAGTACGTCGTCGACTGTCGCGAAAGGGGAAGTGCGATCACCAGTCCTCGGCCGGCGCCTGCCGATGTCGCATTGGCGATCGTGGCCGCAACAGTCCTCGGTGTCACCGTCGGGGTTCTTCTGGCCGACGTGGTGGCCGGTATCGCGGTCGGGGCCGGTACCGCGGTGGTGTTCCGTTTTGTGTTGCGGACGATCATCACCAGGAAATAATGGAATCGTTCGGGAGGGCGGCCTACGCATGAAAACGTATCGCGACTTCGAGTGGCTCTTCCGCGACTATCCGTGGACCGAGAACGGCCTGTACGTGACCTACGTGCGCGATGCAACGCCAGCTGCCGTGATCGAGGCGATGACCGTGCGCGAACTGGGGGAAGTACGCGGACTCCAGGGCATCAACGAACTCGGCTGGGAAGAATTTTCGATCGTCGGCGCCGCGGCCTTGGGGAACTGGACGATCGCGATCGCTCCGATGGCGTCGGCCGGCACGGACGACGCACTGATGGCGCCGCTGTCGGCGGGACGTGAGGCGCTTACACACTCGAGCAATGTCGCAGCTGCCGCTTCGTTCATCCTGTGGCAGGACGGAGTTCGTACGGTGAACTTCGATCCTCATCTGCGCCTGGACCCGATACCGGAGGCGTGGCAATCGCGGATGAGAGAGGTCGGGCTCGACCCCGACAGTGAAGGACCGACGCCGGACGGGAAATTCCACTTCGTCGAAGCATCTTTTGCGATGGCCGCGAACTACACCGGCGTGCAGATCACCCCCGAATTCTTGTCGACGGCGACCTTCGTAGCTGGCAGTGACGACTAACCTCGTTGCAGGTCAGCGCACCGGAATAACTCTGCGGCGGTCTTCGTTGCAGAGGTTGTCGGTGTTCGGTTCTTTGCCCCGGGTACCACCCCAGAAATGCCGCTTCGAGCGGCCACTTGCCGAGAGGCGCAAGACGGGCACCGACCCTGTGAAGCCGCTGGACACCCTCTTCGGTGCCGGCGGCTTCGTCATGTCTACAGGGGCTACCGGCGATCCTCTTCATGGACGACGAAGAGGACCACGCCTAGTGGTGAGGTCCTCTTCGCCTTCAGGAGCAACTTTCAGATGTTGTGGTTCCGTCGAACTTGGGTGCGAGCGGCCAGGATGACCGCCAAGAAGCCGCATACGAGAGCGATCACCAGCGCACGAAGACCTGCAATCCAGGGTGAGTGGCCACTTTGACTCCCTACGCCTACGGCCAGGAATACAGCGATCACAAATACCAGACTGGCAGCAGTTTTGTTCATTGCGGTGAATGTTTCTCGTATCCAAATCATTGCTGTAGCTGCTCCTCATCAATTGCGTGTGGAACCACTATGGATCAGTGTCGTCCGGGGAGGTCGAGTGGCGGATGTGCAGTATTCGAAACATGCACTATTCCCCGTCCGGCCGGAGAGGCCGATCGAGGATCACTGTCGATTTGCGGCGAAGATTAGCGAAGCGCGACGCTAGTTTGACTGCCACCGAACATCCGGGACTGTCGGTGACGTGTTTCCGGCGGGGCAATCGGTTTCGGGGCGGATGGCCGTTATGTTATTTTCTGGTACCCCGCGCCGCTTGTGGGCTGCTGCGCGCCCCACGGGTGCGGTCCGCACCTGGAAGGACGCAGTTTCTATGACCGTTGTCGATCGATCACGTCTGCCGATGCGGCGGATGCGACTGCTTCTGGGTGCGGCCGTGGCCGTGGCCGCAGCCCTCTCTATCGCGGTGGTGCCGGCGTCAGCGGACACCGTCACCGCGACCGTCCCGGTCGGCACGAATCCGACCGGGGTGGCGATCACCTCGAACGGGAACCACGCCTACATCACCAACGGGAACAGTGACACGGTGTCGGTGCTCGACACCACCACCAACACCGTCACCGCGACCGTCCCGGTCGGCCGGGGTCCGTCCGGGGTGGCGATCACCCCGGACAGTGGCCGCGCCTACATCACCAATTACTTCGGCGGCACGGTGTCGGTGCTCGACACCACCACCAACACCGTCACCGCGACCGTCCCGGTCGGCACGACTCCGCTCGGGGTGGCGATCACCCCCGACGGCACCCGCGCCTACATCACCCCTTTCTTCGGCGGCACGGTGTCGGTGCTCGACACCACCACCAACACCGTCACCGCGACCGTCCCGGTCGGCGTCGGCACGACTCCGATCGGGGTGGCGATCACCCCCGACGGCACCCGCGCCTACGTCACCAACCTCGGCGGCGACTCGGTGTCGGTGATCGACACTGCCACCAACACCGTCATCGCGACCGTCCCGGTCGGCTCGGGTCCATACGGGGTGGCGATCACCCCGAACGGGAACCACGCCTACATCACCAACCAGCTCAGCAACTCGGTGTCGGTGCTCGAAACCACCACCAACACCGTCATCGCAACCGTCCCGGTCGGTGTGAATCCGTTCGCGGTGGCGATCACCCCCGACGGTGACCGCGCCTACGTCACCAACGCCGGTAGTAACTCGGTGTCGGTGATCGAGACCGCCACCAACACCGTCATCGCGACCGTCCCGGTCGGCACGACTCCGCGCGGGGCGGCGATCACCCCAGACGGGAACCACGCCTACATCACCGACCTCGGAAGCGGCACGGTGTCGGTGATCGCGATCGAGCAGCCGCCCACCCTCACCGGAACCCCACCCGCCGGGATCGTCGGCCAGTCCTACAATCACACCTTCACCGCCACCGGGCGACCCGCCCCCACCGTGACCGCAACCGCCGGCGCCCTGCCCGACGGACTCACCCTCACCCCGACCGGAGTGCTCTCCGGAACCCCCACGGTCGCCGGTCGATTCGAGTTCACCCTCACCGCCTCCAACGGCATCGGTGACGATGCCGTTCTGCCGGTGGTTCTCGAGATCACCGACACCACCCCGACCCCGACCGGCTCGCTCGGCTCCTTCGGTTCGACGACCTGGACCTCCTGACCCCAGCACCACACATGCCCGGTGACCGCCCACCCCGACCCGGGGGGGTGGGCTGCCACCATCGTTCATACCGACAGGACAGCAGAAACAGGACGCGCCCCGGCATCACACCGGAAGGGCGGTTCGACCGGACTCGCGCCACCTAGATCAGCGACAGAACGCGACACACCCGGAATCCGTCACAGTGGAGCAGCGTGTCCTGCTGATCCCCGCTACATCTCGACAATCACTCGTCGAACACGAACCTGACGCTGCCATCTTCCGGCAGCTCGTGAACAATCACCTCATCACCGAGGCCCGTGACGATGGATACGAAAGCCACAGTCTGACCATCGATTTCGACGAACCAACTCACCGAGACACCGCGTTGACGGGGAACCCGGCGAAAGATCGACCCGCCGCCTTCTACGACCGAGCCGGGGTGTAGCGACTGGGCCGTGTCGATCACTGTTCGCCGAACGACATCCAGGTCGATCACGTCATCGTCGGGACCGATCAGTGACGGCTGGAAACTCGTCAGAGCGAACGGTAGGTGGATCATCACCGGCTCAGGCACGGGAATGCGCACCTGGTTGTCACAAAATTCGACATCCCAGACCAGGGTGCCGTCCTCGACGGTAGAGACCAGTCCGGAGTGTTCGACACCTGACTCGAGGCTGATGCGTACCGAATCGACGTACTCCGCCAACGACGCCGACTCCGGATCGCGTTCATCAGCGCCCTCTGCGCCGAACTCGCGGACACAGCCTTGCCGCTCCCCGCCGCGCGTGTCCACGCACAACAGATCACCGCATCCGTGCTCTGCGAACGGAATGTATTCACTGAGGAACATGTGCGCGATCTCGCCGGCCGGATGTTGCCGGGCGATATTTCCCCAGTCGTCGCCGAGGTATTCGGTGTCGTGGAGGTGATCTCGTAAAGATCGGTGCTGTGTGATGATGTCGGCGAGCGGGAGAAGCTCGAAGCTCGGGAACACGCTTCCGACGAAGTCTTCTTCACCGATCGGTCGTTTCTGGCCGTCGTGAAGGGAAAAGAACTCTCGAAGCTCGGGGGTCCACGGTCCTGTAACGCGTTCGGCGTCTTCTCGCTCGGAGAGCGGCCGTGGCGGGCGAACCGCACCTGCCGTGACCGGTGCCTTCTCGTGAAGGACCTGCATGTACCGGCGCCATACATTGGTGAGAGTCATCTCCTGAATGTATCCGTCAGGTCAGCTGTTAGCCGTTCACCTCGTTGCCCTCTTCGAACGCAATCAGCGTGGCCCCAACTAGGGCATGTCTGACGACTGACTCGCCCAGAGGCGGCAGCGGCGCGCGTCTACGCAGCCGCTGCCGCAGAACCTCTCAGTGGTGTACCCGGGCGCGGGATGGTCTTTTGCGTTGCGGCGGCGACCAACCCAAGGGCTGCCAAGGGGACCGCGAAGAGAAGAGATCCCCAAAAAGAGCTCCAGTTCGCCAGCCCGGCGATGGACAAACCAACGAGTGCGGCGACGGCCAACCACGAGACCCACTTTCGCATTGCCAATGCGGCCACCACAGGTGGTGTTGCGAGCAGTAGTCCCAGGCCGATCAGTGGCCAGGCACCTAGCACGTGGACGATGTGGTCATCGCACCGGAAGGAGGATCCGCTCTCGCTGGTCTTCGAGCACGCCAACGACACTTCAGCCATCGTCCATGAGGCGCCGACCCACACGGTGAAGGCCAACGCAGCCCCGACAAAGATCCACCACACTGCTCTCGACACGCCCGCAGCCTAGCCCGGCGCGCGGGTGTGCGGCCCCACATCAACCCGGGTAGGCCCGTCGAGAGCGCGGAGGGGACGAGACCGTCAATCAGCTGAGTGAAGGTTGCATCGGATGCAACATTGATGCGTCTGTTTCAGCGCTGATTGCTCGTCATGTTCGGTGGTCAGTGGCGTCCGGGCAGGTTGACTGGCGGATGTGCAGCATTCGAAACGTGCAGTATTCCCGCCGACGGCGGACACTCAATCATGCGCCAACGCAGTCAGGACCGAACTTCAGTCGACAAAGCCAACAGGGTGCTCATGTGGCTACTGCTGGGATGGGGCGTGGGCAATGTTGATGTGTGGTGGATCCACCTCGCCCGACGCAGCAGTCGTGAAGTCCAGGTGTCGCTGGTAAGCCCAGGCCCCTTCGCGGAACGGACCTGGATTGATATGGGAGGCTTCCTCGCCTACTGCTCGCTGGCATCCCTCTTCGCAATCTTGATCTGGTACATCCTGGCTCATAGATGATGCCGTCGTTTACTTATCCCGCACGGAATCCACCATCCGGTGCGGGCCTTTTTGGTTGGCTAGTCCAACTGTGTGTTCATCTTGTTCGCGAGCCATTCCGCGTCCGACTGGACCATCGGTCCGCGTAGGCAGTAGCGGCCGCGGCTGTCTTGGACGTAGTGGGTGAAGCACTTGTACTCGTATCCGCCGTGTTCTTTGGTGCGGGGTATCGCGACAAACCGTGTGGGAGCGGCTGTTTCGGTCATGGTGCTGCCTTTCTGAGAGTCGGTAGAGTCGCTCCCCTGTCACCAGGTCGAGTGCTTCTATCAACTTCGCAACCCAATGCAGCCCTAGGGGTGTCCCGACATTGCTGCGATACGTGATGACATCGTGGGGTCACGTCGCCGACGGCAACTTCTCACGCCGTGGGTGTGTGCCAGTCGCGGATTGCGGCGACGAACTCGTCTGGGGCGTCGGATTCGACGTAGGTGCCTGCGCCTTTGACGATCACGGTCGTGTGGTCGGGGAACGTCACTTCCAGGCGTTCGCGCTCCTGCCGGCGGAAGGCGATGTCCGCATCACCCCACACGATCAGCGTGGGTAGGTGAGCGAGGTCGGGGAGGCCAGCCTCGACCTCGGCGAAGAAGTCACGGCTGGCGAGGATCCGGCCGGGAAGCACGGCGGTGGCCTGTCGTCGCTCCGGAGTATCGAGCGCCAGCCTGTAGTGGGTCATCTCGGCCGTGGTCGGTTTCCGGCGGTGGTGCCCGGTGGGGAGGAAGGCGTTGACAAGCAGGTTGGCCCGACGAACCAGGAAACGGATCGGGAGACTGCCCATGATGCGAGAGAATGCCTCGAAGTGGAGAATCCCGTTGACCGGCCACGCCCAGGAGTTGATCAGAACCAGTCGATCGATAACACCCGGTCGCCGCTGGGCGGCGGCCAGCCCGATCGGCCCGCCCCAGTCCTGGCCGACCAACGTGACGTCGTCGAGGCCGAGTGCGTCGACGAATCCGGTGACGACGTCGGCGTGTTCCTCTGGAAAGTAGCGGTAGCCGGGCTTGGGGGTCGAGAGGCCGAAGCCCGGATAGTCGAGGGCGATACATCGAAAGTCGGAGCGGAGCGCACTGATCGCCTCGCGCCAGAGGAATGACCAGGTCGGATTGCCGTGCAGCAGAAGTAATGTGGGACCAGATCCCTCGTCGACGTAGTGGACGGTATTTCCGTCGATGTCGACGAATCGACTCTCGAACGGGAACAAGTCGTCGTCGACCCAGGATGGCCTTGTTGTCGTCGTCATGCGCGCCCCTCGCAAAGTAATGGTTGATATAGTGAAGCACACTTTATTTTTAGAAAGCAGGTGTTATGAGCCGCGACTATGGCCAGTACTGCGGACTCGCCCGAGCTCTCGATGTGATCGGTGACCGGTGGAATTTGCTGATCGTCCGTCAGTTGTTGCTGGGGCCTGCTCGATACGGTGACCTGCGCGAAGCGCTCTCCGGCATCGCCACCAACCTGTTGGTCGGTCGCCTACGCGACCTCGAGACCGCTGGTGTGCTCGAAAGACGCCTGTCCGAAGGCGGGAATGCCATCACCTACGCCTTGACGCCGTGGGGTGCCGAACTCCGCGAGCCGATCAACGGACTGATCCGGTGGTCGACGCCGCTGATGATCCGCGGTCCAGAAGACGACGATTTCCGGCCCGAGTGGATGTCGCTGGCCCTCGCGGCCTTGTTCACAGGCCGTGTCCCAGCCGATCAGACAGCGGCGGTGAACATCTCGGCTGCAGACCACTGTATCCAACTCCGCGCCACACCCACTGGTGTCGACGTCGGTCTGCCGGACGGGAGGGATGTCGACGCCGTTCTGAGTGCCGACGCCCCTATCGTGCTGGGTCTGGCAGCAGGGGTGCTGACCATCGACGCCATCGCACCAGCCGTCGTCATCGACGGCGACATCGCCGCCCTACGCGCGATCTTCCAAGCGCCCAGTGCTGCGGCAGGGAACTCACCGCCGACAGTTGGATGAATTCACGCGGAGAAGCCCTTCTCGTTCGTAATGGATTCATCGCAGTCCGCTTGACCCGTTAGGCAGCGTTTCGGACTCCGGCGCGTGTGGTTAATTCATCAGAGGGGCCGGCTTGTTGGGTGATCGGGGTGTACGTCGATCCGTTGCTCAACATCGCATTTAGAACATTGCTCGTGCGCCGGGGATGGTGTGATGCTCAACCGACGCACGCGCACGGACATTGTTACTGTCATTGACCATGGTCACGATTCAAATGTGCACAGCAGCGCCGGATACCCGGCGCGCCCTTTTCAGCTGACAACCCAGCGAGGCCCGGGATCATTCCTGCCCGGGCTCCTAGTGTCAGTGCAGATTGGTCTCGTTCTCGCGCAAGCGATATCGGAGACCATAGATGCCAAACGCCATGTCTCGACGGCCGAGGAAACGACGACACTGCCCTCGGGGCACTCCGGCGCGGCGACCCTCACCTCTGGTGCAGTCGCCAATGTTTCGCAAGCTCTGGACGAGCACCACGCTCACTGCGATCGCAGCCCAGGTTGCGTCCTTCGCTGCCCTCGTAGCGATATGGGACGCCACCGGCAGTGTGTTGTGGATGGGGATGCTCGGTCTCGCTAAATCAGTACCGATCATCGTGTTCGCACTTGTCGGTGGCATGCTCGCCGACCGAATCGATCGCCGCACCATCGCTCTCACCAGCACATTCGGCCAGGCAATCGCCTTGGTCGCCATGACAGCGGCAGCACTGGGCCCCGACATTTCACCGGCGGTGATCTTCTGCCTCCTCGCCCTCCTCTCCGCCGCATCATCCGTGGGTTCTCCAGCCCGCAAGGCCCTGGTCGTCACCCTCCTACCAGTCGATACATGGGGTAGAGGGTTGGCGCTGACCGCAACCTCCTTTCAACTCAGCGTGCTGCTCGGACCGGCAATCGGCGGAATCGTCGCCGCCACCCACGGGGTCGCGGGGTGCTTCGCGCTCGCGACAGCACTGGCAGCCTCGGCCGTTTACGGAATCGCCCGCCTACCGCGCACGCCTCCACAGCCCCGCACCCCGCGACCACGACGCACCTCTGACGGCCTGCTGAGCGGCCTACGCATCGGATGGCGAACACCGGCCCTACGCAGGGCGTTCTTGGTCGATCTCAATGCCACGGTCCTCGCCATGCCTACCGCCCTGTTCCCGGCTCTGAACTCCGAACGTTTCGGCGGTCAGACGTACACGTTGAGCCTGATGTTCGCCGCTCTGGCGCTCGGAGGCATCCTGGCGGGCGCAGCGTCCAAATACTTCGCGCACTCCCACCGGCCGGCGCCCCTGATGTTCGGAGCTGCCTTGATCTGGGCGATCTCCTTGTTGGCACTCGCCGCCGCCCCGCACCTGGCTGCGGCCCTCGGTGTTCTGGCCATCGCCGGCGCGGCAGATACCGCCAGCGTGGTCGCCCGAGGAGTGATTGTTCAGCGAGAAATAGCCGACACCCACCGGGGGCGGATCAGCGCCCTCGACCACATCGTCGAGATCGCCGGCCCTGAACTCGGCAACGCCCGAGCCGGATTGATCGCTCAATTCACCACCGCGACAATAAGCCTCACAGCAGGATCGGCTCTATCCGCGCTCGGCGTTCTCGCACTAGCGATCTCTACGCCCCGCCGACGACGCCATCGAACTACTAGGACTGAAACTAAGACCGTCACCGGCCCGCAGGAGTGATTGCAGAAAAGATAGAAGCACCGGCGTGGTGTTCTGGGGCGACTTGTACGACGACTTTCTTGACCACTCGAGGCTGCGTAGCGGCAACGGCGCCGGAGGCGGCGGTCGGTTTTTGGTGTGTGGGCGGCGGTGGGTGTGTGCGCTGGTGGGCACCTCGCACCGAATCCGGTGCGGGCCTTGTTGGCTGGCTAGCCCAACTGCGTATTCAGCTTGTTCGCGAGCCATTCCGCGTCCGACTGGACCATCGGTCCTCGCAGGCAGTAGCGGCCGCGGCCGTCTTGGACGTAATTGGTGAAGCACTCGTTCTCGTATCCGCCGTGTTCTTCAGTGCGGGGTATCACGACAAAGCGTGTGGGAGCGGCTGTTTCGGTCTGGTGATGCCTTCCTGCGAGTCGGTAGAGTCGCTCCCCTGTCACCATGTCGAGTGCTTCTATCTCTTTCCGCAACCTCGAACAAGGTTTATTCGCCTCCATCTGTTGGCAATGTGAGCGTCGCGGCATCGCGGTAGGAACGATCGGCGGTGATGTCGATCCGGCGAATCTGCCCGTTGAGGTTGAATGAAATGGTCATCAGGGCAAGTAAACGTCCGGACGGGGCGATCACGACGCCAGGTTCGCCGTCGATGAGCACCACTGCTGCCTTTTTCGCGCGTGTGGTGAACTGCCGAGTCTCGTCTGCCACCTCGGCGGCCCCGCGAATGAATGTCGATGCTCCGGGCGCAACGAGGATTGGATCTACTGTTCGGATCACGTCCGGTGCAAGAAGTTCGAGCAAGGTAGGGATATCGCTTCCGCGTGAGGCGGCGAGGAAGGCTTTCACGATCTTGGTGTGTTCCGTCACCTGTGAGGACGCTGGGGTGGGGGCGGCGTGAATTTTGGTGCGGGCTCGGCTCGCCAGCTTTTTACTCGTCGCCGCAGTGCGATCCAGGATGTTCCCGATTTCGTCGAAGGGCATGGCGAATACGTCGTGCATCACGAATGCGACCCGCTCGGCCGGGGAGAGACGTTCGAGGACGACCAGGAGTGCGCGACTGACAGATTCAGCGAGAAGCACTTCCGCGTCCGGGCCGCTTGTTTCGCCTTCGTGCGGAAGATCGTCGCCCGCCAAGGTCTCGCGGCGACGGTGACGCGCTTTGAGCGTATCGAGTGCTGTTCGTGTGGTGATCGTGGTAATCCAGCCGGCGAGGTTTGCGATCGCACGCGTATCCGATGAGGCAACCTTCAACCACACGGCCTGGATTACGTCTTCGGCGTCGGGCATGGAGCCGACGACCTGGAAAGCCACGGACATCAGGTGCGGGCGGAGTTCGTCGAATCGTCGGGCGAGGGTCTCACTGTCCATGAGTCACCTTTCGGGAGCGGCAGTCGTCAAAGGGATGACCAAGTCCCACGTCTATCGAAAGCGCATATCCCGATATGAGCACACTACAGATCGTCCGCTTCACTACCCACGACGAATCCATCGCTTCCGCCGAGACGGAAATTCGCCGCGTATTCCACGCCGTCACCGCAGTCGCGCCAGAAGACATGCAGTACCTTGCAGTTCGGTCGGGCAGCGAATTCTTCCTGATGCTCAACCTTGCCGATCCGGCAGCAAATCCACTACTCGGCATCGACACGGCAGCGCACTTCCGCCGAGCACTCCCGAACTGGACATCCGACAACGCCGCCCCGAAACCTTTTACTGTCGTCGGAAACTACAACATGCTCGCCCCAATCCAGGAAACCTCGAAATGACCGCACTTGCCACGGGAATTGTCCTTCTGACTGCGCTCCTGAATGCAGGCTTCGGTATCGCCGACTACGCCCACGCGAAGTTCGTGCTCGCCAACTCCGCTGAAGTCCGCGTACCACCGTCATGGCTCCCGATGCTGGGTACAGCCAAGCTTGCAGGTGGTCTCGGGTTGTTGATCGGCCTGTTCGGCGGTCGACCGGTGGGGCTGCTCGCTGCGGTCGGCCTCGTCCTCTTCTTCCTCGGAGCGGTAGCTCGCCACATCCAGACACGTGTGTACTACAACATCGCGTTCCCAGGGACGTTCCTCCTGCTCTCGATTGTCTCCGTCCCGGCACTGCTGTCGATCTAACGGAAGCGGTAGAGACGTCGATAAACACCCGGTCACGATTACGGCGCGCGCTGCGTGGGTGCAACGCGCGCGCAGTCCGTTTGACCTGTCAAGCAGCGTTTCGGACTGCGTCGCGTGTGGTTGACACATCAGAGGGGATCGCTTGCTGCGTGGGGGTGTACTTCGATCCGTTGCTCAACATCGCGTACAAAACATTGCTCCGCCGCCGGGCGAGGCAGATCAAAGCGGATCGGTGGTTCTTACCTTCGGCACGCTTGCGGTCGTAGTACGTACGGGACAGCGGATCACGCAGTGCTGCAAACGCCGAAAGGTACATGGCGCGTTTGAGTCTGGAGTTTCCACCGTACCTATGGTGTTCGCCTTTGATCGACGTTCCCGATCGATGTGTTCGCGGTGCCACGCCTGCGTAGACGGCGAGGTGGCCGGCGTTGACGAACCGGTCGATGCCCGAAATCTCGACGAGCATCGTGACCGCGGTGCGGCAACCGACACCAGGCAGAGACATCAGGATCGGCCCGTCAGGATGCTTGCCCAGTTCGGTTTCGAACTGTTCCGCGAGCTCGGCGCGTGTACGCCGCACCTCGAGCAGGTGTCGTGCCAGCGTACGAATGACGAAGTCAGCCTTGTCCGCACCAGGTACGGTCACCGACTGCTGACCGAGGGAGTCGACAATCTCGTCGGTGATCTTCTTCCACAACCGAGGTGCGAAAGCTCGGGCACTCTCGTCCAAGGTTTGCCGTGTTGCGGCTGTGAAACCTTCGGGCCCGCCGAACTCCGCGAGTAGTCCCGGGCCGACCGGTCGATGCATTTGCCGACCGATTGTGCGTTCCAGAGCGGGATGAACGAAGAGAAGGACCGATCGTATTCGGTTGACCAGGCGGTTCTCTTCGATGGCAAGGTCTGCGTCGAATCCCGCCAGCAGTCGCAGTCCTTCCACCACGTCGTTCTGTTCGTCGATCCGCAGAAGGGTGTCAGGCAATGTTCGTGCCGCGTCGGCGATCACGAACGCGTCCCGCGCATCAGTCTTCGACCGGCCCGGATACAGGTCCGCAATACGGCGCATCCGCAATCCAGGCAGATAGGCGATGTCGACTCCACACTCGCGAGCCACAGCGACCGGCAAGGCACCGATGTTGCGGGGTTGATCGACAACCACCAACACTCGGCCGTGCCGTGCGAGATCCTCTAGCAGGCAGCGGATTCTGCTCTCGTCCTGTGGCAGATCAGTGCCGCAGAGCCGCTGGCCGTCAGGTGCCAGCGCAACGGCATGATGGGATGTTTTGCCGACGTCGATTCCGCAGAAGACGTCATAGATCGGTTCGCTCACGTAGACACTCCATTTCGGTTGTCAGCGTTGATGGTCACGGCACCGATCCCCGTCACCCACGTTATGCAGACCCCTCGGTGTTCGTTTTGGCCATGCCTCTATCAGCGGTGAACCGGCGCCATCCGATCCGGCGGCGTCACTCGACGAGACCCGCAATCGGCCAGTGGGCGTGTAAGCCATACCGGAACGGAAGACCGGCCCCAATGAAGGGACCATCAAGAAGATAACGGGTGGGCGGTCAACCCCGTAGAGCGGAGCGTGGGTTGACGGGTCGGGACCCCGGCATGGTGCTCTGGGGCGACTTGTACGACGACTTTCTTGACCACTCGGGGCTGCGTAGCGGCAACAGCGCCGGAAGTGTCGTTCGGTTGTTGGTGTGTGGCAGGCGGTGGGTGTGCGCGGTGGTGGGCACCTCCCACTTGGTGCGCTGGCGGGGATCTCAATGCGGGAAGCAAGTCTGGCGGTGATATTCCGATCACCGCTTATGTGGTTGTGTCCACCAATCAGAGCGTCGGCTGTTAACGAATGTGAGCGTCATTCGCTGACCCTTCGGATAGCGCAAGGTGGTAGATGCGCAGCCCACTCTGACTCGGCCCAGGAGGAGGCGGCTCGCCGGTGCGAGTGTCGTAGGTGTACCTATTCATAGCGTGCGTCGGGCAACGATCCTGCCGTGTGGCCGCACATCCTTCTCGGTCCGGGTGTGTGTTTCCAGGGCGTCGAACCCTGCAGCCTCGATGAGTTCGCGCATCTCTCCTACCGGCCAGCGATACGCCTGCGTAACGACATGCTCGAACGGTTCGAGGTTGGGCCACTCGAAGAAGCCGACCAGAAGCCCGCCGCCAGGCCGGATTACGCGCGCGAACTCGGTGAGTACAGCTGGCAGATCCTCGGGCTGATGATGGATGGTCGTGTACCAGGTGAGCACTCCGCCAAGGGAGCCTGTCTCCGCGTCGATTGCCTCGAAGCTCCCGATATCGAAAGTGAGGTCGGGGTAGGTCGCCTTAGCGTGCTCGACAAACTCCGGAACGAGGTCGATTCCGCGTACGTCGAGTCCGTGCTGCGCGAGGAAGTTTGTCCACTGTCCAGGTCCGCTACCCGCATCGAGAACCGGACCGGTCAAACTGTCGGCCCAGGTGCTGACGAGGGCTCGGTCGGAGGGATGAGTCTTTGAGATCGCTCCGGCGACTTCGACGTACTTCTCGGACCATTTGGAGTATGAACTCTGGACTGTGTTCGCGACGTTCGTCATGCAAACGATCATGCCGAAGGCGTAGAGCTTGCTGCCGTTGCCGCGCCGGGTAGTCCAGTGAAGTGCGCCCGTGACATCTCCGCTCACCCAGCTAGGACACGACCATCATCCAAGCCATCAAGATGAGCCACGCGTGCACTGCGAGTACCTTCGACGTCTTCCTCCCTCCGTTTACGTTCACCCATCCGACTCGACACGGACCACTAGCGTCATCGGTGGTGGTTGTCCTAGGCGGCTTTCGGTGCAGATTGGTGGCGCTCGGTCGCGGGTTCGGGGGTCCATTCGCGGTTGTCGCGGATCAGCGCCCACACGACGTCGACGAGACGACGAGCGAGCGCAATCAAAGCGTGCACAGCCGAGCGTTTCTCGCCTCGTTTGCGCTGATAGAACTCCTGGGACGGTCCGTCGCGTTGGGAGCTGTTGAGCGCAACCATGTAGAACACTTTCCGGAGGCCACGGTGGTAGCGCTGAGGTCTGCGCAAAGTGCCGTGTCGGTTTCCTGAGTCATGCGGCACCGGGGCGAGGCCAGCGTAGGCGGCGAGTTTGGCGGCCGAGCCGAACGAAGTGAGGTCACCGCCGGTGATCGCGATGAGTTCGGCTCCGCTTCGGGTTCCTATGCCGGGCACGGATTCGAGAATGCGTGCGTGCCGATGTTGCCGGAAGACACCGGTGATTTGTTTGTCCAGATCGGTGATCTGCCGGGTGAGCAGGATCAGCGAACTGGCTGCCTGCTGAATCAAGACTGCGGTGGTTGCTTCACCGGCCAGTGCGATGGGCTGCGCCAGGGCTGCCGTACGAGCCGCACCGATCATTTTAGGGATCGTGGGTCGGCGAACCCCGTGAGTACGCAGGTGATCGTAGATTTCTTCGTCGGTGGCCGCGTTGATCGACGACGGCGTAACATACCTGGTCACGAACGCCAGACCGGTCAGCGTCGAATAGTCGAAACACCGCTCCAGACCAGGAAAAATGCGGGTCAGCAGGACACGCAGTCGATTGATGCCGCGCGTTCGCTCGGCTACAAGCTCGCTTCGGTGGCCGGTCAACAGCTCGAGCTCGATCGCGACATCGTCGGGCACTGCGACCTGAGCGAGGTCGCTGCGCAGACGTGCAGTCTGCGCGATCACCACCGCATCGCGGGCGTCGGTCTTGCCCTCGCCTGCAAAGGCACCGGTCATACTGTGGACGACCCTGCCAGGCACGTACCGCACCTGCTGACCGTGCGCAGCCAGCACGCCACGGAGCAAGGCAGATTCCGGTGCGGTCATGTCGATCGCCCATACCACCGACCCGACATCTGCGACTCGTTCGAGCAGTGTCTCGATATCCGCTTGGTCGTTGCGAATACGGCGTGACCACAGCACAGCGCCGCTGTCGTCGACTGCGGCGGCGGCGTGATGAGCGTGGCGGCCGACATCGATTCCAACCCAGACAATTTCGACCATAGGCACTCCTTGCGAATACGTGGGGCTCGTCAGGGTTGTTTCGCCGGCACACCTTTACACAGCGACAAACTTCGCGAACACATCTCAATCAGCGGCCGAAACGACCGGTCACGGTCCGGGGTGGCCTTCCACGCGAAGCCATCGGGGCAGCAGGTGATTGTGGAGCCACGCCCCAGACCGCCGACGAGCGCCTGAAGCGACTACCTCAGGCTCCTCCAACGTAAAGGTGATTGTGCGGGAGCTGCGCAGGCCGGTCACGGGTGGTGTCGCGGTAGCTCTGGTTTTGTGGTGGGGAATGAGTATCAGGCCGCCACGTGTGACCGATCTGCAAAGGTTGTTGCAGGTCAGGACTTCGGCTTTCGCTTCAGTCTGGTCAGAGTGGCGACCTGGTGCTCGTCGCAGCCTTAAGGATAGTTCTGGGGTCCGACATGTTCTGCGGGATCCGCGATGGTGAGCGTGTGCGGCAAGATGTTGTGGTCGTTGCAGTTTGGGGTGAAGGTGGGGTTTTGTGAGCAAGGATCATTTCAGTGCATCAGACTTGGTTGCGCTGGGTTACGTGCCGGATCGTTTGATCTCGGTGTTCGGTGAGCCGGATTCTGTTGACGGGGAACCTCATTGGGATGCAGGAACTGTAGAAACAGTCGAGCGCGATGTTTCGGCACCTGCTGTACGAGTGCTGTGGGACGCGTTCGCCCCGGAGTGGAATGTCCGCATGAGGATGCAGAACACAGCATTGCCGTTGGGGTCGCCTCAGATGGAACAAATGTTGGCCCGTGCGACGATGAGGGAAGCCTGACAGCTCTCGGCGAATTCATCGGATTAGGTTGTGCTGCTGTGGTTTCGTAATCAAACGCAGATCCCGATCAAGATCCCAGTGGCTGTCGTTCCGAGTCCGACGAGCGCCCACTTTAGATCCCCTATCGCATGGGAATTCTGTTCTGTTTTCATGTGATCGATCGCTTTCGAGAACGCGGTCTCGATTTCACTACGGGCCGCGTCGGCATGTGCGTGCGACTCAGCCCTCACCGCATCAAGCTCACGGTGGAGATCAACCAAATGGTCAATGAGTTGGTCGTGTTTCAGAACTCTCGCGTGGTCGGCCCCAATGCCAACGTCGCTTCCATAGACTGTTCGCAATTCCTGCTCTGTCGATCCGGCCAGGCGGCCGAAGGCGACTCCGAGGAACGCAACGAGCCGTGTGTTGTTCCTCGTCGACGCTCTCGACCACGCGGACCATAGTCCGACCATCGTGATTAGGGTTCCGAGCAGCTCGAGTTATTTTGCCTGCCGTTTCCATCCGTCCACGGTAGGGCTCTGTCGAATTCTCGCACCGTCTTTCGGTCGCAGACCGAGGTCCGTTCCTTGGCGACTCCGAGCGCTACCTATCGATTCGTTTGATGTGCCAAGGGGGGATCTCGCGCTGCGGTCTGACCTTGATCGCACGGAATTTGTATCCGTCCTCATCGAGGACCGGCTCCCATTCGAAGTCAACCCGCTCGCCGACGACGAGACCACTGATTCCTCCGCTGATGTTGAAACTGCCGCTCGGCTGAGCATTGAGGACTTCGTCGGGGTGGAGAGCGCCGAAGAAGGTCCAACAACCGCCCGGGGTGTCCGCAGAGTCGATGACCCCCCAGCCTTCCTCGCCATTCCAGGTGGTGACGACACCGATCGCTGGGGTGCCGATCGGGGGCGCGATCGTATCGTCGAGGTCGGTGATGTCTAGATCGGTGACCTCGTGAACGGTGCCGTCGGGATCGATATCCCAAACCCTGAAACCGGACGGTCCCGGCGGCGTGTGGTCCTCGCCGACTGGCCACGCCTGCACGGTGTGAAAGTCGTAACCGTCTGCCGCCTCGTCGAGTTGATTCCACTCGAACTCGACTTCCTGACCTTCGACCAAACCCGGGAACCCGTGGACCACTACAGATGTCCATGAGGTCCAGCTACCGCCCGGAGTGTCTGCGGAGTCGATCACGCCCTGCATACCCCCACGTCCCAACTACGTACCACTCCTCGGCTCGTCATGACCTCAGTATGTCCAAGACCACGCTGCCGGGCGAGCTGCATCAGAAAGCCGAACGACGACAGGCACCTCCCGAAAGTCGGGCCCCTGTCCGGAACCAGCTGAGCTGCGAAGCAGGGCGAGGGCGTGCCGCCCCGGCCGTAGAAGATCCCAGGCCCATACAATTCGGACAATATTGCAGCTTAGTGCTCTTCTTCGGGTGTTCAAGCTTGTCCGTCGTTCCCCATTAGGTTCAAGACGACGACGGGAATCAGGTCGTTGGGTCCGAAAGTTGTCTGTTTTGTCGATGGTCAAAACGCACACCCAAACCCGCATGAACGATCTGATCGGACTGGAGTTGCTACTCGTCCATTGAAGGACTATCTAATTTCGTGTGAACTCCGCCATGGCAGGCTTATATGCATGAGAAGCTCACTGGGTACGGCCTGGACGATCCTGATGTTGGCCGGAGCGTTGATGGCTTGTTCACCTGGTGAGGAAGAAATCGAGTCGTCCGATAACCGCCACAACCAGTCGGGGTCTGTTGAAACCCCTGATGGACAACTGATGATCGCCGGCCCGATTGCGACTTGGCCGGAAGGCCCTACGGGCATGCCGCAACTCCCACACTCGATATTCTCGGCCGCCGACACGCGCAGAGGTGCATCCGCAGGCGACGGCGTCGTCATCATCCACACCGGAAATCAATACGGGCCCCGCGTGGAGGTCACCGTCAATTCGGTGCAATCGCCACCACCAGACGAAGAGGGCTGGGAAGAATCATTCGATCTCGAATTCTCGACTGCAGACGGCCAGATGTACGTGTATGACCTGAATTCGTTCTCATATGCGAACGGTTTTGAAAAACCCATCACCTCTGACGGCGCTGGTACGTACACCATGCGGGTTTCTGCCCGAGGCCGGATAGCGAATCAAAACGATGCGAATTCTTCGATTCCGGAAAGATATTTATTGCAGGTATGGAAGTCGGCACCTTCCGAGTAGACGAGTTTCTCTCATCAGATGGGAGGTCACGAGCCTGGAACAGTGAGATACAGGATTACTCCAGTAATCATGACGGCCGGGGCTACGGTAATCCACCAAGTCCAACATCGGTCCTCACCGACGACACGAATCGTAGAAATCATCCACAACAGCCCGACCGCCGCCAGCAGCAACGTCAGCAAGCCCCCGACGAGAAGCTCGTCGGGACCGGTCATCCGGGACAGAAACTTAGGCTTGTCCCACCGCATTCCGAGAAGTCCAACGATCGGCAAAATGGGAAGCAACGCGGCGAGGACCACGGTACGTCTCGGCGATAGTTCATCGTTCTGTACTTTGGGCATGACCTCGACTGTCCCCCGCGCATCGAAGCAGCGTGTATCTGACTTCTACCAAGTTGGCAGGGTGCCACGGAATTCATACCACGGTCCGTCGATATGGGTGACGTCGAACTTCTCGTAATACTCGTCGCCCGCTGGTCTGCCGCCGGGTGAATACACCCAACCCCCGGCCGAGCGGAACCAGCCCTGATCAGCGTCATGAAAGTAGACCGTCCCCGCAGGATGCTTGGTGATCCTCGACATCGTGAAAGGGCCGACGTGTACGTCAGTGACTGAGGTGGATTCAGGGGTGTCCGGAAGATTCCGCACAGCCATCTCGAAGTCGTCGCGTGCGGACTGAAATGATGGTGCGGGAATGAGTACTGCGATCACAAGAGCCGTCAGGACGATGATCGGGGTGACCATGACCGACCACGACCATCGCCGTTCCTGGCGCACGATGCCGAAAGTCTGGACAGCCCAGACAGTTCCGGTGATCAGAAGCATGCCTGAAAGTGCTAACAGGATCAGCAGATTGGTGAGTTTGTCCACCCTGTGACCTATACCGGGCCACCAATCGATTACGGCGAAAACGATGCCGAGCGACAAAACGAGCGTGCACACAGCCGTCAATGTTCCCGGTGGTCGGCGACGGTAGGGAAGGTGGATTGATGACATGACCGACCGTACCTCAGGTTTCTGCTACTGACATACGACCGGCGATGAGCCTGGTCGATACATATCGTCCGGTTTGGCGATGGTCAAAACGCACCCCCAAACCCGCAGAATCGGCCTGAGGGCCTTCGGTTTACAGGCGGGAGCCAAGAATCTGTAGGGTCATCTGATGACCCGTGAACTCCCCAGACCGACGCAAGGTAGGGCGTTGTTGGTTCGGGCGGATTTCAGTGATGATGATGCGTGGCAGCTTCTGTGCGACGTCGCGACGGGTCCTGACGGCCCAGATCCTGAGTATTCCGATTTCTGTGCAAGCCTGGCGTGCGTCAGTGATCTGGATCTTGACGGTCTGACTGCAGATGAGATCGCCGGACTTGTCCCGAGTCCACCTCCGTACTTCGTATTCCTCGCCGATTCAGTGACTTTCAGCCATCCGGAGCGACCGATACTTGCTGTCGACCTGAATCGGGAGCCTGGGCGTGCAGTCCGTGTCGTTCCGACGTCGAGCTGGTCGATCGAGAATAAGCTGTCTTTGGCAAACATGGATTTCAGTGATTTCGCGAGTGCTGCTGACAGGGCGGAAGATCGGATATTCCGAGGATTCTGACGGGGTCCACTAAGTCGGATCCGGTCGCGATTATGTGTTTGAGCGATGTGAACGTGGACCATTCTTTACGGAAATGCGTACCAATTGTCGGCGACGGGCTTATAACGACGGAGCTGGTCCGGGTCCAGAGTGCAGTTCGCCGTGTATATCCATCCGGCCTTGAGTACGACGCTCTGCTTGAGATCGGCGAAATACACGCAGTTATCCTCTCTGATATAGACGTGGAACTCGAGCCCGTCGATCACGGTACTTCGGCCGGTATAGGGCATGAGGTTCTGTTGCATCGAGTTTGCGAGCTCCTCCATCCCGCCCCGGGCACGGTCGAAGGCGTCCTCTGTCGGCGTCGGCACCAGCACAAATACCATGGCTGTCGTCGCCACGGCCAGTGGGGCAAGCCCAATCTTCCACGACAACCGCTGCTCACGTGTCCAGTAACCGTAGGACCGGAAGATCCAGAGAGCACCGACCACCGTCAACCCTAGGAGAGCTAACCCCACTGTTGCAGGTTCGAGGAGGACAACAGCGGGCCGGGGGTATCGCCACCAGTCGTAGCGCACCCCACCCAGCACAGCGAGGAACGGAACTGCGGCGACCGCGAACCCAAGTCCCGGTGTACGTGCTCTGAGAATCTCGTTGTCACGAGGGCCGCTCACGCTGTGTCTCCTTCGTCGTCCCTAGACCGGTAAGATTCCGTTCTGCTCAAGCACAATCAGCGGCCACGCTATCTCTCGGCTCTGCCAGGAAACATCGGAACGGGTCATATCGCGACGATACCGATCAGGTCGCGCCGTCACCTCAAATCACCTGACACTCAGCCCCGTAGTCGTCAGACACTCTCACCTTAAGATCCTCGGTCGAGTAGGAGGCGGGAGGTATCTCGGGATTCTCACTGTGTTGAGATCCGTCAACCCTGCATCCTCAGAGCCTCCGAACAACTCCTCGACGCGGCGACTGTTCAGAAAACCACTGATCAACTGCCACAGTTCATCCGCGAACGCCGGGGCTTCTGGACCGACCAAGCGAAGCAAGAACACGAACGCATCATCATCATCGAGCGCGGCCACGATGCCGTGCTCGGCGATCACCCCCGCATCATCGGGGTACACCCCACCCAGGAACTCCAGCCCATGCAGATAATCGTCGAGGTACCTGTTCGGGCGCATCCCCGCATCCTTCCACCATGATCACGTGCAAGATCGGCAAGCCGGACCCACCGCTAGGCAACGCAGCCTGTAGGTCCTCTCTCACTCGATCGTTTCTCGGACCCAATGCAGTCGGTGAAATCAGTTCGATAGGGGCGATGACGACAGCCATCCATCAGCGCCCCTCGACGCCCGGTGTCCGTGTGCAGACATTTGGCCCCAGCAGACCGATACGAGCGCTGGATAGGTCATAGCCTGTAACGGCGTACACCAGTTTCAGAGAAGCAATACATCTCGGCAGCGAAAAGGAAGAAACATGCCATCCCGTGTCAGGCTTGCGATTGTCGCCGGCTGCGTTGCCGCACCTCTTGTCGCAGTTGGGGTCGTTGCCTTGAGTCAAAAATCGATTGAGCAAAGCCCCTCGCTCGGCGAGATCGTCGTCATCGGAGCCGAAGGTCCAGGTGCTCAAGACGATCCCAATGAACCGCCTCCCACTCCGAATCCTTATGCAATCGACTACCCGCTTTCCGCCGCCACTCTCGAACTCGACTTACGCGAAGTCGAGAGGTCGGTGTATGCACAAGCGGTCGCAGACTTAGCGCCGGCTCCCGTCGACAGGGCGCAGTGCCTTCAATCGCGCGTTCCGGCGAAACCTGGGATCAAGTTTTCCTGCAACGTCTACACGACGAATGAAGACACACGGACATATTTCGTGACTGTCGACGATGCGCTCGGCAACTACACCATTGCGCCCGCCTAAAACTTCAATTGCAGGATGAGATGCTTGCCGGATGAACAGTGATCAGTTTTTACAGGATGAGTTCGCCTGGGTCGAGGAGGACGATCGCTTCGATCTCGGACTCTGCTTCACACTTGTTCATTCCACCGATGTCGAAGCCGTGCTGGAGTATTCGATTCGGCCAATCCTCGGAAGCTACGCAAACCAACCGAGACGGGTACCGAAGAGTGGTTGGACTCGCTTACCGACGAGGAGGCTCTGGCGATGCGCCATGCAGCCTCGGTCGGCGGCTGGACGTGGATACTCGAGGAACTGGCGATCGCCGCCATACTGCCCCCGTTGCCAGAACGGCTGTCCGCCGCTTTCGGCACCAGCATCACTGTCCAGTGGGATGTCAACATGCTGTCCACATTCGTTCTCGCACGCGAAGGTGTGGTCGAGCGTCGGTTCGAACTCGGCCGGATAGCGGATCCGTCCGATCAGACAAGTCTTGAAGGCTATCTCGCCGAGGAACTGGGACTTGACTGGGAACAATGGATGTCTGCCGGTGTGTGCCTACAGGCCCGAATTGCAGGGGTGACGTCACTGTCCGAAATGCCGATCGAACCCATGATCACCGAAACCTGCACATAACCCCCACCACACCAGTCGGAAGAAGCTCGAAAGTGACCATCGAACGACACCAATCAGTCATCGACACCGACTATCACCAGTTCATGATCGAAGCAGGCCCACTGCGGGAGCTGATCCACGGCCAAAATCCCGACTTTCCGCTCGCGATGTTCGCCGGCGACCTTTTACGAGTAAACGTAGGCGTCAAAAGCGGGCCGGTGAACGTCACCGTCGAGGTACACCACACGCCGCCCTTCTATGACGACAGCGCATGGGAAGGCTCCGTCGAAGGCGACTTGACTCAGGACATTGCCCACCGTGTCAACATCGTTTCGTTCTGGGACAACATGAACGCAGACGGGAAAGCCGCCGATATTCTCGGGTTAACACCACCAGGGGAACGTCGGTATCGCGTGCGGATCTACGCCCGCGGGAAAAGTATCCGATTCGATGCGCATCACGATGGCGATCCTGTCGAGGACTACCTGATCCACATGTGGCCCGCAACAGAGGCCGAATCTCCCCGACAGATAAAACACACGTCCGGAAGATAACCTCGCGCTTTCACGACGACCTCCGCCAGCAGATCGCATCTGCGCATCCGGAAGCTGTAAAGTTGATCTCTTCGTCTCTGGACGGAGTCATCAGGAGCGTACGCACATGCGTGAGCCCGAACCAGTGCCCCTCGGCGCCGACGGCATCGACGTCCAGGCAATTCTGCGCGGAAGCAGAATCCCCCAGCCCGGGTATCGGGCAGAAATCGGTGGTACCCCGGTCCGGATCACCGTCGCCCGGCGCTGCGTCGACGATGACGGAACATTCATTCCTGACACCGGAAACAGAATGCTCAGCTTCGCCGTCACGGGTTCTGTTCTGCAACCTTCGACCGCTATCGAAGTCGTGCGGCACGCCGCACCGGTGAACCTGGGACCTGTCTACATCTACGTACCAGATCTCGAAAAGACATGGTTGAGATACCGTGTTGCCGCGTTCTTCTCCGGTTCTGGAACCATGGCCGAAGCCCCACCGGATTTCGATTGGCGCAAGTACTCCAACATGTTTCGGGACTTCACTGTGTACCGTGCGGATAAAATTCTCGGCCCTCTGACACCGGTGTATCACTCCCTGAACCGCGATTTCTATCAGCCGTACATGGACCGGCGAGGAAGATACTGGACTCTTCGCGTCACCGCGCCACCCGAAAGTTCCGGTCTCGGCGAAGCATTCGCTGCCACCCTCGGCGCCGTGTCTCGCAGGTCAGCAATCAGAAGCGACATCAGAGCCCTCTCCCTCGAATGGCTCCACGGCGGAATCGTCCGGTTCACCTTTCAACGGATCCTCAAAAAGCGATGCTTCCAACTGGAGTTCGAAATCCCCAGCCTCAATCAGATGACGTTCGGCCGCTTCCTTCTACCCGGCGGCGGTCCGATTATTCGCGAACCCGCCCAGTTTGCTGCGGGATTCGTCTATCGGCTCTACGAAGCATCAGCCGCATCGTATTCACTGTTCGGGACGGAAGTTGTATGCGACGAGAGAGGAAACCTTCGGCTTTGACAGGTGCCGAAACCGCTCGGCCAAGGCAAGGAAGCGAATCGCGCCTGAGCTCGATCCTGCGGGCTTGGGTGTGCGTTTTGACCATCGACATACCGGACTGTTGCTCGGCGACGAGCGGCCAACCTACCGCTGCTCGGTGTCCCCCAGAACGAGATCTGGTTGGCGCTCGTCACGCTCGCTTCCGAGTTGACAGCGTGGATGCAGATACTGACCTTGACCAGTAGTGATGCACGCCGGGAAACCGAAACGACTTTGCTTACGGCTGTTCTCCATTGCCGGGCACATGCCCGGCAATCACGGAAAACGCGTCTGCGATTGTCCGGGCGGCGCCGTGGTCCAGTCTGGTTGCGTTGGCGTTGGCGTTGGCGTTGGCGTTGGCGTTGACCAGGCTGAGGCGTCGCCGGCACCAACATAGAGCCTGACGAATCCTTGTTGGTACGAATGGAAAGAACACGACCCCGGAAAGTGGAATCCGGCAGGATCCCGACTGCACACGGGTCGACCAGTCATGTCCGGAATGCGTATCTAGGTGCTGCTGGTGAAAGATTGAGGTTAGTAGTGACGCTGTATAACTAACCGATGAGAAACTTCGCCATCCGTAGCCGCTTAGCACTGACCGTTGCTGCTGCGATGGTTGTGGTTGTTGTGGTGGTGGCTTTGTGGTGGACGAAAACGATTGCTTTCACAAAGACAGCGGTAGTCGAATTCAGCACCCACCAGCCCTCCGACGGTTCGGTAAGTTTCAGTCTGATCGACGTCGAAGCTGCACCAGACGATCTGACTAAGACTGCTGAACTGCTTGCACAAACTCGTGGTGGGAGCTCTTCTGACTACGAATCCGACCTCACGATCACGTCGGCGACGGACGTATCGGGCCTGGCGGTGACGGCGCGAGGTCGTACACCAGACGCGGCACGGTCGTTGGCAACAGACGCTGCCGTCTTGCTCAATTCGCATCTCACGGAGACCAACGCCAAGCAACCCAACCGCTTCACCTTCACCGTCGTCCCTGCGCGATAGCCAGACGCTCGCTACCTCGGCACCGGCGGTCAGTGTCGCGGGTCACTAACTTACAAATTGCCCTTTAGATTACGGCGCACCAGAGAGCTGATAGCTGATGTAGCTGTCACCCCACTCGAGATAGGCACTTGACGTTGCCGAGCCTCGGATCTGGTCGTTCTGCCATTGATATATGGGAAGGCCTAGAGGAACCGGAAAAGAGCTCACCCGTTCGAAGGTGTAGCTCGTGCCATGGCCCTGCGAGTAGCGCCGCTCGAGCTCTTCATGACTGCGTGGCGGAAAATTGCTGATCAGGTATGTTCGCCCGAGCGACGTGATGCGTTCGGGAGGCGCGAATACATTGGCGCTGCGATATGCGGAAGCAAAATACAGGTAGGACACCGCGACGACGGCTACTAGCGATACCGCGACGATCTTCAACGCACGACGGAACGATAGCGGCATGGTTCACAGTACATCGGGCCGTACATGTCTCTGATATTTGTGATAGCGCATGCGTCATCCTCCGATCGGAGACGCCCCTCGAAATAGACACACGCACAGTTCGATCCTGCAGGTTTGGGTGTGCGTTTTGACCATCGCGGTATCGCTAGCCGCCCTCTGGTAGAAACCCGCATACCGTACTCACCCGGCCCGTCGAAGGTGATCGGCCGCTCGAAACCACTTGCATACGAGAACGATTCCATGTCATACAAGTACATCTGACCGTCGACCGTCGAAAACTCGAGATCGAACGATTCTTCCCAACCCTCTTCGTCGACAGGTTGCGATTGCACCGAACTGACGGTGACCTCCACGCGGGGTCCGTACTGATTTCCAGTATGGATGATGACAACGCCGTCATCAGCAGATGCACCGATACGCGCGTCATCGGCAGAAAAGATTGCATACGGAAGTTGCGGCATCCCCGTAGGTCCCTCCACCCACGACGAGATCGGCCCGGCGATCATCAGCTGTCCATCAGGGGTTTGCACCGAACCCGACTGGATGTACCGACTGTCAGACGATTCGACTTGGTTTTCGTCTGACGAACAGGCCACCAAGGTCCCTGCCAACATCAGGACCGCCCAGGGCGTCGTGGCACCCACCGAGATTCTCATTTCAGTGAGTTTGCCAGGTCGGGAATGCACACGAAGTCAGATAATCCGCCGATGGGCGAGAACCGACCGAAACGCGCTGAGCGGCTTCCTACAGGTTTGGGTGTGCGTTTTGACCATCGCCAAAACAGACGATTTCAGGCGGTGGTTCGATTCCTCGGCAACTTCCAGTTTGGCCGCGGGAAGTGGCAAGTATAGCCATCCGGGTAATGCTGCAGATAGTCCTGATGCTCGGCCTCTGCCTCCCAGAAGGTGCCGGCGGGGGTCAACTCTGTGACTACTTTGCCGGGCCACAGACGTGAGTCCTCGACATCGAGGATGGTGCCCAGCGCGACCCTCTTCTGATCGTCGTCGAGATAGAAGATCGCAGACCTATAACTGGATCCGAAGTCTCGGCCCTGGTAGTTCAGTGTCGTCGGATCGTGAATCTGGAAGAAAAACTCCAACAACGCCCGAAAGTCCGTTCGCGCAGGGTCATAGACGATCTCGACGGCCTCCGCGTGACCCGGATGGTTGCGATAGGTCGGCCGATCATTTTGCCCTCCGGTATAGCCAACTCGCGTCGAGAGCACTCCAGGCTGCTGGCGGATCAGGTCCTCCATACCCCAGAAACACCCGCCTGCCAGTATCGCCCTACGGGTGTCAGTCATTCCGCCCCCCTCACAATGAGCCATATGTATACGCAGCATTCCCCCTCGACGCTACCTGTCGAGATTCAGACAATTCCCGGCACCCAACGGCTCATTCATGATTCGTGCACGGCCTTCTCTAGTCGTCGTCTCTCTGAATCGCAGGGCTTGTCGGTACAAACCAAAAACTGGCTGAGCGTCCTCCTGCGGGTTTGGGTGTGCGTTTTGACCATCGTCATACCGGACACCACGAGGCGCGCCCGGACGCCGCCAGCGGCACCGATAGGTGGCAGCGATCCGTGTTGAAGAATCCAGAAGTGTTGGAGATCAACGATTTACGGAAGATGTCACATACAGGACCAAATGCCCCACAATTTAAGGCTCCGTCAAAAGTACTAACTTTCACACACGGAAACCCACCCACCTGCATCTTAAACAAATCAGACCGGTCTGTTACCAAATTGATATGAATGATTCCTGTGAAACTGATGAGTAACTCTTTACGGTAAGCAGCGTTCGGGGTTCACAGTCATTTCGCAGGAGATTCCCAGCATTCTCAGTTTGGGTTGATGCGATTTCTTCGGTGTTGGAAGGTTTTGCGTGCCTGACATTCTCGTTACTCCTGTTGCCTCTGCCGTATTTGTGAAGAATCTGACCGGCTCGTCCCAAACCGGTTCGTGGGGCGTGGGTGGCACTGATCTGGGGTTTCCTGTGCGTTTGCGGGACGGTCGCTTCGGGTTCTTCTTCGGCGACACCTTCGAGTCCCTTGCCCCTGGTGGGCCGGGGTGGCGCAGCCCGGTGATGTTGCGTTCCACGACAACAAATCTCGATCAAGGGATCGTGTTCAACTCAGCTGCCGGCGGCGGATACGCGAAGGAGATCCTGCCGAACGCACACGACACCCGGCAGCTGCCGAGCATCGAAGCTCCCGGCACGGAGTTCACGGTCATCCCCGGCGATGCACTCACGATCGGAACACGCACGTACCTGTCGGTGATGAGCGTGCACGCTTGGGACTCTGAGGACTGGAAAACGAACTTCACCTACCTCGCTTACTCCGACGACGCGGGAGAGAATTGGGCTCTCTCGCAGGCACGTTGGGACAATCATCCCGGCGCCTTGGATCAGTGCTGGACGATGGAACGACACGGCGGATACGTCTACGTCATCTCCACCGCGTTCGGACGTAACAAGCCCGCGGGCATGATCCTGCGACGAGTCCCGGAAGCGCAGATCCTCACCCCCGCCGCCTACCAAGGGTGGGGGTGGACCGAGCAGACCGGCTGGGCCTGGGGCAATGCCCCGACACCGATCATTCCCGGTCGGATCGGCGAGATGTGTGTCCGCTACGTCCAGGGCACCTGGGTCCTCGCATATTTCGATCCGGAGGCTTATGCGATCGTCACCCGTACTGCGGCCCGCATCGACGGCCTCTGGTCCGAACCCACAGTTCAGGTCAAGGGCGGCGACTGGGGAGCAAATGACGGGACGTACGGCCAGATCTACGGCGGCTACATCCATCCCGCCTCCACCCTGGACAATCTGCATTTGATTGTCTCGCAATGGAATACGTCTACCGGTACTCCGTATCATGCGATGCAGTTCAAAACTTCCGTCACCCCTGCCGGCCCTGTGTACACCGTCGGCGGCGCAATCGGCGCCCGCTACACACAACTTGGCGCGGAAACGTCCCCTCTCGGCGCACCGACCGGCGACGAACAGGCGCTGGCGAACGGGCGGGTGCAGGATTTCGAGCACGGCCGCATCTACTGGAGCGCCGCAACCGGAGCGTGGGAAACGTACGGGCTGATCGCGCAGAAGTACCTCGACTTCGGCGGACCCACCAGCCCCCTGGGGTGGCCCACCAGCGGAGAACTCGGCACCCCCAACGGAATCGGCCGCTTCAACCGCTTCGCCGAAGGCAACATCTACTTCAATCCACAAGCCGGAACCCACTGCGTCTATGGCACCATCTTCACCGAATACGGCCGCCACGGCTACGAAGGCGGACGGTTCGGATTCCCCACCTCCGACGAATATGCCACTCCCGACGGACGCCGCAATGATTTTCAGGGCGGCTGGATCAAATGGGTTGCGGCGACAGGGCACACCGTCACCTCATAGCTACAGCCAGTCCTCAAACTTTCCACCTTCGTTCGAGTTCAATCTTTCCGCACGAAAAATCGAAAGGACAATCATGCTGTTCAAAAGAAAACTACTTTCACGCACTCGATACAAAAACCGGAAGAGGACCCTATTGGCAGCCGGTGCGTTATCGATTGTGTCGTCTCTGATTGTACCGACCGCGGCGCAAGCTGATGAGTTTCACGGGTACTGGATTGGCGGTAAGATTCTCGAAGAGTACATTCAGATTGGAGGTTTTCCCGTTGTCGGGAATGCTACCAATGTAGAGTTGCCCGCTGCCCGGGACGGTCGCTGGCAGCCGTTCGTCAACAATAATACGATCTATTGGCATCCCTTGGTAACCGGAGGCCATGCCAACCAGGTGGGTGGCGCAATCCTCGACAAATGGAACGATTACAGTCGAGAGAACGGCGATCTGCGCTATCCCACGACTCGTGAAACAAACACCCCTACCAAGCCAGGAAAATTCAACCACTTCGAAGGTGGCTCTATCTACTGGTCCCAAGCGTATGGTGCGCATGCCGTCTGGGGTCTTATACGAGACAAATGGGCTGGGCTTGGATGGGAGAATAGTCCTCTAGGATTTCCCGTCACTGACGAATATGTCACGACCGGAAACGGGCGAGGTCAACAGTTTCAAAGTGGGTGGATCTATTGGCACCCAGATACCGGCGCTCGCGTAGTGCTACAAGACATTGGTACCCAATGGGGCGCAGCTAACTGGGAAAATGGCAAGTACGGATATCCCATAGAAGATACACAAAATGTCGGATGTGGACAGACTGCTCAAAAGTTCCAAGGTGGCGCTTTAGTCTCAAATATTGGAACATACACACCGGGATACAGTTCCGTCGATAACGGAAATGAAATAGCCTACAGTGCGACCTTTGGTGATCCGAATTCGGCCACTGCATGGTCGGTAGCCGTCAACAAATGGAACGCACTAGGCTTGGTCAATGTCCATCCATCTGGCACATTCGGATATGACGTAACCGTCAACGACGTAAACCTCAGCGAGGTCGATTACAGTGGACGCTACAATTATCGCGGGCCACTGGCCGATCAAATCGTGCTGAACAAGCATTACACCGACAGTTACACCCCCGAAGATCGCGGCGCGGTGATGACCCATGAACTTGGCCACGCAATGGGATTGAGTCACTCATGCGACTCGCAGATCATGGGCCCCACGGACGATGATCGCACCACCACAAATATCGAGAGCCTTGACCAGGCTGTATACCGTCATCTATGGAGCTGAGAATGAGCGCAAAAAGTCTGAACATACGAAAATTCGCTCCTGTCGGAGGTGGAATAGCGACACTGACCATAGCCGTCCTCTTGTCCGGCTGCTCGTTAAGCGAAGATCCTTCTGTTAGCTCAACACCAAGCCCGGCGACCTACGAAACCAGCTATGCACATTCCAGCAGCGTCATTGACAGAGAAAATTTAGCTGAAGTGGCAGGATTCGCATCCGACATATTCTTCGCCGATATAGAGGAAAATCTCGGATCAACCGAAAAGCGGGGAGTCCTGGAGACGCAATTCAGTGGGACTGTCACCGAGACCCTCAAGGGTGGAGCCTCCGGAAAAGTTAAAATCAACCAGACCGGAGGACTAAAAGATGGGGTCGTCTCAGTAGAAGAGGGAAGCGCGCTTCTGACTCCAGGCGTGACATATCTGATCGCCGCACGCTACTCAGCGACGGAAGAATGGTATACGGCAATCCCTATCACCGGAGACGTTCCAGTGTCTGGCGACAACAGTCGATCCCGTGGAGCAGAGGGTCGTGACTCTCAGAATCAGGACAGTGTTCGAACTGCCATGCAGGATGCGATTGCCAACGAAATACCTTTTGCGGGCGCTGCCGGAGATCCAAGCCCACAAGGCGCAACGTCAGTACCAAGCAGCACAAGTCTGCCAACGGTCACGACGACTATCGCCCCTCCGCCGTCTGTCATACCCTCGGCAGAGCCGAGTGAGGGGCCTCGCCCAGGTGAAACATCGACAGCACCATCGACCACGACGAAGCCTGTCACTACGACGACTTCAGTGACACCCCCGACGACGCCGACCCAGACGCCGTAGAGGTCTCACAAAAACCAGATGATGGCAGGGTCGCGAAAGTGCCCCTGCCATCATTCGTCGCCGCTTCCAAGACGCAAGGCGTGCCACATCGCCGGATCCAATCACAGCCGATATATTTCCAATCAAGACAAGATTTTTCACGCAGGATATAATTGCCTGATGAAAACTTCCAAGAATTCAATCTTCCAAGTAGTGATAGTTGGCTGCCTTTTGGTCTGCGCATCATGTTCGAAACCGCCAGAAGATCCCGATTTCTTCACCGCCCGAACGCCGCTCCCTAGTTGCGGGGAGGCCAAAATCACGAACGCTAGCAAAGGAAACCGATTCGAATCATCTCAAATCGATTGCATGAGACAGTCACGCACTTCCGGAGGATCTGAATTTACCATGCGTTCAACAACTACAGAAGGAGACGAGATAGTCGATTACATACGTGTACTGCCCGACTCAGTTCAGGTTGAAGTAATAGTAGACAATTCACAAGATGAATATTCTAAACAAGGGTGGACTTCTTACTCATGCTCAATTCCTGAGATAACAGAGGAATCCATTACCGAATGCATGACAACAAGATAACTCGGCCTCGCACAGCTTCCAGGGACTTCGACGAATGGCTTCATCCCGGAATAGTCGACGGTGCGGAAACACGGATGCTGCGCGGCGAGGTTGTAGCCCCGATCGGAAGCTCGCCGAGCTCGATACATGGAGAATGAACCGGCAGGAGCAAGCAGATGAATGAAAGCCCCGGCAACGCCGAAAATCCCACTGCCCCAATAGGTTTAGATATCACGTGGACAATAATGGTGCTGGGATATTTTCTCCTTACCGTCGCTGCATTGGTTTCCATCTTTCGAACGCCACATGACCGCGCCGCATCCAAATTCTGGTGGTCCGCACTCGTCATCGTGATCCCCATTGTCGGAGCAGCAACCTGGTTTCTGTTCGGAGCACCTCCACTGCGACGACGCGCTCTGCCCCACTCGCTTTCGTAGGCTGCGCACCTAGCTAGATATCAAGAGGCATCGCCAGCAGCGCTCAAGTCCGAGAACCGGCTGAGAGCCTTCCTGCGGGTTTCGGTGTGCGTTTTGACCATCGTCATACCGGACGATCTCGAACGCACTCCTGCGTGCGATTCACCTGGGAAAATTTCGGCACGTTTCGTCCATTTTGCTGTCCGGTGAATAATCCGTTATGGCATAGTTTCTAGCGGACAGTTTGTCTGCTACAAGGCTGAACGCCGCAAATCGGGAGTGGAATGAAGATCGGCTACGCGCGAGTGAGTACGGCGGCTCAAGATTCGTCGATTCAGGTCGAGCTTCTCTCCAACGAGGGAGTCGATCGCGACCGGGTCTACGTCGATCACGGAATCAGCGGTCGACAGACCCGGCGCCCCGGACTCGACAATGCGATCAACGCCGCCCGCGAAGGCGACGTCTTCTGCGTGACCAAACTCGACCGCCTCTCCCGATCGGCGAAAGATCTCCACGAGACGGTCGGGCGCCTTGCAGCCAAGGGCGTTGCGTTGTCGATCGACGGGAAGATCTACGACCCGGCAGATCCGATGGGCAAGATGTTCATCGGTGTCCTTGGGCTGATGGCCGAATTCGAGTCAGACCTGATCCGGAGCCGGACCAGGGACGCCGTTGCGGCAGCTGCTGCAGCCGGCAAAATGAAAGGTCGTCAGCACAAGCTCACACCGGAAGAGCGCGCATACCTGCTGCAAACCTATGAGACTGGCCAGTTCAATATCGAAACACTTTGTAGGAATACAGGTTTGAAGCGTTCGGCGCTATACGCGAATATCGAGTTGGCACGCACCGAGCGGGACGCTGAAAGACTCCTGGCACTCTGATCTCGCGCAGTCGGGCGATCCGCCAAGTTTACGGCCGACCGCGTCCATCGAGCGCCCCATGCCAACTACTTCCGTGAAAAACCTGCCAACTAATTCCGAGAGTCACACCAGAACCTCGCATGAGCAAATCAATCGAACGACCGAAAACGGTTTACTCGCCCGTTTCGGTCGATTTGTTTTTGGATGAGTTCCGGTCGACAGTTTCGCGTGTCCGCCCGACCGCGCCGATTCGGGTCGATTCGTGGGCCGAATACGAATGTTTACGGCAGCGTTTGGGTGGCCGTGGTGCTGTCCGGATAGGCCTGATCAGCGAGTCGATCTGCAGACGCCGTATCTGAGGCATACGTGTGGAGTTGTTCGTGTTCTGTGATCGCTCCATGACGTCGTGGATAAGGAAACTTGCAGCGGCGCAGCGCGCGTCGAACCGCCGTCTACAGCCTGATGCCGGCAACGACCCCGCTTTCGAAAGCAACCCATACGACGCCGTCACCATCGAGAGCCAGGCCGTGCGGTTCCTCTCCGATGCCTGAGAGATCGAACTCGGCGAGGTCGCCCTCCGCCGTGATTCTGCCCAGCCTGTTCGTTCCCCATTCTGTGAACCAGCACCCGGTGTCGTCGGCGATCACCGCGTGCGGCCGGCTGTCGGGCGCGAGGGCGAAGTCGCTGACGTGCAGATCGTCGTCGATCCGAAGGATGCTTCCTCGAGCGATGTCGGCGGACCAGACATGCTCCCCTGCTGCCGCGATGCCGACTGGGGCTGCGCCGTCGGGCAGCGTGATGAGTTCGGTATCGCCTGCGGCATCCCTTCGCGCGAGCGCCCCGCGTTGGTTGAGCGAAACCCAGACGGAACCGTCGCGATGGGCGGTGGCCATTGCCGGGTATGCGCCATCCAGTGGGACGGCGAGTTCGCTGCGGATTCCGTCTCGACTGACCACGGCGAGCTTATTGCCCTGCGTGAGCGTCACCAACGCACCGGGGCCGTCAGCCGCGATGCCGTAAGGCCCACCTGGAACGTCGATGAAGTTCAGCCGATCATCGCTCGTGATGATGGCGATCCGATCTGCGCCGGTGACCGCGCACCAGGTCGCTTCGGAGGTCACGGTGAGCTGTCCGGGCCGCTCACCGATGGTGAACCGGCGCTCGCGCCCGTCCGGGGACCGCCGCACGAGCTCTCCGGTATTGACGAGCGTGACCCACATGTCCCCGCCGGGCCCGAAGGCAACGGCGTATGGACCGGCCATTCCATAGTCGAGCACCGCAACGCTGTGTGCAGCGATGGGCTCAGTCGTGTCAGTCACGTGTTCATCCGCCTTTCATCGTCGATGGCCGTGAGCTCAGCGGGAGTCCCGGCCATGATCGTCGCCGCGTGCTCTGTGATGAGTTCGATCGGCCAGTCCCACCAGCGACTGGACATCAGCCGCTGAACACCTTCAGGGGCGAACCGGACCCGGATCCGCCGTGCGGGGTTGCCTGCGACGACTGCGTATGGTTCGACATTCCGGGTCACAACGCTGTGCGCGCCGATGATCGCGCCGTCACCGATGGAGATGCCCGGCATGATCGTGGCTTCACGGCCGATCCATACGTCGTTGCCGACGACCGTGTCCGCGGGTTGTTCGATCGCCATGAAGGTTTCGAGAGTGTTGTCCCCCCAGGTTCCGCCGAACATCGTGAACGGATACGTCGAAGGCCCGACCATCGGATGGTTTCCTCCAGGCATGAGGAACGTCACGCCTGGTCCGAGCGCGGTAAACCTCCCGATGATCAGTCGTTGCGGACCATAGAGGTACTTCACGTTCACTTCTTCGAACCGGCCCCCTGCACCCTCATCGTCATAGTAGGTATAGTCACCGGCCTCGATCAAAGGCGAATTGACATCACTCTTGAGGAAACGCACGTTCGTCAAGTCTCCCCTGGTCGAGGGGGTCACATCATCAGGCTGCGGAATCTCGAGCACACTCATCCTCCAAACGTCATCTGAATCTGGCGAGTCGGTCGCCCGCTCCTGGTCAAAGTGTTCGTAGGCGCGGAGCAGCTGCGACGCCCGCTGGATCATCGCCAGTTCTGCGTTCACGACCCGTTCCCGCCCGCGCGCACGTTTGACGATGAGTCCAGCGCGTTCGAGCACCGCGACGTGCTTCTGTACGGCCGCGAAGCTCATGTCGTAGCGACGCGCGAGCGCACTGACCGACTGCTCCTCGCGCAGCACGCGCGCAAGGATGTCGCGCCGGGTGGCGTCCCCCAGCCAGAAAGCCACGGTCCGCCTCTCTGTGGGGGGTTCATCTGAGATCAAGTCGCACCTCCCGTCCTCCGTGTTGACATGGTTCGGCTCATCGAATCGGCGGGGGCGACCTCATGGATGTGCGGCGCTGAGAAACGACAGGACCGACGGAATCAGCGCGGACGGTTTCATCATCGGCGTCGCGTGATGTGCGCCATCGACCGTCGCGTAGCTGGCTCCGATCAACGATGACAGCTCACGGGTTCCGCTTTGCATGAACGGTTCGCTCTTGCTTCCGACGAGCACGAGAGAGGGCCCCCGCAGGCCTTTCCACCGGTCGGCGGTAAAAGGTACTCCGTCCTGCAGCCCCACGCAGAGCCGCGTGTCGTAGACCGTCGTCTGGGCCATCGCGACCATGGTTCGCCATGGACCGACCATCAATCGCATCGCCCCGATCATGAAGGGGGACGCACCGAGAGCGACTCGGTTGAACTCGCGAACCGCATCAGATGCACGCCCGTCTCTGACAAGTTCCTCGAGGCGGTCTGCGAGGTCTCGAGGAACGGGTGCGCGTCGATCGTCCACGATCACGGGGGGCTCGTAGGCGATGAGTCCTACGACCTTCGCGGGTAGCGCTGCGGCTGCGTCCAACGCGAGGACCGCGCCGGATGATGCACCCAACAGGACGGCCCTACCTCCGTGCGCATCGATGAGCGCCTCGATGTCCTCGATCTCGCGAACGACACTCCAGGCGCCGGTGTCTCCACTGTTCCCGCGGCCGCGCCGATCGTAGTTCACGACGGTGTGGGTGACTGCGAGCAGAGCGCCCAGGCGACGGTTGTCCCGAAGATCGGACAACGCCTGCGCGACGAGGATGACAATCTGTCCCTGCCCGCTGCGTTCAAACGAGATCTCCGTGCCGTCCGCGGACGTGACCTGGTACAGCGAGGGATCGGGAGCGGCATTGTTTTTCGGCATTGTGGTTCCGTCCGTTTCGAGAGGTCGACTGTCTCAGCGGCGAGTCATCGTGGACACGTATCCGCCTTCACCGGGGTATACCCAGGCACCATCGAGCACGCGATCGCCACCGCTGAAGGTGCCGGTGAAGTAGGCCGGGCTTCCTTGCGCTCCCGCCCAGATGGTGAGCTTGTCGCCCTCCAGTTCGTAGACGTAGTCGAGGGTGTTGCCCATCGAGTCATAGAACCGGGAAACGACGTCAGTGCCGGCAGGTTCTCCGAAGGGACGCAGCTGACCGATGACTTCGATGCCGGTGATGGCCTGGCCGAACTGCTCGAGCTCGACGTGCTGGAGCAGGAAGAATCGTCCAGCCATCCATTCGTACCGGATGACGCCCTCAGCGCCCCCTGACACTGTCCATTCGCCGACCAGTCGGTCAAGCGCCGTGACCGCGCTGCTGGGCGTGGGCTGCTCACCGAGTCCGTAGGCGTCGATCTGCTCGGCCGTGATGTTCTCCAGCGGGTTCTCGTTCATCAGATGTCCTTTCGCGGGCGGCCCGGCGGGCAGCCTTTTCAGATACCTCGGAGCCGAACGGTGCCGATTGACATCTGTGCGGAAACTCGTTGGAAACGATTCGCCCGCGGACGGTCGGACGAAGGTCGCGGCAGCAAGATGTCAAGGTTCGCCATTTGGCTCCGAGGTATCTGTGCAACGACCTTCAAATCGACACGAGGAGCACACGGTGACCATCAACCACTCCGCACCACGCACCACGCACAGCGCGGGCAGAGCTCTGCCTCGTTCGACGCGGTCCCTTCTGCTCGCCGGTGCGTTCGCCGGGCCGCTGTTCTATCTGTCTGCCATCGTGCAGATGCTGACACGCCCGGGATTCGACCTTCGCATCCATCCACTCAGTCAGCTGTCCACCGGTGATCAGGGCTGGATCCAAATCCTCACCTTCGTCCTGGTCGGGCTCGGACTGATCTGCCTCTCGATCGGCCACCGGCGAGTCGCCGCCAGCGGCCTCGGCCGCGCCGCCATTCCAGTCCTCGTCGCGATCAGCGGGGTGGGCTTCATCGCCGCCGGCGTCTTCCCGCAGGACCCAGCGAACGGGTTCCCCCTCGGCGTGGCCGACGGCCCGGTCGCCGAGCCCACGTGGCACGCTCTCGTTCACATGGTGGCGGCAATCGTCGCGTTCACCGCGCTGGCCGTGGCAGCCATCATCGCCCTCGTGCGCGCAATCCGCGAGCGTCGTGTGGCCGCCGGTATCGGCAATGGCATCGTCGCGATCGCCCTCCTCGCCCCTGTCATCCCCGACATCGCCAGCATCCAGGTGGCGATCACCGGACTCTTCGCCTTCGGCTGGTGCACCATGACGGCCATCGCCTTGCTGAAGTCGCCGACGTACCTCGCTAGCCTGGACTCCCGCCTACCCAAGGAGACGAGAACGTGAAGTTCCTCATCCTCGGCTACACGCCGAGCAGCAGCTGGGACGCCTCAACCGCGGATGCCCCCACCGAAGATGCGCTTGCCGCATTCGCCGCATATCAGGAATTCGAAGCGGAGCTGCGTGCCAGCGGTGAGTTCGTCAGCACAGAAGGACTCGGACACCCAGCCATGTCGACGACCGTGCGCAAGACCGACGGGAGCATCGTCATAACCGACGGTCCATTCGTGGAGCTCAAAGAAGTCCTCGCGTCGTTCGCTGTCATCGACGTGTCCGGATTGGAGCGAGCGAAAGACATCGTCGCACGGATGGTTGAGATGCTCGGCGAGCCGATGGAAATACGACCCATCATGGGCGACGACTTCGCGTGACCGCCCGAACCGACGCGATCGAGGACCTGCTGCGCTCCGAGGCACCGCAGGTCCTCGGAGCTTTGGTGCGTCGCTTCGGCCACTTCGACATCGCCGAAGAAGCAGTACAGGACGCTCTCTTAACAGCAAGCCAGCAATGGCACCCAGACGCGCTCCCCGAACACCCCAGATCCTGGCTGATTCGCATCGCCTACCGCCGGATGATCGACACCCTCCGCGCCGAGTCCGCGGACCGCCGCCGCGAAGAAGAGTACGTGGCGGCCCAGCCGAACACTCCTTTCTCGCACCCACCCCTGACCGACCACGACGACAGCCTGAACCTACTGCTGCTGTGCTGTCACCCCGCCCTGTCCTTCGCGTCCCGCATCGCCCTCACACTGCGCGCGGTGGGCGGGTTGACGACCGCAGACATCGCACACGCCTACGGGGTAACCGAACAGACCATGGCCGTGCGGATCAGCCGCGCAAAGCAGCAGATCCAAAAGAGCGGTGCCCGATTCGAATTCACGGTGGACGACGACCTCTCGGGCCGCCTCTCCGCAGTGATGCGTATTCTGTATCTGATCTTCAACGAGGGATACACGGTGACCACCGGTTCAGAGCTGACCCGAACCGACCTCACCGGCGAGGCGATTCGCCTCACGCGACTCCTCCACGCGCTCGTTCCCGATGATCCCGAACCGGCAGGCCTTCTCGCGCTCATGCTGCTGATCGATTCGCGCCGCGCAACGCGCACCACGGAGAACGGTGATCTCATTCCGCTAGCCGACCAGGACCGAACGCGGTGGGACCACGCAACTATCCAAGAAGGATCGGAACTGATCCTCACCGCATGGTCGCAAGGGAACGTGGGAACGTACCGCCTACAGGCCGCCATCGCCGCCGTTCATGCATCCGCTCCTATCGCCGAGGAAACCGACTGGAAACAGATCGCTGCGCTCTACCTGGCGCTCGAACAAGTCGAGCCCAGCGGGCTCGTCATGCTCGCACGAGTCGTCGCCGTTGCCCACGCCTTCGGCCCTGCTCGCGCCACCGTCCTGCTGGAGCAACTAGATCGCGACCACCGACTTCTCCAGCATCCCCTGACCCGGCATCGCGCGCACGCGATCCGTGCACACCTCCGCGAAGCGGAAGGAGATGCCGTCGCGGCGAGAGAAGACTTCCTCGCGGCCGCGGATATGACGAAGAACGAGCCAGAGTCTCGATATCTTTCCCGAAAGGCGAACGGCGAATAAAGCGGCCCCAATAGTGCACAAGCCCTCGATACCGGTAGGACACCTTGATGCCCTGGTGGTACTCGCACACTCCCGATAACTCGCCTCGGCTGGCTGACTCGGTCAGCAACCAGATGATCAGGGCATGGCCGGTCCTGCAGCAGAACCCAGAACATAGGACCGGCGTCCCGAACGATGCTGGCCATCGTGGTGCCGCCCTGCTGCGCCTCGCCGACGCATCCCGATGCACTCCAGACGGGTAGGGACGGGATTTTGGCTACGGACGCCTGTGATGACACACCGGACCCGGATCCGGAACGATCGTTCACCGCCACAATTTCGTATTACACTAATAACTATGACTGACGAAACGATCAACGATCAGCCCGTCACCGACAACATGATGGAAGAATGGGCAGACGAAGCCGAAACCGGTTACGACGTCGAAAAGTTGCGCAAACGGGGCCGGCCCACTCTCGGAGCAGGCCCCGGCGCAGTAGTGCCCGTACGAATGGACGCCGCATTGCTCGAAGCGTTGAACGCCCGCGCAGAGCAAGAACACGTCTCCCGATCCGAAGCGATCAGAGAAGCAGTGCGTGCCTGGACCCAGGTCGCGTGAAAGCCCATAAATCCGCACTCAAACACGCAATCAGCGAAGACGCCGGCATCTACGCGGCAGAGCACCACGTGTTGGTCGCCGACTTGGACGACGACAATCCTGCCCGCCAGTTCCGGCTGGGCGTCGACCCGAACGGGCGTCTCTTAGAGCTGGTTGTGCTGCGCTTCGACAGCGGAAACGAGCTACTCATACACGCCATGAAGGCCCGACCTCAGTACGTTGATCTCCTGTAATCGATCTCGTTCGCGAGCGCGACGCAGGGGAAGTCGACCTGGTCGCCGGTACGACGAGGACATCGCCATCAACGCTCGATGATCGCAGCCTCCACCGACGCAGGTGCGTTCACCTCCACCGCCCCGTGCCGAGAACTGGCGCCACCGACCATCCTCGCCACCAGTGGGGTGCACATACAAACTCGCACGACATCCCCCGCGACATTGAATATCCACCCCACCCGGAAGGTGTTCAGTCACATGACAAATGAATTACCCCAATGCCAGAGAGGTAGCGCTCGACGACAGCCGCGTTCGGCGCTGACCCCGTCAACTCTATGGCGACGGCACTGAACCCGATCCACGACTCAGTCTCGCCAACGAACCCTCCTGGCGCACGAGCACCCGAGCTCAGATGCCACGCCTGTTGTTGCTGGATTTCTATATTGCCGCGATGGACTTAGGCGGGTTGGGCCTCGCGGATGACGATCCGACGAGCGACTTCAAGGTCGCCTCAAAGGTGTTGCCCCACAAATAAATTCAAAAAACTCCTGTCAAGCAGGACACGAAATGCCGTTCCCACCTCCCGACCAGGTACGCGACGCGGGATCAATTGCTCCGAACGCGAACACTACGAATACGGACAACGCCACTGTCCGTGCCGCCCTGCTCGGCTGAGACAATCCCCGGAGACAGACAGTCGGTTTCCATTGTCGGATGAAAGGGAGCACTTCGTGACCTATTGGGCGGTTGCTCGGCCAGACTCGGGTTCCGGTGAGGTTCTCGTACGCGATGGTTACGTCGTCGGTGACGATGCCGCGATCGCGCAGATCGCAGACGTAGGTCTGCAGTTTGCTACGGCGGAGGACGGTTCGCGGCCGATGATCTGGGTGTCGTTGGGAAGCGCGAACGCTCGGGTGTCGGGCTTTGGTGACCAGAGTCTTGGCCGTACTGAACTCGAAGCCGAGATCCGCCGGTGTGTCACCGAGGAGCAGAACGCACAGCGCCGCGCCGCTGTCGAGGCGATGATCGACRGTTCTTCGCACGCGCGAAGAGCCGCGCATTCAACGCCGGCGGGTTCAGTTCGTGATCAGTGGAACCGGATCACCGAGTGGCTGCGAGTCCACTTTCCCGGCATGGCGATCACTGGAGCCGAGCGTGACCGTGTGGACGCCGCGATCGAGAGAACGGGACAAAGCTGGCCGGCCGAGTTGATCGAGCTATACACCTTGGTCGACGGAGTTTCCGACGAAAGGTTGCTGGGGTTGCTCCACCGTTTCGCGCTTCTCACGTTGGACGATGTCCTCTGGTATTGGGAATCGTCTATTCAGATTTGGGACGAGAGTGCGCGCTTGTTCGGCGATGGCCCCGTTGAAGCCCCTACCGAGGCGGGATTTCAAGCCGACACCTTCCTCTCGGATTTCGTGCCTTTCGCAGGGATGGACGGCAATTTCTTGTGCGTCGACACCCGCCCCGGCCCCATGCACGGTTGCGTAACCGAATTCGACAAAACCGGGGCAGACGAACCCGGACCCCGTTGGGTCTCAATCAGCGCCATGCTGACTGACCTTGCCGACAGTCTGACGACCTCGCAAGCATTCGACGACGGCTGGTACTGGACGAGCGTCAATGGAGCCCTCGAATGGGAATCCGACCGCACGTGGCGGCTCAGACAGCTTGTTAAAAAACATCTTTCGCGGCCTGCACGCGAGGGGCCCAATTAGGGCAACTCTGAAAGAGGCCCACTTCGAGAGCGGCTGCGCGACTGCATCCCATCCGTAGGTTTCTTCGTCCGCTCCATCCGGGTGCTTCCGAAGATCACGCGCGTGGTGACAGAATCGAACAACTGACGGCTACGCGAGGGATATACCCTTGAGGGCACTGTCACGTTGTTGCTCACGGCAACTGGGAGAATGAATGGGCACCCCAATGCCGTCGGATAAAGGTCGCTGCTACCCGGTCGAGATCATCAACCGCTGCGTGTGGCTGTACTTTCGGTTTGCCGCTCAGCTTCCGTGAAGTCGAGGAACTCATGCTCGAACGCGGTGTCGTGGTCAGCGATGAGACGATCCGGCGGTGGTACGCCAAGTTCGGGCAGACATACGCAAACCAATTGCGGCGACGGCGGGCGCGACCCGGCGACAAGTGGCACCTCGACCAGGTTTTCATCCGAATCAACGGCCGGGAACATTACCTGCGGCGGGAGGTCGACCAGCACGGCAACCTACTCGATGTACTGGTCCAGCCCCGACGAAACGGCAACGCCGCCAAGCGATTCTTCCGTAAGCTACTCGAGCGGCTTGCACGATGTGCCGCGAGCAATCGTCACCGAAAAGCTCGGCAGCCACCAAGTGGCGCATCGCGAGCTGCTGGCCTCGGTCGAGCATCGCCGATCCAACTACTTGGACAATCAAGCCGAGAACTCGCATCAACCCGCCAGGCAGCGAGAACGGGCCATGAAACGGTGCACATCGGCCCGGCACGCGAAACGCTTCCTGTCCACCTTCTCGGGTATTTCACCGCTTTCCGATCCCGCCGACACAGACTCCCGGCGCCCGAATGGCATACCGAGATGACCCACCGGGTCGCGGTCTGGCGGGAAGTCGCCGCGACCGGTGTTGTTGCGTGAAAGTGAACGGGCCAGTGGCATCCTGTAGCCGACTGCACTAAACATGCTTCGCTGCTTCATTTTTCGATTAACGTGCCAGTGCCGTCGCCGGTGTCATCGACTGGTCCGAAGCCGCGCAGGGCGATCCCTTGTCCGAACTGGCAACATTGACCCTTGGCCACCCTGAACATCTCGACGACATTGTCGAAGGCTACGGCGCTGTCGTCGACCTCGAGGTCATCCGTGCCTGGTGGACACTTGGAGATAGGGATACTCCTATGCCTGATGGGCAGCTACTTCTTGCCGGGGAAGTGCTGCAACGAGAGCTGCATCAAAGGACATTGGTCCCAGAGCTGCAGCCCCCTTCGGAGAGCCTATGTCAGTGAAGAACTCGGCATTCGCGCTGGCATAGCCAGCCCAGATGTCAGGCAAATCCTCGTCAAAATAGATTGCTTCGACAGGACAAACCGATTCGCAGGCCCCACAGTCGATGCACTCCCCCGGGTGGATGTACATTGATCGCTCACCTTCATAAATGCAGTCAACGGGACAGGCCTCGACACACGACCGGTCCAGGACATCCACGCAGGGAAGTGCAATGACGTAGGCCATTTTTCACAGCTCCTAGACACCCGTATAGATGGTCTTGCCCCAGGAGAAGAACTCCAGCGCAGTGTGGCCCTGTTCCCGGAAGGTGTTTGTCGATGAATCCCCGATCCCGCCGAACGGTACGTTCAGATCCAACCCCGCAGTGGGTCGGTTGACCTTGACGACCCCGGCTTGGGCGCGCTGGGTGAAGTCGGTTGATCGAGCGAGGCTGTCGGTGCAGATGCCTGCGGTGAGGCCATAGGGGGAGTTGTTGATCTGGGCAAGCCCCTCCTCGTAGTCGGGGACTTCAAGAACCGCGACCACGGGGCCGAAGATCTCGTCGGTAACGACGGGGTCGTCGTTGGATACATTGGTAATCACCGTCGCTTCAAAGGCCTGGCCGTTTGAGCGGCCACCCTGCACCACGCGCGCACCACGCCGGGTCGCACCTTCAACGGCAGCGATGTCCGTTGCCAGCTGTTGTTCGCTCACCACCACGCCCATGGCGGTCGCCGGATCAAGGCCATCACCCGGGACATAGTTGCGTGCCAGGACCGCGAGCTCGTCGAGCAGCGCAGGGAAAATGCCGGGGGTCGCGTAGACGCGGGAAGTGGCGGTGCAGGCCTGGCCGGTGAGGCCGAAACCGCCGGCCGCGATCACTTGTGCCGCGTCACGCGGGGATGCATCGTCAAGGACAAGCACACCGTTCTTGCCACCCATCTCAAGCTGCACGCGGGCGCGGCGTTCGCTCAGCGCGCGGTGCAGACCGAGACCCACGTTTGTTGATCCCGTGAACGAGAGTGCGGCAATGCGCTTGTCATTGGCCAGCGCCTCCCCGATGACCCGTCCCTTGCCGTGGACGACGTTGAGTACGCCTTCGGGCAGACCGGCATCCATGAGGGCCATGGCCAGGTGTGTTGCCGACATCGGCGTGAGCTCTGCCGGCTTGAGCACCACGGAGTTGCCGGCCAGGAGCGCGGGGGCCATCTTCCATGCCGGGATGGCGATCGGGAAGTTCCATGGCGTAATCAGCCCCACCACCCCGAGCGGCTCGCGGCGCGTGTGGATGCTCGTTCCCGGCAACCCGCTGGGCAACACATCGCCGCTTGCGGCCCACCCGAGTGAACCGAAGAAGCGCAACACATCGATGGCACGATTCACCTCGCCCGTGGCCTCGGCGAGGGTCTTCCCTTCTTCGCGGACAAGGTCGGCGGCAACGATGCCAATCCGGCCTCGGAGGATCTCTCCGGCGGCCATGAGGATTGCGCCGCGGGCCGGCATGGGGAGCGCCGCCCATTTGCCTTGCGCGGCGCTTGCGGCGCCGATGGCATTACTCAGGGTTTCGACCGTGGAACTTGGTGAAACGGAGGCGATCTGGCCGGGGCGGGCCGGATTCATGCGTTCAAAATCCGAGGTTCCGGCCCATTCACCACCGATGAGGTTTTGGGCGATGGCTGAGGCTTCGAGGGTGCTGGTCATGGTGTTCTCCAATGCCGTGTCAGGTTAAAGGGAGCGGACAAGTCCGCCGTCGCACCGCAGCGCAACCCCCGTGATGTAGGAGGCGGAGTCGCTGCAGAGGAAGGCAGCCGCGGCGCCGAATTCTTCCGGGCGGCCGTAGCGGCCCGCAGGTATTGCCGCGAACGATTCGGCGCGCACCGTTTGTACGTCGGTGTCCCGCCGTGACGCGGCCGCCGCGTCAAGTGCATCGACGCGATCGGTGTTGATGCGGCCGGGCAGCAGCAGGTTTGCCGTGACTCCCTGATGGGCTTGTTCGGAGGCAAGAGTCTTGATGTACGCGGCGAGCGCCGAGCGCCCGACGTTGGACAGCACGAGGTTTGGCAGGGGCGCAGTGATCCCGCTCGAGCCGATGGCGAGGATGCGACCCCAGCCGCGCTTGACCATGCCGGGCAGCACCGAGGCAATCAGCCGCTGTTGGGGCAGCAACAGTCCGTCGATTGCTTCGGAAAGGTCTTCGGCGCTCGTGTCGCTTGCGAGCTTTGGCTTGGGGCCGGGCCCGTTCGTCACGAGTATCTCGACAGAACCCAGCTCCACGGTGACCCGGTCAACGGTTTCCGCAGGCGCACCCGGGACGCCGAGGTCCAGGTGGAAGGCGGTGGCGCCGGGCAGTGTCGCGGCCACGGACCGGGCACGTTCAAGATCGCGCCCGGTAACCACCACGCGTGCACCCTCGGCTGCCAGGGACGTGGCCACCGCAAGCCCGAGGCCGCCGGTCGATGCCGCAACGAGGGCGACGCGTCCCTCAACTCCGAGATCCACTATGCCTCCACGGGAGCTGAAGAAGTCTGCAGCAGATCGCGCTCGAGGGCTTCCCGGTGCGTGACAAGCGAACCGTGCAGGATCTCCGGGAACGCCGCAGCGGGAAGGCGGGCTCCGGACTCCTTGATGAAGCCCCGCTGGCGCAGCAGCTCCTTGCGCACGGCGAGGGCAATGCGGGGCTGCTGCTCAAAATTGATGAGCGGCAGGTACGGGGCCAGCGCCTCGTGGGCGGCTTCGAAACCGCCGCTCTGCCAGGCGTCAACGCACGCGATCAGTCCCTCCGGGTAGGAGAAACCGGTCATCGCGCCCGCGGCGCCCGAGAGCAGCTCGTCAAGCAAATTCTGTCCGCCCAACCCGCCAAAGACCGGGACGTCAACGGATTCGCGGAGCTCCGCGATCGCAAGGTTGGTGGGCGGGGCCTCCGACTTGACCGCAATGACGAACGGGCAGGCCCGCACGATGGCGGCGACGGATGCGCTGGACATCGATACCCCGCTCACCGCCGGGTAGTCCTGCAACACGATCTTGACGCCGAGGGTGTCGTGGATTGCCGTCAGGTGGTCCACCACGAGGTTCGGACGCGCCGAGTTGATCTGCACCATCACGGCAGCAAGCCGGTCCCCCACGGTTTCCAACGCCAGCCGGGATTCCTCGAGCGCGGGGCGTGTGTGCAGGCTCGCCACCCCGACGACCAGCGGCAGCGTCGTGCTCTCGACCACGACTTCCATCACGGTCTCGCGCTCGATGGCGGTCAGGCTTGCCGCCTCTCCAAAGACGCCGAGCACGGCGAGGCCTGTCGCCCCGATTCGTTCGTAGTGTTCGACAAGAGTGGCAAGGCTTTCCTCGTCGATGTCGAAGGTACTTCCCTGGAACGGCGTGGCAACGATTCCCCAGACCCCGGGGACAAGCCCTTCCGTGCGCTTCGTGGTCATATTCAAACTCCTTGGTGTGCAACATTCCGGTGGTTGCTTCACTTGCTTGCTTCGTTTGGTTGCTTCGACGCGCGGTGTCCGGCCTAGCGGCCGCTCCAAACCGGTTCCCGCCTCTCCTGGAAGGCCAGGACTCCCTCTTCCTGCTCCTTGCTCATGAGTGCGTCGGTGAGTGCCGGCACCAGGAGCGCACGGGCGTCGCGTGCCGACAGGCGCTCGGTGCGGGTCACCATCTGCTTGACGGCACGAACCGAAGTGGGTGCGCAGCGCAGGATCTGCTGGACCCAGCGTTCGACGGCTTCGTCGAGCTCGGCGTACGGGACAACCTCGTTGACAAGCCCGTGACTGTGCAGCTCCTGCGCGCTGGCCTTGCGGCCGGTGAGCAGCATGCCCATGGCCACGTTGTGCGGAATCTTGCGAGCCAGAAGCGCGATCCCACCGTCAAGTGCGAGCCGCCCGACGTTGGGTTCCGTGAGCCCCAGACGAGCGTGCTCGGCGGCAACAACGATGTCCGCACCGAGCACAATTTCCATGCCGCCGCCAAGCGCGTAGCCGTTGACCCGGGCGATGACCGGCACGTCGAGGGTGTTGCGCAGGCTGAGGCCTCCGAACCCGTTGGGATCCATGTCCGCCCAGTACTCCAGGCCGGTCTTGGCGACCGCGGAGGGGGTCATGTCTGCCCCCACGCTGAATGCGCGGTCCCCCGCGCCGGTCACCACGACCACGCGGACATCGCTGTCCGCCTCGATGCGATCCCAGATCTCGTTGAGTCGGTCGAAGGCATGTCCGTCCACCGCGTTGAGCACCTGGGGCCGGTCGATCGTCACCCGGGCGATGTGGTTGGCGACTTCGAAGCTCACGCCGTCGCGCTTCTCGAATGGCGTGCTCATCGCAGCACCCCGTCCGCGCGCAGCTTTTCGATGGTCGCGTCGTCCACGCCGTACTCACGGAGGATCTCGACGTTGTGTTCGCCGAGTTGGGGTGCGGCCCGGCGCACCTCGGGTGGGTTGGCCGAAAGCCTGATCGGCGCGTTCAACATCTTGACGGTGCCGACCACCGGGTGCTCGGCCTCGACGATCATGTTGTTGGCGGCGGTCTGTGGATCCGCGAGCGTCTGTTCAAGGGAATTGACCGGGGCGTTGAGCAGCCCTTCGTCCTCCAGCCGTTGGCACCAGTACGCGGTGGTGTTGGTGGCAAACTTTGCGGCGAAGATCTTTTGCAGCGACGGCTTTTGGGCGAACTGCTGTTCAAGCGTTGCGTACTCGGGGCGCTCGCTGAGGTCGTCCTCTAGGTCCAGTGCCCGGGACAGATGGTGCAACGGGTTTTGGGTGAATCCGCCGACCAGGCACAGGGCGCCGTCGGTGGTTTCGAAGACCCCGCTCAACGGCATTTCGGCCCAGTTGACCTCGTAGCCGCGGTTAAGCTGCATGCAGGCCTCCTGCATCTGCATGTGCAGCATCGAGTCGTACATCGTGACTTCCACTTTCTGGCCCTGCCCTGTGAGGTCGCGGGTGCGCAGGGCGAGCAGGATCCCCTGGGCCAGGTGCATTCCGGTGGTGTAGTCGCAGAGGGTCGTGGGGTACATGGACAGGGGGATCTCGGGCGATTCGCGGCGCCACATCACTCCGGAGTAGGCCTGCGCAATCGCATCCTGCCCGCCCTTGTGTGCGTACGGCCCTTCGTTGCCGAATCCTGTGCCGGAAGCCCAGATCAGGCCGCGGTTTTCACGCGAGAGTTCCTCGTAGCCGAAGCCCATGCGCTCAATGACACCGTGGCGGAAGTTGCTGACCACTACGTCGGCCTCGGCGATGATGCGTCGCAGTACCGCGCGGCCTTCCTCCTCCCGGGTGTCGATCGAGAGGCTGCGCTTGTTCCGGTTGATCGAGAGGAAGATCGGGTTGTCCTGCCCGTCCTTGTCCGGGAACGAGTTGCGGGCGATGTCGCCGAGGCCCGGGCGCTCGATCTTGATGATGTCGGCGCCGAAGTCCCCGAGCATCTGGGTGGCACTTGGCCCCATGAAGACCTGGGTGAAGTCAACAACGGTGATCCCGGCCAGCGGGAGCGGCAGGGCCTTTGCCCCTGGTTCGCTCAGGTCATTCGGACGGGTGTCGGTGATACTCATACCAGTGCCTCCTCGGGGGCGTCGATGGTTGCGTTCGTGGCAGGAACGTCGCCGGGGTCGGCTCCGTGCAATTTCATGCCTGCCTGAATGTCGGTTGCGGAAACATCCCGGACCAGGAGGTTCTTGTCCAGCGCGATGGCTGCGGCCACGCCGACGGCCTGTCCCATGGCCATGCACGGGGGGATTTCCCTCGAGGACTTCTGGGCGTCGGGAGTCGCCGAGTAGTGGCGGCCCGCGACGAGCAGCTGGTCGACTTCCTTGGGAAGTAATGAGCGGTACGGGTAGTAGTAGTCGCGACCGCGTGCTACCGAGTCGGCGAAGTGGCGGCGGGTGGTGACATCGTCCTTGGTCATCACGTATTCGCCCTGCAGCAGGCGCGTTTGGCGCACACCGATCTGTGGTGCGGCATCGACGATGTAGCTGTTCTCGAAGCCCGGCAAGTTCTCCCGCACATAGGACGCAGCCTCGGCGATCCGGTCGCGGGCCGCCAACTCGGCGCGGGTGAGATCGACGGGGTCAACGCCGTTGTAGCCAGTCATGTGCGGAGCGTTGCACCAGACCACGCCGGGCAGCGGGGTCTTCAGCCACCACAGTTCCCAGGCTCCGCCGAGCAGGCGCTTGATGATGCGGTTGATGGCGCGTGCTTCCTTGGGGTTTTCCTGTTCGAAGTGCTCCGCGGCATCCGTGTCCACGCCGCCGAGCCGGAACACCAGGGTGGTCAGGTAGCTGTCCTGGATGTGGCTGGCGCCCGCGCGGGAGGCAACGTCGATGTCGCCAGTGGTGTCGATGACGATGTCGGCGAGGTATGCCTGCGGGCCGGCCTTGGATTCGCAGATCACGCCCTTCATCACGCCGTTCTCAACGACGGGCTGGCTGAACCAGGTGTGGAGACGCAGGTCGACGCCGGCTTCCCGCACCATGTCGTTCGAGACCCGCTTCCAGCCATCGGGGTCGAACGCCGCTGCATAGCAGATCGGCTTTGGCTGCACATGCGAATGGAAGTCGAAGAGACCGTATCTGCCCCACTTGTTCCAGGTTTCGCGCGATGCGTAGCGGTCTTCCTCCGGTGCAACCACCACGAGGCCAAGCCGGTCCATGCGTTCGATGTACTCGGAGACGATGCCCGTGACGGAGATTTCCGACCCGTTGACCATGTCATCGAGTACCAGGACCATGCCGCCGGAGGCGAGCCCGCCGAGGTATGAGTACCTCTCCAGCAGAGTGACTTTGGCGCCGGAACGCGCTGCGGTGACCGCGGCGGACACACCGGCGGGTCCACCGCCCACGACGATGACGTCGGAGCGCGAAACTACGGGTGCTTTCAAGGTCGCGGGGGTGACTCGAAGGTCTAGTGCAGTCATTGTGGTTCTTCACTTTCCGATGTAGAGGCCGTTGGCACGGCGGGCAAGGATGTAGAAGACGATGCTGAGAATGAGGAGAACTGCTACATAGACCGGGAAGAGCCATGAAGCACCGACCGATTGCAGCCACACCAACAGATAGGAAGCGGTGCCTCCGAAGAGTGCGACGCCGACGCCGTAGCCCAGTGATACGCCGGCACCACGTGAAGCCTTGGGCATCAGGGAGCTGGAGACCACGTTGTAGAGGGTCAGGTTCAGTACGAGCACCACCGAACCGCCCAGAAGCACCACGGCGAATCCTCCGATGCCGGGCTCGGTGTATGCCAGCATGAGGAAAACGGAAGGGACCGCGAGTATCCGCGTCACGATGAACCAGCGCGACATGGGTCGGCCGTCAACGAGCTTTCCAATGATCCAGCTGCCGACCACCATGATCACGCCAAGAATCGTGGTCACGGCAAAGACCGAAGTCGGATTTTCCTTGAAGCCGCTGCGTGCGGCGCTGGGCAGGCCGGTGGTCCAAGCGTAGCTGTAGGCCTGGACCGCACCGACAACAAAGACGATCGCGAGAACGCTCAGCCAGTTCTTGCGTACACCGGCCCAAACAGACTTCGTCGTCGTTTCCGCCAACTCTTCCGGCTTCATCGTTTCCGGGAGCGTGCGGCGCAGATAGAGAACCACGAACCCGAAGACTGCCCCGATGATGAATGGGATGCGCCAACCCCACGCGGTCATCTCATCACCGCTCAGAGCCAGGCTGCACAAGAAGCTGACCATCGAGGCGAGCAAGACACCGATGTTGACGTAGAACGTCATGATGCCGGCGACGGCACCTTCGCGGCCTTCTGGCGCCAGTTCCAGAGCGTGTGCGGTGGACAATGGAGCCTCGATACCGGCCGAAATTCCCTGAACAACGCGGCACAGCAGCAGGATGACTCCTGCCCATGGACCGATCTGTGCGTAGGTGGGAGTGAGTGCGATGACCAATGTTGTAGCTGCCATCATCATGATCGACAGGAGCATCACGCGCCGGCGGCCGATCTGGTCGGCAAGGGTGCCAAGCAGGATGCCGCCAAGAGGGCGGAACGCGAACCCCACCGCAAACACGGCCAGGGCACCGAGGGTTGCGGTAACAGGATCGTGCGAGGGGAAGAAACTTGGCCCAATGAACGCCGACAAGAGACCGAAGATCATCCAGTCGTACCATTCGAGGGCATTGCCGAGTCCGAGCCCGAACAGGCCTCGGCGAACCTCGGAAGAGAAGCGTGATGTGTTGCGTTTTGCCGCTGGGGAGACAACGGTTTCTACCATGATTTCCTTCTTTCACTTGCGCCGTCAGAGCGCATGAAGGATCGACTGAGGAACCGGTGGGCACAATGCACAACGGTTTAGAGCCAATCAGTGAGGGGAAACGCCTGCTAGGTGTAGCGAACTATTACCAGGTGGGTGGAGTATTCACCCAGATGGAGACGCAGGCTTCGTCGTATGGATTCATGTACCAATGGGGGACATCGGAGGCATAGGTGATCGAGTCGCCGGCCTCGAGAACGTACAACTCTCCGTCGAGGTAGACGTCCTTCTTCCCGGAGAGCACAACACCGAATTCTTCTCCGCCGTGGCGGAAGGGGGTGGAGCTGGTGTCGGACCCTGGAGGGCTGACAATCCAGTGCACCTCCAAGGATCCGTTGAGATTGGGGGTCAAAAGTTCGTAGACCTCTCCCCCGTCGGATTCTCGCGCAGTTCCTTTGAGGTTGCGCCGTTCATCCTTCCGCACGACCGGGGACGTGGATTCTTCTTGGGTAGGGAAGAACCGTCCAACGGGGATCCCCAGTCCGTGGGCGAGCTGAGCGAGTGTAGTAAATGACGGGTTCGCTAGTCCGCGTTCAATCTGGCTCACAATCGCGGGGCTCAGCCCCGTGAGTTCAGAAAGTTGCGAGAGCGTGAGACCCCGCTCCTTGCGCAATGCCTTGACCTGGATTCCGACGCTAACGAGGAGGGACTTCATGACAGCTGGCGATGTAGCATCAAGCGTCATTAGAAGTCCTTCCTGTGATGTGCGCTACGTTCAATATACTGAAAAAATTTACTAAGTCAACGATTTTGTGAAACTCGCAGAGCCACAGGCCGAATCCCCTCGGCTGCGGATATCCGCAGGGCAGTAAACACGTAAAAACGCATCGAACTTACGCGCGGAACCTGGCTCAATGAAGCAATCCCACGCCAAGCAGTTCCGCTGAGACGGTCATCCAGCCCTTGACCTGACTACCCGCAACGGGGACCCCACAACGCGCTTGCCTATTCGCTGAGATCCTGGCGGCCTACATTCTCCGGGGCCCGCGGCATACGCAATCGAGAGGCAGATACGACCCCACGTCCAACTCTGGCCGCAACAAATCGGCGCCCCGCACCTCGTCCAGTACCGAGACCGGTTCACCGGCAACCGTATCCGAACAGACGACACCATCGAGGAACAGCAGCCCACCGCATAGCCGAGAAACGACTCCCGCTCTGCGTCGCGGATGACTACCTTCCCACGGCGCAGTCCGGCTCTGGCGCTGTTACCCGATCCAGGAGTTCTGTGCCGAATCCGCTTTCGAAGAGCGAGACGCGCCGCGGGGTGCTTCTAGTCTGCAGGGGCAAGGTCTTCGTCGTTGGCGAAGATCAGTCGTCCGTCATCCAGTGCGATCGCCCAGCGATGTACCGGAGCCCAGTCCCGCCCTACCGACCCGGAGTCGATGACCATGTCCGCGTAGTCCTCGATCACCACACCCGTGCATGTCACGGCGCCATCAGCATCGGAGTCTGACACCGTGATTCGAACTCGGGCACCTACTGCGGCCACGTCTTTGCTTTTGCCGTTTTTGTCGGTCATCTGCCTGATTCTGACAGAGCAACTTCGTTCGGGCCCAGCGTCGCATGCTCAGGAAACGCGCGGAGCCGAGTGTGCTGGATGCCGCTGTCGTTCGCTGGAGCTGTTACCCGTGTCCGTCCGAGACCACCGTGAGCACGGCCCTGTCGGTGCACGCTCCTACAGTCGGTTCGGGTAACAGTCCGGATCGAGTGCCAGGAGCAGCTGATGACGTTCGTCAACGATGCTCCATCGCCCTTGCCTGGCATGCCCGACAACACTCCCGCGCTGCCGGCGTTCCAGATGATGTTGATCGGGCAGCCCCACCCTGTACGCATCCCCGAACGTCTGTGGCGTTCCTGGCTCGACGATCCTGCCGTCGTGTCCCGCTTCGAATCCAAACGCTACCGACGGCGAGAGCAGTGCTGGCCGTGGATCGGCGGAGTGTCCTCGACCGGGCACGGATCTTTCCGTGCGGCGAGCCTGCCCGGGCTGTCACGACACGGGACCGTGCCGGCGCATCTGTTCGCCTACCAGCCCGAATACGGCGTCGCATTGATGGCACAGCACCGCATCGTCGACTTCGCCGGCTGCACCAACCCGGCACACATGCAGTTGGGAACCAATCGCAGCAACCCGTGGCGAATACAAGCTCCGGCGACGCAACATCGCCAGCCCACTCGCCGACGTTCGCGGGCCCGCGGGTCGCACTCGTGCCATCGCCGCCGCGATCCGGACCGGGATCGAACAGAACGTAGGAAGCGACGTCATCGACGAGCGAATCGCCGCGGCCGAGGCTGCAGGACGTCCGCTCCCACTCTGGTAGCGACACCGCGATGCACGTTCAATGCGAATGTATTTCGTTGCTGCACTGCACATTTCGATCATTGTTGACAACGCTGCATATCAAGATTGGTCGTATTGTTCCGAGTTCGTGGGGAATGAGCCAGGCTGGGGGGCGCGCCCGCGACGTCGGGTGTGGACCACTGGGCTGAGAGACTGGCTCGGTGCGTCACCACGATTTGTCTTTGAGTGCCACGTGGTCTCCCTTGCTGGGGGTTCGGGTGGTGCACTCGGACTTGTCTGAGCCGTGGACGTTGGCTTTGTCTCGATTGGGCCGCGACCTGTGGGTGCGCCAGTACGGCAACGATATTGAACACGTCGATTGGGAGATCGACTACGACCCCGAGATCGACGGTGTGTTCCTGCTGAGCGCGGTGACGGTTGCCGGCGTCGATCCGGGCGAATTCGATGGTAGCTGGATCGGGACCCACGTCGACTCGGACGAAGAATTCGCGCTGTGGGCGATGGCTGATTCGGTCCAGGACGTTGTGGCCGACCTTGGTACCGCATGGCCGTGGGGTGACGGCGGCGGATTCATGAGCGCGCGACTCGTGGAGGGTGTCGCTGTGTGGAAGGACAGGAGCGGTTGTACGACACGCATGGGAGGTTTGGGCGGCATCGTCTGACCAGCCCAAACCTCGACTCCAGCTAGCACTGCGCCCTAATTCGTTCGACGGCTGGCTTTCGAATACTGCATAAACCGCGGTGCAGTTTCGCGGTGGCAGCTGGACTGCCACTGCAAGCGAAAGACGCTGCGGCACAATATATGCAGAAGTTAGCATGGCAAAATATAAGTTATCGGCAATGAATTTTCGCACTTGGATCGCACACTCGAAGTACTATCTGGCATTTTGAACGCGGAAATTGGATATCATTTCATTGCTGCGGCGATTCTGAGTGATCAGTTCGGCCGCGCAAGGCCTGCCCTCCGGCTGTGCACTCGCCGGGGGTGGGTCTCTCCAAACGCTCACGCCGCCACGTTGAACCGTAGGCACTATGGACGCGCTGGCGACGCGCCTGCCTGATACTTAAGTACCGTGTGCAACCGCCAAGCGCGGTTCGGCCCCATACTCGAGAAGTAGTATCGCTCGTGCACGTTCGCCTTTGCCGGCTCGGCGTGCGCGGCCCGCCTAGGTGTAACTGACGAACACTGTGGGCGGGCCATCCGGCGAATGAAGAACTCCGTTTACGCGCACAGGAATCGGCGGCCCTCCCAAGTCTCCGGCAGTCCGGCGCCGAATCTCGTCGAGAATCTGCTTGTTCGACAATTGCTGCAGCGACATTCTTGTCGGCGACAACGGCACGTTTTCTTCTTCAGTCATGAACCCGGCGGCGATCAACACTTCCTGCACAGGCGCATCGAACAACGCTGCGACGCGCCTCAACACTTGCGGGGTCGGTGATCGCGAGATCCTCGTCCACTGAAGCATCTGCGATGGATAGACACCCAGCGCCCGAGCTGCCTCCTCGGGGCTCTGATAGCCGCAGGCCGCGATCTGGTCACGAACCCAAGTTGCGAATCCTGACGACATAGGTGTCATTTTCCCACGGAGTTTCTGAACCTTCGCGCAGCGAAACACTTCGAGAGTTGCGCAGCCGGATCAGTAATCCCCATGCCCTGTGCATGAATAGGGGATAGTTCAACACTCAAGTATCTGTGACGCCGCGAAGATTGGTATCGGAACCCTCGGATCCGTAGATTTTCCTCGGCGGCATCGCTCGAACCCCCAAACTTCGAGTATGGCGTAGCCCTGCCGACGCGATCCCCCAGACAGCCGGCGGGGCACCACAAACGGTGCGCCGCTACAGGCCTCGGTTCTCGGCGCACCCCGGGCCGCCAGCGTGCTGATCACACACTCGCTGGTGGCCCTTCTTGGTAACCCCTGGATTTCGAAAATGCCCGACGAGATTGAGGTCTGACCTTCCCCTCACGCGGTAGACAGCTGCCGCGGCAGCTCGATGTCGGTAACCCGGTCAGCCACACGGCCCAGTCCGACGAGTTGCCAGCGCTCACTTCGACTGCGCCGACTAAGATCTTCTACGGGTCGGGCCCCGGACGCCGAGAGTTGTAGTAGCTGATGAAAAACGGTGCATACTGCACGCAATGCCGACGCTGCAGCAGCGTGGTTTACAACGGCCCATGGATCTCGCCGACCGAACGGCTGAGACTGCAGCAAGATCACCGAAGTTCCTGCCCTGCGGATGTCATTCCGATCCGAGAGTCGCTCTCGACGTCGTCTCGGGTTGCCACTGCGAACTCACACATCACGCGCCCCGCCTAATTGAGGCAGAGGGCGAAGTCGGAGCTGAAAAGACCCCGAAGTTACGATACGGCTACCGTTGCAGGTATGGTCGGATTGTAAACGCATAACGCTACAGTTGTTCGTGTACCAGCCCTGACGGTCCCCTATCTTGTGTGGCCGTCAGGGCTGCCTTGCTACGGAGCGCAGAACGCCAAATCTAGTTACCCTCGGCAACTACCTGCGGCAGGAAGCCCGTCGTATCTAACACACCTCGAAACGGAGATGTCGTGAAACGAAAAGCACTGCTCCTCATAACCGGAGCTCTCGTCATCGCCTTCGTAACCCGATCACTCGGTTCGGTGGCCACGACTCAGCCCTTCGGCGTACCTCTCGGGCACCGCCTCGTCCGCTGAAGTCCCAACAGAGCCCACCCACCGCTGCTGCGGGGCCAACCAACTCGGCCCAGTTTATTCGGCCAATCACGCCGTATGAAACAGCAAAAGACGCCCCCACCGAATCCCGGTAGAGGCGCCCTTTTTTACAGAACGGTAAAGCCGATTCGTGTGAAGATAGTGGTGCCGAACTGGCTGATTCCGTTGTACTGAACCTTCACCCTGTCCCCGGCGGTCAACGGGTAGCCGACTGCAGTTCCGCCGCGAACGTCATAACCCTCGATATCGGAACTGTTATTCACCACATTGCCATTCACGAGGATCCGGATTGCAGACCTACCGTCCGAGCGACAGTTCACATTGGCCGTGAGGATGGCGCGCGGATGACTCTTCGAAACCACGGAGGAAGTGCCATCCATGACGGTGCCGGGATTAGGCGTAAACACGATGTCGGACCATCCCACGGGCGGAGTCTGATCAACTTCGGTGCCTCCGCCCCCCCACCGCTCGCACTCGTGTAGTGCCGGCGCTCGGCGGAATCGGATGCGTCGCGCTGGCGGCATTCTTGCCGACCGCATCCGTCGCCATCGGCATCGGTGTACTCACGATCGGTACGCTCATCTACGCCGCATGCCGCAGGACCACGAAACTTGTTCGGTGAGATCAGTTCTCAGGCCACGACGGGCCGAGCACTTCACGTGCCAATTCCGCCAAAGACGCACGGTCCTCGACCAGCGCTGCCTCACCAGCCGGGGTGGCGCGGTCCGGATCGACGTCGGCGAGAGATAGTGGGCCGTGCGCATCACCAACACCGTCACCTCGTCGTACTGTTCGAGTTTGGGGCGTTGATGCGCATGCACCGAGTCCTCGGCGACCAATTCGTGCAGGCCGTAGGTCTGTGCGACGGCCGTCATCTGCTCGAAGGTGGGTGCGAACAGCCCGAGCCACACGAAACCTGACCCGCGGCGCCAAACCTCGCCCAACGCACTCTCCGGTGTGTGGGTGCCGGGGAGTCGCATCCCGTCGACGTAGACGGCGCAGTCGACCACAGCAGCGGCCGTACTTGATGCTGGTTGCCGATCCATCCCCGCAGCTCACCGTCCCCGTAGATTCCTGCCCGCGAAGTGGAGGGCGACTCAGGATAGCCGCTCGACCGCGGGCGGAGCCTGATCAATGTTGCAACGGAAGTCCATCGGCTGCAGAGGAATGATCAGCCGGACAGTTGGTGGCAAGAAAGCGAAGGATCAATTGCTCGACCAGACGATGAACTCGGTGAAGGTCCTTACGCAGGGCAGCCGCGTCGGTGCGCGCTGCCGATGCCTGAGCCGATCCGGCCGGACGCGTACCCCGCGCCAGTCGCAGCGCGGATTCGATACGCTCGGACAGTTCGTCGATCTCCGAATTAAGCAATGCGAGAAAGACTCTCGCCTGTTTGATATCTGACTTTTCTGCCGCGGACACCTTCGGCTACGACGCGACCAGCAAGGAAAGTTTCTCCCCCGCCATGCGCTCGACGAGCAGAGGAACGCTCCGCACCGTAAGACTGCGACCAGGTGCCCTCGACGTGCTGCACCTGTGGCTCGGCGAGCCGCGAACCCCCGCAGAACACCGAGCCGACCGGCTCGGCATCCATCTAGCACTCACGCCCCCGAAGGAAACCTGACATGACCCGCGTTCGCATGGATCTATTCATCTCGCTGGACGGTTACACCCCGTCCGACCCGACCCCGGACAACCCGATGGGCGAAGACTGGGGGCGCCTCACAACTGCGTACGCCGCGACCCGTACGTTCCGGGAGAACGTCTTCGGCGACACCAGCGGCGCAGGCACGACCGGCGTTGACGACCGATACGCCGCCGCGCACTCCGAGGGAATCGGCTCCGAGATCATGGGCGCGGGGATGTTCGGGCTCCATGCCTTCCCCGACGATGCGCACTGGAAAGGCTGGTGGGGCGATACACCGCCGTTCGGCACCGCCGTCTACGTGCCCACCCACACCGCACCACGCCCGTCGCGCCCGATGCAAGGGGGGCACCACATTCCACTTCCGCGACACCGCAATCGAGGACGTGCTCGCCGAGGCAACAGAGGCCGCCGGCGACCTCGACGTGCGCGTCGGCGGTGGGTACCGCACGGCGCGTGACTTCCTGCGCGCCGGACTGGTCGACGACCTGCACCTCTTGGTCGCCCCGATTCTCCTCGGCCGCGGCCATCGACTGTGGGACGACCTGCGCAGCATAGAACTCACCCACACCATTACGACCGAAGTAGCCGAGAGCGGCACAATCCACATCACTCTGACCCGATAGGACGCACTGATGACGACGCAACACCGACTCGCTCGCTCCGGATTCACGCTCACCCGCGACTACCCCGCCCCTCTCGATGCCGCTTCGAGCGGCCACTTGCCGAGAGGCGCAAGACCGGCGCCGACCCTGTGAAGCCACTGGACACCTTTTCGGTTCCGGCGGCTTCGTCAACTCCTGCGGGAGACCCACCATTCCTCGCGGGCCCTGTGCGTTACTTGCTTGCTACGAAATATGCGAACGCGAATGAGGCAACATCGGACCGTGTTGCCACGACGGTAAGCCATTCTCGGCGTGCTCAATTCACGGATAGACGGCAATCTCGATGAGATTGCCATCCAGATCCCGACAATAGTGCGACACCATCTCTCCGAGGGCACCTAGCTTGGTCACGGGCCCGTCGAGCACCTCCACCCCACAGCTCTCCAGGTGGGCACTGACAGCATCAGGCGAAGCCGACGTGACGAAGCACAAATCCTCGGAACCTGCCGCCTCGACGGCACCGGTCGTCCAGCCCGGGTCGTGCTCCACCCTTCCGAGCGGCCGCAAATTGATCTTCTGATTTCCGAACTTCACCGCAGTGCGCGCCGTAGGGCCGAATCGCTCGATCGTCATTCCGAGTACTGTCGCGTACCACTGGGCTGTGGCGTCGACATCACGACAGTTGATCACGATGTGGTCAAACCGCTCGACCGAGAATCCCATTGTTTCGCACCTCATTCATCACCGTAAACGACTCGACGACGTCACCCTACAGCGAGGGCCCTACCTGCGTTCTTGTGCACGATGCCCCCATAACCACTATCACTGTCGTCGACAGGCGCGTGCTCGGGCGACCCAGCTCACGAACGATAATGGACGACATGGTTCAGTACTCGAGCGAGATGAGCGAGACTTGCAGAGCTGGATGAGGTTCAAGAGTGGAGCCCGGCCCCCGACGAGGGCGAGGACGGCACGATGCTGACGACGGATGGCCGGTGGGTTTAATGGTCGGTGGGCTTACCGGTACAAGGACGGCGCGGAGCTGACCATGATGAAGATGCGGGAGCGTCCTGCCCCGGCGTAGGGGTACAGCAGTGAAGCCCGCACCGAATCCGTGCGGGCCTTCTTTGGTGAGTTATTCCTACTTGCTGTCCATGCTGTTCGCGAGCCATTCCGCGTCCCACTGAACCATCGGCCGCGGAGGCAGTAGCGGCCGCCGTTGTCTTGGACGTAGTGGGTGAAGCACTTGTTTTCGTATCCGCCGCGTTCTTCGGTGCGGGGTATTACGACAAAGCGTGTGGGAGCGGCTGTTTCGGTCATGTGGCTGCCTTTCTGAGAGTCGGTAGAGTCGCTCCTCTGTCACCAGGTCGAGTGCTTCTATCAACTTCGCAAGCATCATCGGCCCCCGGACACCTCTGATCTCAGTATCCGTCGGTACCGGCGAAGACAAGTTCAGGCGTGCCGACAACCGGCTGTCCGGGGTGTAGTTGCTGCTGTAGGGACTCGATCCCGGCAGCGTCGAGTGTTCCGCGGTGAATCTGACAGGCCCAGTCGAAATCTTCTGTAGACCAGCCGATCTGATATCCGTAAGTCTTGGTTCTCCACGGCTGGTTCGATCGTG
>NZ_JBFUJB010000024.1:0-200308 GCF_056401575.1 Rhodococcus sp. P4_E4 | reverse complement strand
ATATCACGGTCAACGCCGTAGCCCCAGGCCCCACGGCCACCGATCTGTTCCTGGACGGGAAAGACGAAGCTACAGTGGAGAACCTGTCCAAGCTGGCTCCCCTGGAACGCCTCGGCACACCGGTGGACATCGCGGAGGCTGTCGCGTTTCTCGCCGGCCCAGCTCGCTGGGTCAACGGCCAGGTCATCTACGTCAACGGCGGCGTGATTTAGCAAAACCATCGTCTAAGGACCACACCTTGGCAATTCCGACAAAACAGTCAAACCAGTCGACTTTGGTTGTAATGTGCAAACAATGGAAAACCAGGATCGAGGGTCCGCCCGGACGTCACGACGACAGTTCATCAGCGTTGCAGGGCTGGCGGCAACCGCGGTCATAACCCTCGCGACCTCCTCGACCGCCAGCGCCGCCGGCCCCACGGCACCCAATCCAGGTTCGCGGGTCGGCGATCCTGCGGAAGCCCAAGCGGTACAGCGCGTCGCAGAGACACTGCTGAACAGCGGAGTCCCCGGTCTTGCCTTCGCCATCGTCAAACCGGATGAGAAGAACCGCAAAGCGAGTGTCACCACTACGTACCACTACGGCCAGGCCGACGTCGAAAACGGCGTGAGAGTCACTCCACGAACGCAATTCGAGATCGCCTCGGAGACCAAGACCTTCACCGCTGCACTACTGGCGAAACTGATCGCTCGGGGAGAAGTCGGATTGGACGACCTGGCGAGCAAGTATTCGGATGGCAACCCGCTGCCAAAAGGCAGCAGTGGCGAGGAGATCACGCTTCGCCAACTGGTCACCCACCGTTCCGGTCTGAGCGACGACCCACCCAATCTTTCGGCAGGGTGTGCCGATCCCACACAATCGTGCACGGACGAGAAAGCGAAGTACACGAGAGACATGCTCTGGGAAGGACTCCGGGCTCCCGGGGCCTTGGAGTTCGCCCCCGGTAGCCACTGGCTGTACTCGGACTTCGGGTTCGGACTGCTCGGCACACTCATGGCAGACAAGATCATTCCGGGACAGGAGAAGCCGCCTTTCGCGGCAGCAGTCGCCCGCGAAATCACCGACCCGCTCGGGATGATGGGTACCGTGATCGAGACCAAAGCAACCGACCTGGCCGTTCCGTACTACCTCGACGGCACAAGAGCCCCTCTGTGGAACAACACGGGTGCGGTCGCAGGCGGGGGTGGCCTCGTCAGCACCGCCGAGGACATGTCGATCTGGGCCGCAACAACTCTCGGCTATGGCAACAACCCGCTCAAACCGGTCCTGACCTCGATGCTCGAGCAGATCGACACGCAAGCTCCGGAGAATCCTGCATTCGGAATGGGAATGGCGTGGCAGCTCCAACCCCCGACGCCGAACTTCCCACAACGGTTCGCCAAGAAGAACGGAGACAGCTCGGGATCCAACTGCATCACCCTGTTGGTTCCCGACAGCGGTTGGTCGATCACGATTCTGGCGAACGGTGGAAATGCGGCGATGATCGACCCTGCAGCAGTGAACCTGATGCATGATCTGGTTCCGAGACGACCGATATTCGGTAGCTCGACGGGAAGTTCGTCGGGCAGCGACGCCGGTTTCCAGACCGGGTCATTCGGATAGACCCACTTACCCAGGGGCGCTACATCTTCGTCGAGCGTGCCATCACGAAGCAGTAGAGCCCGTAGGTGATGATGCCTAATCCGGCAAGGATCAGCAGGGCCACTCCGTACGGCTGCGCACCCAGCGTCTTGAACGCTCCGTCGAGTCCGGAGGACTTGCCGGGTTCGGAACTGTTGACCGCGAGAAGAACCAGAACGCCGACAGCAGCGATGGCCAAGCCCTTGGCGACATACCCGACGGTTCCGAGTCGGCGCACGAAGTTGCTGGGTGTGCCTTTCAAATCATCCAGGAAGTTCTGGCTCGCGCCCTTGTACACGTGGTAAACACCAACAGCGATGATCGCGATCCCACCGATCACCAATGCGATAGTCCCCAGCGTGTTCTCCATCAAACGCGCCGTGATTCCCGCACTCTGACCGCTGCTGGACTTCCCGCTTCCGCGGGCGAATCCGAATGCAGTGAAAGCAAAACCGAAATAGACGAGCGAAATGCCCAGAGCCTTTGCGCGGTTGAAGAACTCCTTCTTCTTGTCGTCCGAGGACGGCGACGACGAGCTCCCCAACGCAGCTTCGGCCAATCTCCACAACGCCATGGCAAGGAAGGCCACGACGCCGACCCACAGAGCGAAGACACCCCCTGGTTTTCCTGCCAACTCGGCCATCGCACCCGATTGGTCCGCAGACCCGGATCCACCGAGAGCAAGGCGGATCGCGATATATCCGATCAGCAGATGAACCACACCGCTGACGACAAATCCTGCGCGGGCAAAGCGCTCGAAGACATTGTTCTGTGCGACGTCAGCCGCCGTGGACGTGACACTTTTCTGGTCCTGCGGTGACGATTCTTTGTTCATCATGATCGTCGAACCATATACGGGCAGACGCTTCCCTCGAACGCCTGCATCAAGTGTTTCGAGATCAAGGGTTTCGAGGGTTCTGATCCGGCGTCGACCGCGGTTCTTCGGGGTTGGGAACCTTGGGGTCGATCGTGTCTGCATGATCTCGTTGCTGGTTCAGTTCCTCGCGAGAACTCGTCGCCTCTTTCCGATGTTGCGCTGCATGATGTTGCAGCGCAGACGCTTCCGCCGCTTTGGCGTCGGCCTCTGCCTGCACCATGCGCGCTTTGGCTGCTGTCTCTTCTGCCCGCGCCTCGCGCTCGCCTACTTGCAGCGACTTGTCTGCGACGTCTTCGCGGATCTGTTCTGCCTCGATGTGACGACGCTCGTCGCGCCTGTTTCGCGCCACCCACAGGAGTGCGGCCACGATCGCTATCACCACGACCACGGCAACAATTATCCAGATAATGCTGCTGGTACTCATACTGCGAGAGGTACCCACCTGGGACTTTCTCACACGCAGGCAAAGAAATAAGCAAAAATTACAGGTCGGTCGGATGCGTGTTGGCGCCGCACAAAACGACGCACAATTCACCGTCGGACGGCGGCGTCACCGTTCCGTTCAGAACCGGAACCATTGCTGCCGCGGTTCCCAACTCCACCAGGATCCGGAACTCCCGCCACAGGAACGCCCGCGCCTGCCGGATCGAATCATCGTCGACCACAACGCTGTTAACCGAACTCTCATGCAGCGTCTCCCAGGCGATGGCGCCAATCCGTGTGGCCCCCAATGAGTCCCCGGCGATACTGTTCACTTCGATATCGACCGGACGCCCCGCATCGAGCGAGGTGCGCAAGGTGGCAGCCCCGGTCGGCTCGACGGCTACCACTTGATCTTCGGGACGAGCCGCCGCGACGATTCCAGAGACCAACCCGCCGCCGCCGACTGCAACGCAATACGCGATCGGTCCGGATGCGTCGTCCTCGATCTCGAGAGCAATGGTCCCGGCTCCGCTGACGATGTCGGGCAGGTCGTAGGCGTGCAGTTCGAGCGCACCGCTCGAGCGTGCGATGTCCGCCGCAGCGGCAGCGGCGAGTGCATACCGGTCGCCGACCTTGTGAACGGTTGCACCCAGCTCCCCAAGTGCCTTCACCTTCGCTTCGGGCGCTGTCTCCGGCACCACCACTGTGCAGGTGAGCCCTCGGCGCCGCGCGGCCCACGCAGCGCCGATCGCAGCGTTGCCGCCGGACGCGATCACCACGCCTGCGTCAGGCATGGTGCCGTCGGCGACCGCTCGTTCCACGGCATTGAGACTGCCGCGCACCTTGAAGGAGCCGCCGTGTTGGAGGTACTCGAGCTTGAACAGAACCGGCACCTCGCCGTGTGGTGTCGGCACCGCAGTTCGAAAGATGGGAGTACGCCGCGCCAGTCCTGCGATACGAGTCCGCGCAGCTTCGACGTCCGAGCGCTCGATTGCCAGCGGACCTGCGTTGTTGTCGGCGGTGAGAGTCATGTACCAACCCTACGGTTCGCAACTTCGACCCGAAGCAATCGGCCCACCGTCATCAAGATGTCTGTTTTTCACCAATTATTGCCCGCATCTGACCGAGACATCGACCTTCCAGGTGAATAAATTTACTACTACAAGCACAACGACGACATCAAGGAAAGGCACACGCCATGTCGAAGATCGCAGTATTCGGTGGAAACGGTTTTGCAGGAAGCGCAATCGCGAAAGAAGCCGCTTCACGCGGCCACGAGGTAACCGTCGTCGCTCGCAGCGCGCAGTCCGGAACCGACACGAATGCCGTGCAGGGTTCGGTTCACGACAACACGATCGTGGAGCAGATCACGGCAGACAACGACGTCGTTGTCGTTGCCATCCCCGCTCGCGAGATCGACGGCAAGCGCCTGCTCGACGCCGTCACTCCCCTCGCCGATGCCGCCGCACGCAACGCTGCTCGCATTGCCGTAGTCGGTGGCGCCGGCAGCCTGTTGGTCGCCGAGGGTGGGCCGCGCGTCGTCGACACCCCCGATTTCCCGGACGCATACAAGGGTGAGGCGCTCGCTCACGCCGACGTCCTCGACGCGCTCCGCGCAACTGACAGCAATGTCGACTGGTTCTACGTGAGCCCGGCCGCAGCGTTCGGTGCCCATGCCGGCGTCGCCCCGAAGGGATCGTTCCAGTTGGGTGGCGACATTCTCCTGACGGACGCCGAGGGTAACTCCGCCATCGCGGGCGAAGACTACGCCCACGCTTTTGTCGACGAGATCGAGACTCCGGCCCACCGTCGCCAGCGTTTCACCGTCGCACACTGAACATGAGCAACCTTCGTAGGCGCGCAGCCTGGATCACTGTTCCCGCTGCCGCCGCTCTCCTGCTCACCGCGTGCTCCAACGACGCGGAATCCGCAACGCCCAGCAGCTCTGCGACGTCCACGAGCGTTGTTGCCGAACAGGGCGATCAACTCGAATCCAACAAGACCGTCGTCACGGACTTCTACGAACTGGCGTTCAACGGCCGTCAGGTACAGCAAGCCGCCGACCGGTACCTTGGCGACGTCTACATCCAACACAACCCCACTGCCGCCGACGGGGCAGCCGGATTTGTCAGCGGCATAGGCGGTTACGTCGAGGCCACACCCGGATTACACGCCGAGATCACTCGTGTTTTCGCCGAGGGCGATCTGGTTGCCCTCCAGTCTCACACCACGTCTGCACCCGGCGACCGCGGCCAGGCCGTGTTCGACATCTTCCGCGTCGACAACGGCAAGATCGCCGAACACTGGGATGCCATTCAAGACGTGCCGGAAACGTCCGCAAATCCGAACACGATGTTCGACGGACCCACCTCGTCGCCGTCCAAGTCGTCAGAAGTCTTGGAGCGCAACACGGCCAACGCGTTGACGTTCCTGCAGCTCGCCTTCAACGAAGGCAAAGCCGCCGAGGCTGCCGACCAGCTGGTCGGTCCGACCTACACCCAGCACAACCCCTCGTTCGCTGACGGCAAGGACGCATTTGTCACCGCACTGGCCGGGATCGAACCCGTTACCGGAGACAAGGCCACCAAGTTTCCACGGACGGTAGCCGAGGGCGACTTCGTCTTTGTTCAGACCTTCGCTTCGTCCGGTGAGGGAACGGCCGGCAGCGGCTCGATGGACATCTTCCGATTCGACGAGAACGGCAAAATCGTCGAACACTGGGACGCGGTCCAGGACTACCCTTCGACGACCGCAAGCGGTAACACCGTGTGGGATGACGGTCGCTGAGACGACAACTCCGAACAGTTCAGCGGACGGCTACGTGATCAGCCGACGTTGATTCGTTCTGTGTCGCCGTCGTAGTAGTCCAACAATCTCTGATCCATCACCCGGCGCCACAGTGGTGGAATCCACGCGATCACGATCATCACTGCGTAGCCGGCCGGAAGTTGCGGCGCTTCGGCCGCGCTACGCAGACTTTGGTACCGCAGCTTCGGGTTGGCGTGGTGATCGCTGTGCCGCTGCAGTTGGTAGAGAAACAGATTGCTCACGACGTGATCGCTGTTCCAACTGTCAGCGGGGCTGCAGCGAACGTACGAGCCGTCAGCACGCTTGCCACGCAGCAGACCGTAATGCTCGAGGTAGTTCGCCGCTTCGAGGAAGGTGAATCCGGCAACTGCCTGCAGCAGGAGCCAGGGCGCGACCTCCCAACCGAAGATACCGATCAGCGTCGCGAAGAGGACAACACTCATCGCCCAAGCGTTGAGAATATTGTTCTCGAAGCTCCAGGTTCGTTTGCCTTTCCTCTGGAGTCGAGCGCTCTCGATGCGCCATGCCGACCGCAGCCCGCCGAACACACTTCGTGGCAAGAACCTCCAGAAGCTCTCACCGAACCGTGAGCTGGCCGGGTCCTGCGGAGTAGCTACACGCACATGGTGGCCGAAATTGTGTTCCACGTAGAAGTGCCCGTAGAGAGATTGCGCAAGCGCCACTTTCGCGAGCCACTGTTCGACCTTCTCGCTCTTGTGGCCGAGCTCGTGGGCCGCGTTGATACCGACGCCGGCGACGACACCCACCGTGAACGACATCGCGATCTTCTCCGCGATTCCCATCGGAGCGTTGATCCAGCACCAGCAGGCGAAGACCAGACCGGCGTATTGCAAGGGGAGGAACGCGTAAGTGCACCAGCGGTAGTAGCGGTCCTTCTGCAGTCGTGGGATCGCATCGTCCGGCGGACTTTCGCCGTCTTCACCAGCCAACATGTCGATGATCGGGATGACGATGACCAGCAGCCACGCGCCGGTCGCCCAGAACAATCCGAGACGAAGGTTGTCGACGAGAAACCAGGAGATGAACGGGCTGAGTGGAATCAGCAATCCGAGCGGCCACAGGTACCTTTTGCGGTCGCGCCAGCGCGGGTTTTCGCCAGACGGCGAGTCGGTGTTCTGGACAGCCTTCGATTCGGTATGCCGTGCGTCGGAAGTCGCTGTCATTCGCCGATCTCGCCTTTCGTCCCCTCGAACGATTCGCCCCACGCACCGTTCACGCTCAGCAAACCAGAACTAATGTCCGGACGGGTATGGTCCCGAAATCCAGAGCGCCCTGCTCGAAAGACGGCACGAGCGCTTGCACTCACCAAAAACTCCCCCGCACATCACTGCTCACCCCGACAGTAGATACGGACAAAATACCCCACGGATCTGCGGGGATGGCGACCACCTCCGCACGTCGCCGAGGATCGATGATCCCTGCCAAGGCAAGGTCGAACCGCGTCGCCCTCGTCGAAGTAACGGTAACCGGCAGTGACAGAAATCATAAGCAGAGGACAGGATTTCCGCTCGTAGTGGCGACCAAAAAGACTGCGCGCCCTCAACTGGTCAGTTGCGGGCGGGCAGCCAAAAGGTGAGCAAGCGTCAGAGCGTTGCAAACACCTTCGTTTTCACTTCGTTCAGCCAACCGTTCGCGGTCACGAAATCTGTGACACTCGACTGCAATCCGAAGACGTGGCCAGCCTGCGCCGCCGGCAGCCTCGTGAAGAGGTTGTCGTCGAGGACCGCTTGAACCGCCGCATTGGTCGATCCGTCCGCATTCAGGGGATACAGCACGACCGTCACACCGTTCATGATCTCGGCCAACTGCTCCATCGGGTAGGACTCGTATCCGGCATCGGTGTAATTGGTCGGAACACCGGGCCCGTACGCCAATCCGAGTTCGTTGACGACCAAATTGCCGATCGCACCAGTGGGCTGCTGAACCGAGAAAGCGCCGGGTGCGTCTCCGAGCGAAATGTGAATCCACTTGTTGTTCGCGATCACGTCCGCGTACTCGCCACGAACACGTTCGAGATTCTCTTCGTAGGCAGTGCGCGTCGACTCGAGCACGTCCGTCTTGCCGATCGCCTCGGCGATCTCCGTGGTGATCGCCTTCCAGTCGCCTCGACTCTCGCCCTTGACGATGACAGTGGGCGCAATGCCAGACAGACGGTCGAACGCCGCTTGGTCCACCTCGTCGGCGTCGCCGACGATGATGTCGGGATCTGCCGCAGCGATCGCTTCGAAGTTCATTTCCCCGTAGGGCCCGATGGTCGGGAGCCCGTCGACGAAGGCCTGCTGCTCCGGCGTGAATTCACTGATCCACTTGCCGTAGTCCTGCACAGCAGCCGGTTTCACGCCGAGGGACATGAGCTGCCAAGGAGTGTCGTACGACGCGGCGACGATGCGCTCCGGCGAGGCAGGAACCTCGATGTCCCCGTATGCCGAGGCAACCGTCCGGACGTCCGTCGGCTCGGAGTCGGCCGATGACGAGGAACAGCCAGTCACCACCATCGCACCGACAACGGCAACTGCCGCCGCTGCGATGACTCTGGAACCGAAAGAAAATGATCGAATTGCGCGCACGCAGAACTCCTACAGAGGTGATTGTTTAGCCAACCCTAAGTTCATTCTGTGGCACGACACAAGTCCGATCGAGGTGCTTTGAGTCGCTGTTCGGACTAGTCCTGTAGCCAATCGGTCATTGGCGCGCGCGGATGATCGATCAGGCTTGCGAACTCCCCCGGGGTCACACCCATCGTGCGACGAAAAGCCGCACCGAACGCGCTTTCGGAACGGAAACCCGTCCTCCTCGATACAAACGAGATGCTTCCACCAAGTGCCAGAAGTTGCATCGCATGATGAGCCCGCAGTCGCATACGCCATTCCGAGAAGGTCAATCCGGTTTCGGCCGGAAACCTTCGTGTGAGAGTCCTCGTACTGACCTTCGCGTCGGTGGCCCACTCCTCGACCGATCGGGTGTCGGCCGGGCTGGCAACCAACTGATCTGCGATCTGCCGAAGCCACGGCGTCGTCGGCAGCGGCACATCGAAAATCAGTCGCGGAACGGGTTCGACGAGGTCGATGGCAAACGCCTCGGCTCGTCGACGAGCCGCGTCGGTCAAGTCGTCTCGGGTGAGGTGATCGAGTACTTGTTCGAGCAGCGGAGGGGTGGACAAGGCCACCACACGATCCAACCCGGTCACATCGGATGCCACCAACCACGTGCACGACAATTCTGTGCCGCTACGCGCCGTCACCTCGTGGGGAACATAGGACGGGATCCACAGACTGACCCCGCTCGGCACCGTGTACACAGTCTCCGGAGTACGGACCTCGAGAACACCGTCGATCGCCCACAGCAATTCGTGATCGCTGTGGCGGTGCATCTCCCACGTGTAGTCGGAGTCGACTGACAGCCGATTGGTCGCCAAACGCAGATACCCGTCGGCACTGACGCGCAGCGGTCGCACGACGCGTTGCCACTCGGACAGCTCGTCGAGCGGGCTGCTGAGCGGGTAGTCGATCTGCTCGCTCACCGCAGCGTCGACAGTTCGGGATGTCCGAACAGGCCAGGTAACCCACCGGTGTGCAGGAAGACCGTTTTTGATCCCGCCGTGATGGCTTTGTCCTTCACGAGTTGGATCAATCCCGCAAAGGCTCGGCCGGTGTACGTCGGGTCGAGGAAGATGCCCTCCGTACGAGCCAAACATCGGATCGCGCCGGCTGATGCTTCCGTGAGCGTCGAATATCCTTGTCCAACTTGGTTTCGCAGGATCTGAAGATCCGCGGCTCGCACGGTCGGACCAGGCATCTCGTCCAATAACCCAGCGAGGGTCGACACTGGATCGGCAACAGCCCCGACATCGACGCCGACAACTCTGTCGACGCCCAGATGCGCGACAAGTCCAGCCATCGTTCCGCCCGATCCGAGTGCAACCACGACGCGTTCCACTCCGGGGAGTTGCTGCTCGATCTCGCGTGCGCAGTCGACGTAACCCTGCGCGGCCACCGCGCTGGTACCACCGAAGGGAATGACAAAAGGAACTCCGCCCGAGTCAGCGACGGCCTGCACCGCGGCGTCGACCGCGGATGCCGTGTCCCCACCGGCCCAGACGATCTCAGCGCCCGCGAGTGCATCCAGAACGAGATTTCCCTGCGCGGATTCCGGCTCGGCACCACCGAGCACCAGCACACAACGCAATCCCAAACGGGCTGCTGAGGATGCAGTCAACCGAGCGTGATTGCTTTGCGGTGCACCGGTAGTGATCAAAGTCGTCGCGCCGACGGCCAAAGCCTGAGCGCAGGTGTACTGCAGCTTTCGGATCTTGTTGCCGCCACCGCCTAGTCCGGTGACATCGTCACGTTTGATCCACAGGTCTTCCGGCCCCAATCCGAGCGCCTTCGCGCAACGCGCCAAAGGTTCGACGGGCGTCGGCCAACTGCCCAGGCTGATCGGCGGAACGTCGGAACTGAACATTCGACGAGTCTAGTTCGACCGTGCACCCACAGTCCGTACTCGAATACAGTCCGTACTCGCATACAGTCGGGACATGGGAACTTTCACGACGACCACACGTGACGTACCGCTGACCGTCAGCCGACCGGATTCGCCGAGTGAACCGAGACATGCGGTAGTAGTTCTCCAAGAAGCGTGGGGCGTGAACCAACACATCGAGAGCATCCTCGAACGCCTCGCCGACGCCGGCTACCTTGCCGTCGCCCCGCATCTCTACCACCGCGGCGCACAGACCTCCTTCACCGACTTCCCGTCCGCGAAGGATGCGCTCATGGCACTCGACAGCACAAGCATCGGCCACGACGTACGTGCCGCCGTCGACTACAGCCGATCCGAGGGAGCAGACAGAGTCAGCTCCCTCGGATTCTGCATGGGCGGCACCGCGTCACTGTGGTGTGCCGCGGTACCCCTCGTCGATTCCGCTGTCACGTACTACGGCGGCGGCGTCGCCGAGGCCCGATGGGACGGAATCGCGGCAGGCACCGAACTTGCAGCGCAACTGCAGGTCCCGTGGCTCGGTCACTACGGCGACCTCGATCCGAGTATCCCGCCGGAGAGCGTCGAGCAATTGCGCGCAACCGCGTCCGATCTCGCCCGGGTGTACCGCTATGCCGACGCCGGCCACGCGTTCAACAACGACACTTCGACCAGCCACTACGCCCCGGATTCTGCTGCCCTCGCCTGGACCCGCACTATGGAGTTCTTCGCCGAAACCCTGTGATTGCCAATGTAAGTCAGGGAACCCGCTTGACCACCGTGCCGGTGATCTCGTCCTGAACCTGTTCAGCCGTTACCGCTCGACTCTGCGCCCGACGTGATCGGGTGAAGTAGTAGATGCCGATCACGGCAAGAACAAACGGAACTCCGAACACCAGCGTCATCTTGAAATCGTCGACCCACAGCGTGGTGATCAGAATCGCGACCATGAGGACTCCGCCGAGGATTGTTCCCACCGGAAAGAACGGAATCGTAAAGGAAAGTTTGGTTCCGTCCTCCTTCATCCGCTTGCGAAAGAACCAGTGCGTCACGAAGATCAGCAGCCACGTCGCCATCGCTCCGAACATCGACAACGAGATCATCAACGTGAATGCCTGCTCGGGAAAAAGCACGTAGACGATTGTGGCGACGGCGATACCCGACGTCGACAGTAACAGGGCGTTGACCGGCGAGCCGTTGGCCCTGACCCTGCCGAGAATGGCCGGCGCGTCACCAGCACGGGAGAGCGAGAACATCATTCGCGAAGACACGTACAACTGACTGTTCATCGCGGACAGCGCGGCAATGATCACCACGAAGTTCAGCACACTGTCTGCGCCCGGAATCTTCACGACCTGCATCACCGTGACGAAAGGGCTTCCGCCGCTCAAGATCTTGTCCATCGGAGCAATTGCCAGAATCAAAGCAAGGGTTGCGATGTAGAAGACGAACAGCCGGACGATCGTCACACGGAACGCCTTCTTCACCGCCACCGCCGGGTTCTCTGCCTCACCGGCCGCAATGGCGATCATCTCGATGCTCAAGTAGCTGAAGATCGATACGATCACGGCAAACCACATGCCGGACAAACCATTCGGAAAGAATCCGCCACCGGCCGTGTAATTGTGAAATCCGTAGTCCGGGTTCCCGCTACCGAACACGACGTACGCTGCCATCACGATGAACGCCACGATCGCGAAGACCTTGATCGTCGAGAACCAGTACTCCATCGTTCCGAAGGCCTTGACGTTGAACATGTTCACGCCGATCAGCACTCCGGAGAACAACACGATCCACAGCCACGACGGTACGTCGGCGAACCAGAACTGCATGTATTCACCGATCGCGGTGACCTCGGTACCGACCGCGAGGACGATGCAAGACCAGTAGAGATAGCGAACGAGGAAGCCGATCAACGGTCCGACGTAGAACTCTGCGTACGCACCGAACGAACCTGATGTCGCATGTGCGACGGTCATTTCGGCGAGGGCACCCATCAGCAGCAGGGCGATCAACCCGCCGATCGCGTAACTGATGATGACGCTCGGGCCGGCAAATCCGATGGCGAACTTACTGCCGAGGAAGAGTCCGGTGCCGATTGCACCGCCGAGCGCGATCATGCTCATCTGCTTGGGGCCGAGTTCGCGTTTGAGACCTGATTCTCGCTGCTGAATGTTTTTGAAATCACTCATGAAAGCTCCTTGCGAAAGGCGGTACCTTCCGGTCCGCGGAAACTTGGAAGAATCAGGTGACTGCGTCGCGCTCGCGGAATTCGGGACGATCCCAGGACTTGTTCTCGAGGATGTCTCGCAACACGTCGACGGCGTTCCACACGTCGGCGTATCCGAGATAGAGCGGAGTGATACCGAACCTCAGCACTCCTGGTTCGCGGTAGTCGCCGATGACGCCCCGCGCGATGAGAGCCTTCATGATGGAATAGCCCTCGGGATGAACAAAACTCACGTGCGAGCCACGACGCTCGTGCTCACGCGGCGTGATCAACTCCAAACCGTAGGCAGCGCAACGCTCCTCGACGAGGTTGATGAAGAGATCGGCCAGCGCGAGCGACTTGCTGCGGATGCCGGTCATGTCAGCTTTGAGCATGACGTCGAGACCACATTCGACGAGTGACAACGACGTGATGGGTTGAGTACCACTCAGAAACCGTCGTATTCCTGCGCCCGGTTCGTAGGCCGACTCCATCGCGAACGGTCGCGCGTGCCCCCACCACCCGGACAGCGGCTGGATTCCGGTGTTCTGATGGCGACGGTTGACCCAGATGAATGCAGGTGAACCCGGACCACCATTGAGGTACTTGTACGTACACCCGACCGCGAAGTCGGCGTCGGCGCCGCTCAGATCGACAGTGACGGCGCCGGCCGAGTGTGCGAGATCCCAGATCATGAGGGCGCCACGTTCCTGCACTGCTGCAGTGACTTCCGTCATCGCATACAGGTTTCCGGTGCGGTAGTTGACGTGCGACAACATCACTACGGCGGTGTCTGGTCCTACTGCTTCGGTGAGGTCGCCCGGTTGGTCGATCAGGCGTAGTTCGTATCCCTGATCGAGCAGCGAGATGATGCCCTCCGCAATGTAGAGGTCAGTGGGAAAATTGTCGCGCTCGGAGACGATCACCTTCCGGCTGGGATCCTGAGCAGCCGCGATGGACAGTGCGGAGGCCAATGCCTTGAACAGGTTGATCGACGTCGAATCCGTCACTACCACTTCGCCTTCACCTGCTCCCAGCAACGGGGCAAGTTTGTCACCGAGGCGGACCGGGAGGTCGAACCATCCAGCCTCGTTCCAACTGCGAACCAAGCCGTTGCCCCACTCGTCGCCGATTACTCTCGCGGCGCATTCCTGTGCGGCAATGGGACGCGCGCCGAGCGAGTTTCCGTCGAAGTAGAGAACGCCCTCCGGAATCGCGAACTCGCGGCGGAACTCCCTCAGGGGATCCACTGCGTCGGCCTTGACGCAGTCATCCAACGAAAGGGTGGTTGTCGATGTCATGACGATTCTTCTCCTGCATGTGTCGGCGTTGAAAGTGATGAAGGCAGAGTCCGGAGCACGGCGCGTACCGGGCTGGCATCGAGGTCGAGGAACTTCAGCGGCAGTGCGATCAACTCGTAGTAGCCTTCGTCGACCTCGTCGAGGCACAGTCCTTCGAGGATCGCGACGCCACGATCGCTTGCCGCGTGATGCCCGTCCATGGTCTTGCTGTCCATCGGATCGAACGAGGCGCCGTCGATTCCGATCAGAACTCCACCGCGGTCGGCGAACCAGTGGGTCAGCTCCGGAGAAACGCCGGCGAAGTCGTTGTCCCACTCGCGCGGGTACTTCGGGTAAGTCCTCAGAATCAACCGCTGCGGCAGATGGCCGCCGAGTCGCTCCACCGTCTCTTCGACGGGCCTGATGCAGGCGGCACCGTCGACGCCCGTCATGTCGACCACCAGGGCCTCACCGAGATAGGGCTCGAGGGGAACAGAACCGATGGGCGCACCGCCGATGCGGGTGTGCGCCGGCGCATCGGCGTGAGCACCGATATGAGGAGTGGTGGTGATTCGGTTGATGGTGACGGCGTCACTGCCGCCGAGGTCTGACGTGACAGCGCGGGTGAAGGCGGTATCGCCTGGCCACACGGGCGTCGATTCGGAGATCGGCGGGCTGATGTCGATCAACCGTGCCCTCCAGTCGCCCGTGTGTCCGTCGCCCGTGTGTCGGCCGATCCTCGGAAGCATCCAGACCCCTTCGTCGCAACAGTCGACTGTATCGATCTCGACCGTTTGATAATTCGATGTGTTTGGCAAAAGCTAGGATCATCGACGGGCGCGGTCAATAGATGCTGAATATTTTCGCGACGGCAGGGAGAAATCGGATGATAAATGCGATCGAACGGGCAGCTGCCGCAGCTCGGCCGAATCATGTTCGGCTCGACGACGTCGATACGGCGATTCTCCGCGAACTCGTCCGGGATGCACGCATCCCCAACAATGCACTCGCCGAGAAGGTCGGGATAGCGCCGTCGACCGCTCTGGCGCGGATGCGCGCTCTACGCGAATCGGGCGTCATCAAGGGGTTTCATGCAGACATAGACCTCGAGCTACTCGGCCTCGAGATCTCGGCGATGGTGTCGATTCTGATTCACTCCCACGCCAGGAGCCGGATGACGGAAATTGCCGAGCACCTGAGCGGACTGGATTCCGTTCAGCGAGTGTTCCTGATGAGTGGGGACCGTGATCTCCTGGTGCACGTCTCGTGTGAATCTCCCACTCGGCTTCGCGATTTCGTCAGCGCGCACCTCAACGATCCGGCCATCGCCAATACCCAGACCAACTTGATCTTCAGCGAACTGCGGCAGGGTGACTGAACCGCAGGGCACAGCAATCATCGTCGATCGATCGCACCAGTCGTCTGGCTGCCGTTCGATCATGTGAGCACAAGTGAAACGGGGTGGGTGCATTGGATTGCACCCACCCCATCCTTGAACTACCTCGTCAGCCGACAGTCAGACCTCACGTGCGGACTCAAGATGTCGCTCGGTCAAATCAGTCGACGGATTATCTACGAGGCAACGAAATTAAAGTGGTACGCCGAGTTGGAACTGAGCGATCCGTACTGATGCGCTGCAAAAATGATCGTTCCGATGTTCGTAGTCCCGAAAACTGCTGCACTCTTCCACGGATTGTTGGTGATGGTGGTGAACGGTGACGGCGGGGTGCCGGCAGTGAGCTTGACCGTGGCTCCGCCCAGTACATCAGCCTTCATCGTATTCGGAGCCTGGATACAGTAACGCCCCGCTGAATCGGTGGTCGCGGTATACGTCGTGGAGGGTGCCGTGCTAATCACGCCGGAGATTACGACCCCGGAGACACCTTGTGCGGCCGCCGGTGGTGCGGCGTTGTACTCCAACCCCGCACCGCTGTAAACATTGCCACACAGCTGGTAATCAGCGGTAGGTACGGCCTCGACCGCGGGAGCGGCAGAAGCGGTTCCTGCGAACGCGAGGGCAGCGGCGGACGCAAGAACACCCGCACCAATTCCGACTCTCTTAAATCCCATGACTGTGAACACCTTTCGTAGATGAAACGCGAACGAATCGCTATTCGAATCTTCTGTCCACTGTGCGACTCGGAAACCTCCTGTTTGCACGCCATTCAGAGCGCAGGGAAGACACATGGTTCATGCAGCTGTGGCGATGATCTGAGTTTCCCCGTCTTGGGCACTCGGCAGTTCGACGCTCCGGCCGTGAACTGAACTAACCGTCGTGCTACATACACTATATGCACTTTTTGTTACGCTTGTCGGCGATTTAGACATTCTCAAAAATGTTGCACAACATCACTTTTCGAGATCCTTCGTTGCCACTAGGGCGCAGGATGTGGTCCCGCCAGCCACACAGGCAGTCAGACGTGCGCCCACCTCATCAATCAACTTCAGAAAACACTTGTGCCGAAACATCTTTCGAGCTACGAGATTGGTGAATTCGTCCACCAATCAAGTGGCGTCACCTGCCGGCGCTGAGCGACTCTGCGCTGGACCAGCCCGCACCTTCGGCGGAAGCAGTGCTGAGGCCGAACAATACAACCCCAACGAAACTCGACATGAGATTGACCATCCCTGCCCAGTAGTCTGACGACATCTTTGTACTCCTTCTCAGGATAGAGAGATCAGAAATGCGGTGAGGTATTCAGAGAGAGCAGGCCACACCATTGCAGCAAGCCCCAAAGAATCACTCATAATTGGCTGAAGCGACATGCCTTACCTTCCCCTCAGAAGCCCATCGAAAGTTCGAGTGGACGTTGAATCAACATGAAAAACAATGTCGGCAGCATCTGGGCAACTGTCTCGCCCAACGATGACGTCGCCTCTGCGACGGATTCCATACCGCTCACCCTTCGTTCGAATAGTCGTTGGTAGACATCGTGTTCAAAATGTCTATTGAGCCCCCAAGAATGGGTGCCACCCCGGTAATCAGGGTCCTCAGTGCAGCCAGAAGGTCAGCTGACATCGTGCGCTCCTACCTCTCGTTCCGCGACACGCGCCATTCGCCGTGTCAGATTCTCAGCTCGCAGCAACATGAGCCTGTGTCGATTGCACCGCACCACGACGCCCGAAGTTCACAGGCTTCATGGAATCAAGACTTCGTCAAAACCTGATTCCACTTTCCGTTCGTCACCGCAGAGCCACACTAGAACAGATATCAGTTTTTTTGAGGCAGACCGACTACAGTCACAAAAGATCATTCGAAAGTGCCAGCCAAACTAGTGTTAAAGTATGATCTGCCAGGCTCTTTCGTCGAACCCCAAACTTATTCGTTAGCCAGGAATGGCAAAGCACGACACGTTACTCAGATATCCTCCACCGCACTAGAGTCGGACAGCATGTTGCCACTCGGGTTGTCCATGCTCTGGGAGTCAGTGGAGCCGGAAGCCGCTCTGGAGGAGCGATTCGGATTCAACAGCTTTGGCGCAGCCACCCATTGGGTCTCGGCGGTACTCGAGCAGACTTGGGGATTGACGGCCCTCGAGTGCTCGCGAATGGCGATCAGTGACCAGAACGCGATTGTGTGGGTTGCGAGCGACCGAGGTGGGCTGGTGGTGAAGTGGTCGCGCGCCACAGAGCGCTTCGAGAACCTGGAGGCGTCGACGCGCCTGCTGAGCGCACTCGCCGCGCAGGGCGTGCCCGTTCCGTCGCCGATCACGTCCCTGAACGGATTGGACCGGGAAACACTGCTGGTCCGGGAAACACTGCTGGCCTGGGAAACACTGGAAGGTCCTTCGTGCGCAGTGTCGTTCACCGTACTGCCGGAGTTGGCGGGAGATTGGTTGGACGTGCAGGACCACGCGGCGGTCCGTTCGGCAGGAGCATGTCTGGCAGAAATACACCGAACGCTCGGCGCCACCCATGTCGACGGATCGGTTTTCTCGTCGCGCAGCACCGGGTTGAAGGAGCGCATCGGTGGTTGGCTCGAGAATTTCGACCGCGGGTTCGCGCCTGAGGCAACGCGTAGGCTCGGGGGCCTCCTGGCGCGTGCGTCCGAGCTCGATGACCAAATTCAACTGGTACACAACGACTTCCGTGCAGCCAACATCTTGACTCGAAACTCTCGGACCACCGGAGTACTCGACTTCGACGACGTGGTGATCGACCACCGGGTGAGCGACCTGGCCAAGGCAAGCGTCTATCTGGGCACCCTGTTCACCGATTGGCGACCGACCCCGATCGCGGTACGGCAGAGCCTGCGCGCCGGCTACGCCCCACTTCACTTCTGATCACATCAGGATCCGGCGCGGATCCATTCTTCGAGATGCGGCGCCTCGGTGCCGATCGTCGTGCCGTCACCGTGACCGGTGTGAACCTTGGTCTCGGCAGGTAAGGCAAACAGCTTGTCGCGGATCGATCCGATGATGGTCGGGAAATCGGAGTACGAGCGCCCCGTTGCGCCGGGTCCACCGGAGAACAAGGTGTCGCCGCTGAACAGTTCGCCGGCCTCCGGCAGGTAGAGGCACGTCGACCCCGGGGAATGGCCGGGTGTGTGGATGGCCAGAATATCCGTGCCCGCCACAGCAATACGCTGATCATCTTCCAAGCTCAGATGCTTCACCCCGGGGTGGGTCATCTCCCAGAGCACATCGTCGGCCGGGTTCAGGTAGATCGGAGCGTCGAGCTTCTCGGCCAGCTCCGGCGCAACCGTGACGTGATCGTTGTGACCGTGGGTGCAGACGATTCCGATCACCTTGCGTCCGCCGACAGCGTCGATGATCGGCTGCGCGGTGTGAGCTGCGTCGACGATTACCACTTCGTTGTCGTCACCGATCAGCCAGATGTTGTTGTCGACGTCCCATGTTCCGCCGTCGAGGCTGAACGTGCCCGAGGTGACGACGCGATCGACACGCAATGTCACAGGACCACCACCGAACGGAGGACCTCGCCGCGGTGCATCGTCTCGAAGGCCTTCTCCACCTCGTCGAGCTTGATGCGCTCACTGACGAACTTCTCGAGCGGCAGACGCCCCTGCTGGTACAGGTCGACCAGAACGGGGAAGTCACGCTCGGGCAGGCAATCGCCGTACCACGACGACTTGAGGGCTCCGCCGCGCGAGAAGAAGTCCACCAGCGGCATTTCCAGCTTCATGTCCGGCGTCGGAACACCCACCAGCACTACAGTTCCCGCGAGGTCGCGGGCGTAGAACGCCTGCTTCCAGGTCTCCGGGCGACCGACTGCGTCGACAACCACGTCGGCACCGAAACCTCCGGTCAGCTCCTGGACTGCCTCGACGACGTCGTCGACCTCGGTGGCATTGATCGTGTGTGTGGCACCAAGTTCCGTGGCCCACTCCAGCTTTCGCGGATCCCGGTCGATGGCGATGATGGTATTGGCGCCGGCCAGGCGTGAACCCATGATCGCTGCGTCGCCGACACCACCACACCCGATCACGGCCACTGAATCACCGCGTCCGACGTTGCCGGTGTTCATCGCGGCACCCATGCCGGCCATGACACCGCAACCGAGCAGTCCGACCACAGCCGGATCGGCCGAGGCGTCGACCTTGGTGCACTGGCCTTCGTGAACCAGCGTCTTGTCTGCGAATGCGCCGATACCGAGTGCCGGCGTCAGTTCGGTGCCGTCTTCGAGCGTCATCTTCTGCTCGGCGTTGAACGTGTCGAAGCAGTACTGCGGGCGGCCACGCTTACACGCACGACACTGCCCGCAGACTGCACGCCAGTTGAGGACGACGAAGTCGCCCACCTCGACGTGAGTGACACCGGGGCCGACGCTCTCGACGATGCCCGACGCCTCGTGCCCGAGCAGGAACGGGTACTCGTCGTTGATTCCGCCGTCGCGGTAGGTCAGGTCGGTGTGGCACACACCGCACGCTGCAATGGCGACCACTACCTCGTTGGCACCGGGGTCGGGAATCGTGATGGGGACGATTTCGACGGGGGCACCCTTGGATCGGGCGATGACGCCGCGTACCTGCTGTGGCATGGCTTTGCTCCTGGCTTCGTGCGATTGAGGACGTGTCGTCACATGGCGCCGTGTTTTCACATTGCGATATGTGCACTCGTTGAAAGGTTAGCCCGAAGCAGGTGCCCGCAACCCTGGTCGAACTGACTGACCGACCTGGCCGAAAGGACTAGGGTGCAGGCTTCACGCCGGCCTCCGCGCCCGCGGCGGCCGCCGCACCCCGACTCTCGACGCCCAATTTCCGCAGGACCCCGGCAACATGAAACTTGACTGTGCTCTCGCTGACGCCGAGGCGCTCCGAGATCGCCTTGTTGCGCCGTCCGGCCACCAGATGCTCGAGTACCTCGAACTCCCGCGGAGCCAGTTCGGTGAGGACGTCGCGGTTCGGTAGGGCGACGGGGGCGTCGAGCGGGATGGTTGCGCTGATCCGGTTCCCCCACCCGGGCGTCGACTCGGATTCGACGGTTCCACCCAAAGTTTCAACCCGAGAACGTAATTGACGTTCCACATCGATCACGTCGGCTTCACCGCCGCCGTCGTCTCGAATGTCGATGGAGAGCGAAGCCGCGTCGAGAGTCCAGGCCACCCGGATTCGCGAGAGCGTCTGCTGATCCGACAATGCCAACACCGCGCCGCGGACGACGGCGCGGGCGCCGTGCGCCACTTCGCCGGGCAGACCGCGACCGTCGACGGGTGGCTCCACCAACTCCAACGCGATTTCCCGATGCTTGAGCAGCGAACGCAATTCCCCACGCATCCGTGCAAAAGCCGTGGTGGTCGACTCTTCGGCCAACTCGCGGTGCACGTCGACGGCTGAACGCAGGCCGATCAGAGCCGAGGCCGCAGTCTCCCTGGCCGAGGTTCGCGCACGTGTGTCGTCGAGATCCGCCGAGCGCAGCGTCGCCAGCATCGTCTCGAGGGTGGCCGCATGCACCTCCGTCATCTCCGCCACGGTGCGTGCACGCTCCGACGACGCTGCCCGTGACTCGGCGAGATATGCCGGGCTCGCGTTCCGGACCTGGAGCTGAATTCCGGTTGCAGTCACTGCGAACAGTGCCTGGATCAATTCGAGGGATGCTGTCTTCACCGGTACGGGGTGCGGTGTCAAAACGAGAAGCGTATCGGTTCGATCAAGCATCGCGAGCACTTCACGGTCCCGGCCGGCGACAGCGCATTTTCCCCGAAAGATCTGTCCGACAGTGAGATCCGTACGGATACGGTCGAGTTCGGCGATGGTCACACGATCGACGACGGCTGGATCCCCAGCGACCTTGCGCGGCCTACCGGTGCATTCACGGGTGAAGATCACCAGGGAAGTGTGCGGCGCCATGTCCGCGATCAACGTCGAAAATCGTCGGCCGATTTCGGGTAGTGGTCCCACCAACACGTCTCGAAGGGCGGTGATCAGTAGCGCATTGTCGGTGGTGCTCACCGGTCAACGATAACCATCCGGTTCACTGGTGCAGCGTGGTCTTCATGAGCATCACGTTGTAGTCGGACCAGGTGGTGGCGAGAAAGTAGAGGTCCTGCCCCTGTGACCAGGGGTGCATGTACGCGCCGTAGAGTCCCGGAACCTCGTCGGTGCCGATCACTACGTCGGGCGCACTCCACGGGCCGGTCAGGTCCGACGCCGTCCGCAGCACCAGCGCTCCCCACTCGTTGGAGTACATCGCGACGAACTTGCCGAGATAGTCGTTGTACTGCACCGACAGTTCGCTGACATCCCCGTCGAGAACCACTGCAGCGGCAGCGGGATTGTTGGGGACCCATGCTTTTCCGTCCCAGTATTCGTACGCCGCGACGTCCGCGATGGAGGCTTCCTTGACCCGCGAGAGGCGCCCCTCGCCGAAACGTCCCGCGGGGGTACCGAAGTTGTAGACGTAACCACCGTCTTTGACGAAGGAACCCATCTGGAAGTTGTCGTTACCCGTCAACGGCAGATTGGGCCGGGACGAGGCCGGTTCGACCTGCCAGGTCTCACCGTTGTCGTGCGAGGACGCGATCTGCGAGAAGTTGGTGACCCACTCCCCCGACCCTCCCCACGAGCGGATCGACATGTAATTGACGTATTGAACGCCGCCCACCGAGATACCCGTCGTCGGAATGCTGCTGGTTTCGACGCCGGTGACTTTCAGACTTCCGATGATCTCGCGTGAGTGATTCGGCCGGTCGGTCGGTGAGGAGTCGATGTTCATGCCGTCGGACAGATTTCCGTCCGAGCTACGGAACAGGACGTTGCTGCGCCAGTCACCGACCACCCCGGAGCACAGGGGGTCAGATCCGATTCCGACGGTGTCACCGAAGGCTGTCAGGACCTGACCTGCGCCGTTGTCCCACATGATGCCGAGATCCGTGCCGAGAACGTTGAACCGCTCGACGGTTTGGTTGGGGCTGAGCGCGCCGGTGATGTACTCGACCGCCGAGGTGCGGCCCTGCAGTTCCGGAAGTTTCCCGTCCGTTCCGTTGAGCCAGGGAATCGGATTGGTCGGCCCACCTGATTGATCCAAGCTGCCGGTGACGTTGCAATCCCACGGGGATGCATGAGCCTGGGTCGCCCCCAAGACCGCGGTCGACGCGAGTACACACGTCACTGCAGCTGTCGATATCTTCCGTATCCGGCGCATCGCTCCCCTTTCGCGGGGGAGATCCGGACTCTACGAGGTGTCTTGCTCGACCGGATCGGTTCATCCACCCACGACAACACAAGGTAACAGGTAAATCGGTCAATCAGGACAAAACGGCCTTATTCAACAGAGATCGATTTCAACCACTTCTCCATCACCACTGCGGCAATCTCGAGCCCCTGAGACTCGGCAGCACCCAACTGCTGCATGAAGACGCGCGGACCGTCCGCTCCCAGCGAAGCATGCAGCGAGTCGCGGTACTCGGCCAGTTCCATCCATTCGCGCGCCACCTCCGAGGACGCTTCGAGGTGAAACTGAACGGCGTAACTCTGCTTGTATCGGAAGAGTTGATTCGGATACTTGGCAGAACCAGCGAGTCGCACCGCGCCGTTCGGAATGTCGAAGGTATCCGAATGCCATTGCATTGCAGGAAATGTGGAGGGAAGATCTCCCCACACGGGATCTTGCCGGCCCTCGACAGTCAAGGTGATCTCCTCAACTCCGACTTCGGGCACAGCGCCCGTGTAGACGCGAGCACCCAGCGCCGCGGCGAGCAACTGCGAACCCAGACACACTCCCCACACCGGGACGTCGTTCTCGACCAGATCGCGAATGCATTCGATCTCGGATGCCAACCACTCGACCTCACCCTGATCGCCGACGCCCATCGGCCCGCCCATCACGATCACGGCGTCGAATCGTCGATGGGCGGGAAGCGGGTCGGTACCCAGAAGAACGGTCTGCACATCTCCGTAGCTCTCCAGGACAGGCGAATACGCCGCTGGGGGTTCACACTGCGCGTGTCGTAGTTCCAGAAAATGCATGTAGGCAATTCCTCTCGAATCCGGTGCCGAAAGCCTATGGTTCTATTCGACATAAGGCACATCGACGGCGTCGGATGTGCTCTGCGCTCGAATCTCCCCTTTCATCGCCCCTTTACCGACAAGGAACGTCTGTGCGCGCATCACACCTCTTTTCGACATCGATTCGCCCGTCCTCAACTGCCGTTCGCATCGCACTCAGCGCATTCGCCTTGGCGTCTCTTGCCGCATGCTCAGGGACAAGCACCGACAGCGAGGCCGAATCAACATCCACCGCGACCACCACTGCAACCTCGACAACTCAACCCACGACGACTAAGGCTCCATTGACCACCTCGGTGGCCGGTCCGACGAATACTCCACTGGCCACCACCCCAGTCACCGCAGAAGTGACGCCCGCTGCAACTCCTGCGATCATGCCCAATGTCGTGTGTATGAATCTTCAAGACGCGCAGGACACCATTCAATCGGCCGGAGTCTTCTTCTCCAGAAGTGCTGACGCAACTGGCGCGGGTCGACGCCAACTGGTCGATTCCAACTGGATTGTTGTCGATCAGACACCTTCTGCCGGAAGCCCTTTCGGGGAAATCGAAGCCGTGCTCTCAGCCGTCAAGATCGGCGAACCCAACCCCTGTTGATCGAGCGAGATCTCGAACTTCGCAATTCCGGGAACGCCGCGCCCTACTTGACAACTACCTTCAACCTCCTTCACTGTAGTCAACATTACGAGTATCCAATATATTGGATGCGAAAGGTTGAATTGCAACATGAAGGTGCAACGAATACGGCAGAGCGCCAACTCTCCGGCGGGCATGAGCGAACCCGTCATCGGAATACTCGGAGGCATGGGGCCGGCCGCTACTGCGGACTTCTACTCCAAACTCGTTGCCCTGACGCCAGGTTCGACGGATCAGGAGCACCCCAAAGTTGTCATCTGGGCCGATCCCACGGTTCCCGACCGGACATTGGCACTCACCGAGGACGGCCCGGACCCCACCCCCTGGCTGCTCCGAGGTGCGCGCGTCCTCCGAGAGTCGGGCGCAACGACGCTCGCCATCCCATGCAATACCGCCCACGCCTTCCTGCCCGCCATCTCATCCCAACTGGGACTTCCCGTCGTCCACATGATCGACGAAGTTGCTCGGCACATCCGGACGCTCTCACCCGCCGTCACATCCGTCGGACTGTTGGCCACCACGGGGACGGTCCGCACCGGGTTGTATCAACAATGGCTGTCGGAATACTCGATTGACGTCCTGGTGCCAGGACCTGCGATCCAGGACGAACTGGTGATGCCGGCGATCCGAGCAATCAAGAGTGGCAACGTCGGAGACGAGACCACCGACAAACTCGTCAGGGCCGCCGATCTTCTCGTCGAATCGGGCGCGCAGGTCGTCGTGGCCGGATGCACCGAGATTCCGCTCGGACTGCCCGCCGACGCCACAACCTGTCAGATCATCGATCCGGCAACAATTCTCGCCCGCGCGCTGCTCCTACGCGTTGCGGATGCCCGGAAACACGCGTCGTTGGCCGACCTGGGCTGACCTGCGACAAGCAACGTGCAGAGTACGATATCCAGTATGTTGCGTGGCGGTAAACCGGTTGAGCGAGCACGAATGAGCGACATCGCTCTCGAACGCATTCGCGAAGCGATCGTCACCGGTGAACTGGCGCCGGGCTCGAAGATCAAGGACAGCGAACTCGCCGAGTATCTGGGATTGAGCAGAACTCCGGTCCGCGAAGCGCTCGCAAGGCTGGTCGACACCGGACTCGTGGAAGCGAAGCCCGGTGCGTACACGCGCATCACCACCCTCGACCGCGGCGACGTCGAGGCAACACTCGCAGTCATCGAAGCTCTCGACCAACTGGCCGTCGTCACCGCTGTACCGAACCTCACCGACGAGATGATCGGGGCGATGCGCTCCGCCAACAAAGACTTCGCCGCTGCCGTCAAGCGAAACGACATAGGCCGAGCGCTGACCGCGGACGATCGCCTACACAGCGTCATCATCGACGCTGCGGCAAATCCGCTGTTGAAGAAGCTGATTCACCAGGTTCACCCACAAATTCACCGCATCTACTACCGCAAGTTCTCGAGCCTTCTCGGCAGCCAGGACTCCGTCGACCATCACAACAAGCTGATCGAGCTGTGCGCAGACCACGATGCCGAGGCGGCAGCGACACTGTCGGCCGAACATCGACGCCATCTCGGCGGGCTGATCGGTGAACTCTTCGACGCCGACGAGTTCGCGCTCTCGGACTGACCGACGCCCGAATACAAGTTTCGGCGCTTGCCTATATTGGCCATTGCCGATATAAATGACTGGTGCATGCGTTCGACGTTCTCGGAGACCCAGTTCGGCGAAGAATCATGGAAATCCTGTCCAGCGGCGAGCGCTCGGCGGGTCAGATCGCCGAAGTCGTGGCAGCGGAGTTCGGAATCTCGCAACCGACCGCGTCCGGGCACCTGCGAGTGCTCCGAGAAAACGGATTCGCCACAGTCCGCAGCGAAGGCACCAGGCGTCTCTATGCCGTCGAGCCCGCGCCATTGCAAGAAGTGGACCAATGGCTCGACGGATTCCGGCAGTTCTGGAGCGGTCCTCTCGACGCATTGGCCACAGAACTCGCACGAGGGAAACGACGCGGCTCCGAGCGGAGCAGATCTGCACAATCGAATTCTTCCGACGAAGGAGACTCACAATGACCGAGATCGCGAACCAGGACACCAGCCTCACCGCGGTGGAGCGGAGCATGGGCAACCGCGACATCGCAGAAGGTGCGGCTCGAACTGCCGTACTCAAGCGCCGCTACAACGCGTCGGTCGACGACGTCTGGGACGCCATCACGACCCCTGACCGCATCAACCGTTTCTTCCTTCCGGTGAGCGGAGACTTCCAGGTGGGCGGCTCGTACGCCTTCGAAGGCCAGGCAAGTGGCGAGATCCTGGCGTGCGACGCCCCACGCCTGCTGCGACTGCAGTGGACACCGCCCGGCGATCGCGGATACAGCGATCAGGTCGAGATCAGGCTGACTGCAGACGGCCCCGACGCCACCTGGCTCGAGTTGGAGCACGCCTCCGTCGCCGATGTCTTCCGCAACGACCCGGACACCGGCTGCTACGGCGTCGGAACCGGCTGGGAAGGCCCACTTCACTACCTGGGCGAATACTTGCGCGGCACTCTCCCTGATGCGCCGAGCACCGAGTGGTACACCTTCGACGAAGCAGAGGAGCTTCGTCTGGCCAACTTCCGCGGGTGGGAGTGGGCAAAGATCGAGGCAGAGCACGGCGGCCGATAACGCCCAATTCTTCGAAAACGGTCACAGGATGGCCGTTTGCTTTGTATCGTGACCGAGCTGGACGTATGTCCAGCAGTTTTGGTGGCTTTCTTTCGTGCCACAACTGCTTCGGTCCACGAGAAGAGAGCTCCACATGGCGCCACAACCCGTAGTCGACAACGCGGCCACGACGCGACGAACGCACATCATCCGGACAGTTCTCGCTGTCCTCGTCATCGCACCGCTGTCGATTGCGGCGTTCTACATGTGGGCACTGTGGGATCCGGGCGACACGGTCAACCGCTTGCCCGTCGCCATCGTCAACGCCGATGCCGGCACAGAACTCGACGGAACACGTCTGCAAGCCGGCGATGAAGTTGTTGCCGCGCTCGTCGAGAGCGGAGACGTTGCATGGAAGGTCGTCTCGGAACAGGAAGCCGCCGACGGCGTCAACGACGGCACCTACTACTTCTCGGTTGTCATTCCCAAGACTTTCAGCGCAGACGTGGCCAGTGCCGCATCGGGTTCGGGCCGCAAGGCCGAACTCGACGTCTTGTACAACGATTACAACAGTCTGGTCGCCGGCCCGGTCGGTGAAAGCATCATCGCTCAGGTGCGCTCGGCGGTCTCCGAGTCGATCGGCGAGCAGTCCATCGACCAGGTGCTGGTCGGGTTGGGTGAACTCGGAACAGGATTCGGTGAAGCAGCCGCTGGCGCGCAACAACTCTCCGACGGATCCTCCGAAGCACTCGCCGGAACCAACGAGCTCTACGCCGGAAGCAAGGAACTCGCCACCGGCATGGGTGAAGCGAATCAAGGCGGCAAGGAGCTGGCCGCCGGAGCCGGCGAGCTGGCTGCTGGAGCAAACGAAGCTGCTGCAGGCTCGGGCGAGCTGAGCAGCGGACTCAACCAGTTGGTCGGGGGAACCGACGAACTCGGCGCAGGAGCCCTTCAGATCAGCGAAGTGGTCGACATGGTCACCACCCCGGTACTCGACCTCGCGGGGTCCTCGGACGCCGTCGTCGGTCAGATCGACGCCCTCACGTCGATGCTTCGAAACTCGGCTGATCCGGTCTCCGCCGGACTCGTCGAAGCCCTGAGTGGACTGCGGGCTTCCCTGACTGCACAACCGTCGGACGACGACGTGATCGGTCAGCTCGGCCAGCTTCGCGACGGTGCGCGGGAGATCTCGCGCCAACTCACCGATCCGAGCAGCGACTACCGTGGCGGGCTTCTTGCCGCGGCGGCCGGTGCAGGTGAACTCAACACGGGACTAGGCCAACTGTCCGACGGCGCAGGCCAACTCGCTACCGGCGCACAGGAACTCTCCACCGGCCTCGGGCAGTTGGACACCGGAAGTATCGCGCTCCGTGACGGTCTCGGGCAGCTATCGGCCGGCGTCGGCGAGCTCGACGCGGGCAGCGCAGAACTCGCCACCGGTTTGTCCGACGGCGCCGCCCAGGTGCCGCAGTTCTCGGACGACGAACGCGCCACCACAGCCAATCTGCTCTCGTCCCCGGTTGCCGTCGACGCGCGGAACAACTATCCCGCAGCCGGTTTCGGACCGGGAGCCGTCCCTGCCGTAATCTCGGTGGCACTGTTCCTGTGCGGAATTCTCACGTGGTTCGTCGTCCGTCCACGACGCGGACGTTCACTGAACTCGCACACCAGCGTGGTGCGTGAGGGGCTGCGCCGCTACCGCATTCCCGCCCTGGTCACCTTGGTCGCGGCGCTCGTGTTGTCGGTGGTGTCACTGACCGTGGCAAACGTCGAACCACCTAGTGTTCTGGCGATGATCGCAGTGATGATCCTGGTGGGTGCCGCCGCGGTCAGCTCGGGCAGGCTCTTCACCGTTGTGTTCGGAGCCGTCAACGGAACCTTCATCGCATTGGGCGCCTTGATGATTCAGATCTTCGCCTTCGGCGCGGTGTACCCCATCGAACAGATGCCGACGGTTCTGCAGTGGCTGCACGCCCTGATGCCACTCACGTGGGCGCGCAACGCCATGCGCATGGTCCTTGTCGGATACTACGGCCCGAAATTCTGGGTGGCGGTAATCGCTCTGGCTGCCTTGGTGATCGGAGCCGTCCTGTTCACCATCTGGTGGCGCCGCCGACAAGAACCGCCGACCGACGCCGATGACGACGCGCCGATCACCGAGGAGATCGTGTACCTCCAACCAACGCAAATGTAACTCGGCGCAAACCTGAGTCAGCGCAAACGTGAGTCGGATCAGCGAACGAGCGTCGTACGCATCAACATGACGTTGTAGTCGGCCCACGTGGTGGCAAGGAAGTACAGATCCGAACCACTGGACCACGGGTGGATGTATGCAGCGTAGATACCGGGAACCTCGACCAGATTGACCAATGTTTCCGGTGCCGTCCACGGACCGACCGGACTGGTAGCGGTTCGCATCACGATCGAACTGAACGCGTCGGCGTACATCGCCACGAACTTGCCGAGGAACTCGTTGTACTGAACGGAGATCTCCCCGATGCGGCCGTCCATGACGGGTACGGCCGCAGCGGGATCGGCACGGATCCAGCCGTTTCCGTTCCAGTACTCGTAGGCGGAAAGATCGAGGATCGCCCCCTCGGGCGCGCGAGAAAGTCGAACCTCGCCGGATCGTCCCGCGGGGGTTCCGTAGTTGTAGACGAACCCGCCGTCCTTCACCATCGAGCTCATCTGGAAGTTCTCGCTACCGGCGACGGGGGCGACACCCGCGGGAAGAACCCCACCGATGTTGGGGCGCAGCGTCTCCGGACGCGTGGTCCACGTCTCGCCGTTGTCCGAGGAGGTGGCAATCTGTGAGTAGTTTGTACTCCACTGCCCGGCCTCGCCCCAGTTGCGCACCGACATGTAGCTCAGATACTGCACACCGTTCACTGCTATGCCGCTCGTGGGGATACTGGAAGCCTCGACGCCCGGAATCTTCAGACCGGAGATGATCTCACGCGCCTGACCGGTACCGTCCTTCGGCGCGCTGTCGATGCGCATCCCGTCGGCGAGTACCCGATCCGAGCTGCGGAAGAGCACATTACTTCGCCACTCGCCCACCAAACCGTCGCAGGTGGGGTTACGACTGAGCCCGGTGGTATCGCCGAAAGCGGTCAGAATCTGCCCCGCACCGTTGTCCCACATGATGCCCAGGTCGGTTCCCAGGACATTGAAGCGATCAACCGTCTTGTTGGGACTGTATGTGCCGGTGATTTTTTCGATCGCGGTAGTACGACCGGACAGACCTGGCAACCCTCCGGTGTTGCCGTTGAGCCACGGCGCCGCATTGGCCGGACCTCCACTACTACCGACGCCACTGACTCCGACGCATCCCGGCGCAGCCATCGCCGGCGAAGCCACCGCCGTGACGGCAGCAGCTGCCAGAGCAGCAACTACCCCGAACACCCCCAACGATCTCCCCGCGCGAAACATGACTCCCCCATGGCCGGGATTGTTGGTGTTGTCGTCGTCGTTCCCCCCGAACCTCGGACAATCTAGCAACTGCAGTCACAGATAACCCAATCAGACAAAGACGCGAAAAGGCCTGAAAGTCATAGTAGTTCAGACTTTCAGGCCTTTTCGGACAGAGAAGATCAGTCAGTAGGTCAGCGCGCTCCGCTCGCACCGCCGTCGAGTGGAATCACCGCGCCGGTCAGATAAGCCCCGGCACGTGAAGCCAGGAAAATGGCAAGACCTGCAGCATCCTGGGGAGTTCCGACCCTGCCCAACGGGACCGAGTCTGCCACAGCCTTTGCACTTTGCTCGTCCTCGAGGAGGAATGCCATCATCTTCGACGGGAACGGGCCCGGCGCAATGGCATTGACCGTGATCTGTTCCCCCGCAAGCGTTGCCGCGAGCTTGCGCGTCAACATGTGCACCGCAGCCTTACTGGCTCCGTACGAGAAGTTCTCCGAACCCGACACCACGAGTCCGTCGATCGATCCGATATTGATCACGCGCGCGGGATCTTCCGCAGTGGCTGCAGAACGCAACTGCGGCAACAGCTTCTGCGTCAAGAGGAAGATTGCCTTGACATTGATGTCGAAAATCTTGTCGAAGCCGGCGGCCGGAAAATCGTCGACGGAAGCTCCCCACGTGGCACCGGCGTTGTTGACCAGTACGTCGAGCGTCGGCGAAATCTCGGCGACCTTCGCAGCGAGGCTCTCGATCCCCTCGTCCGTGGACAGATCGGCCGGATGCGAAATGCAGGTGCCGAACTCCGAAAGCTCTCGCGCGGCTTCGTCACAGGCTTCGGCTTTTCGGGCCGAAATGACGACCGTCGCTCCGCCTTCGACAAATCCGCGAGCGATCATGTATCCGATGCCGCGTGATCCACCGGTGACCACAACGGTCTTGCCACTGACGTCGAACAGTCCCTCGATCAAGCTCATGCGACCTCGAAAAGCCCGGCAGCACCCATGCCGCCGCCGATGCACATGGTCACCACCACGAGCTTGGCTCCGCGCCGTTTTCCTTCCAGAAGAGCATGGCCGACCAGACGAGCACCCGTCATTCCGTACGGATGGCCGACGGAGATACCGCCGCCGTCGACGTTGTACTTCTCGGGATCGATCCCGAGCTTGTCGCGGCAGTACAGGGCCTGAGAGGCGAAGGCCTCGTTGAGTTCCCAGAGATCGATGTCGTCGACCTTCAGTCCGTGAAGATCCAGCAGACGCGGAATCGCGAACACCGGTCCGATGCCCATCTCGTCGGGAGCACAACCCGCGACAGCCATCCCACGGTAGATACCGAGAGGAGCCAACCCGCGGCGTTCCGCCTCGCCTGCCTCCATCAGCACCGAAGCGGAGGCACCGTCCGAGAGCTGAGACGAGTTGCCCGCAGTGATGGAGGAATGCGCACTGACAGTCCCGTCGGCCAGAACCGGTCGCAAACTCGACAGCCCTTCCAATGTGGTGGAAGCGCGGTTGCCTTCGTCCAGGGTCAGCGTCACGGACTCGCTGCGGATCTCACCCGTCTCCTTGTCCTGCACCTGCTTGATCGAGGGCAGCGGGACGATCTCGAGATCGAACCGACCTGCGTTCTGAGCTGCTGCGGTTCGCTGCTGCGAGACGAGCGCGAACTCGTCCTGCTGCTCGCGGGTCACTCCGTAGCGCTCGGCGACGATCTCGGCCGTGTGCAGCATCGGCATGTAGATCGACGGCTTGTTTTCCTTCAGCCACGGATCAGCCGCGCGGAAGTTGTTCATATGATCGTTCTGGACCAACGAGATCGATTCGACTCCGCCGCCGACCGCGATCTGCATTCCGTCGTCCACGATCTGCTTTGCTGCGGTCGCGATGGCCATGAGCCCGGACGAGCACTGACGATCGATCGTCATTCCGGAAACCGAGTCCGGAAGCCCGGCCCGCAGCACCGCTTGCCGTGCGACGTTGCCGCCGGAAGATCCCTGCTGCAGCGCGGCGCCGAGGATGACGTCCTCGACCTCGCCGCCCTCGAGGCCCGCGCGCTGAACTGCATTCGAAATGGCATGTGCAGCAAGCTCTTGAGCCTGAGTGTTGTTGAACGCGCCGCGGTACGCCTTACCGATCGGGGTACGGGCGGTGGAAACGATGACAGCTTGCCTCATCGGGGAAACCTTTCGTCGAACACGAAGTGCTGTGCGCCTTTATTAACCGCCGGGGGTTAATAAAGGCGCACAGCAAGAATCAGGGCTGGAAAACGACGCGACCGACAGTGGTGCCGTCGCCGAGGCGACCGATACCGTCGGCAACGTCCGTCAACGACAACCGCTCACTGATCAGTGGTTTGACCAAGCCGGCATCGGCGAGCCTGGTGAGCTCGACGTGGCAGTCGTCGATGGCCTGCTGGTTGTAGGCCTTGTACAGCCCCCAGTGCAGTCCGATGATCGAATAGTTCTTGATGAGAGCGTGATTGAGGGCCGGCTGCGGGATCGTGCCACCGGCGAAGCCGATGATGACGATCCGTCCCTCGAAGGCGATGCACTTGGTGGACTTCGCGTAGGCGTCGCCGCCGACCGGATCGAAGACCACGTCGGCGCCCTTGCCGCCGGTGAACTCCTTGACCGCTGCCACGAAGTCTTCACTGTGACGGTCTACGACGAGGTCTGCGCCGAGCTTGCGCGCGTACTCGGCCTTGTCCGGGCCGCCGACGACACCGATGACCTTGGCGCCTGCCGCCTTGCCGAGTTGCACTGCCGCACTACCGACACCACCCGCAGCAGCGTGGACCAACAACGTCTCACCCTCGAGCAGTTGGGTGCGGCGATGCAGAGCGAACCACGCTGTCTGATAGCCGATGCTCAGAGCGGATGCTTCCGCGTCGTCGAGAGCCGACGGCGCCGGGAACGTGTTGTTCTGATCCAGTACCGAGTACTCGGCGAATCCGCCGGACGGCAGACTCGGATTACCGATCACCCGGTCCCCCACTGCGAACTTGGTCACCGATTCACCGACCGAGACCACTTCACCACACAGTTCGACACCGGGTGTGAAGGGCAGCGGCGGCTTGATCTGGTACTCACCCCGGCACATGAGGACGTCGGGGAAGTTGGCCGGAGCCGCCAGCACCTTGACCAACATCTCCGTCGCATTCGGGGTGGGATCCGCGGTCTCCTCCAACGCGAGCACATCGCGGGGTTGACCGAGTTCGTTGACGCGCCAAGCCTTCACAGCAATTCTCCAGACAGATAGTGGGTGAGTTTCAGGACGAGATCGGGAGGTCGACCAACTCGGCGAGGCGTGCCCGATGCTGATACGCGGTTCCCAGCGACAGCTGATCGCTCTTCGCCCGTTTGAGGTACAGGTGCGCCGGATACTCCCACGTCATTCCGATACCACCATGAAGTTGGACGCATTCCTCCGCAGCATGAACCGCGACGCCGCTGCAGAATGCCTGGGCCACCGTCGCTGCGATCGCCGCATCGGCGTCGCCGCGCGCATAGGTGTCCGCCGCATATCGTGCTGCCGCTCCCGAGGAGCTGACTTCGAGCCAGAGATCGGCGAGGCGGTGCTTGATCGCCTGGTACGAACCGATCGCCCGGCCGAACTGCTTGCGCTCCTTCACATACGCGAGAGTCGTTTCGAGGCACCACTGAGCTACAGCGAACTGTTCGGACGCCAGAAGTGCGCTTCCGCAGAGCAACGCTTCCTCGACCGCTTGCGCCGCATTGCCGCTGTCGACACGGACCGACGACGAACCCGAGAACTCGACGTCCGCCAATCGGCGCGTCATGTCCAGGGACAGAACCGGCGTGACGGTAGCGTCGGCGATCCGAACGGTGTGCAGCTCAAGGCCGCTCTCACCGGCAACCGGAACAACAAGAACATCGGACTCGGCGACGCCGGCAACCGTCGTGACGCTGCCGACGAGTCCACTCGCCGTTACCTTGACAGTAGGTGTGAAAGTTCCTGGTGCAGTGGACAACGGGACGACCAGAGCAGCCGTCGAATCCCCCGCTGCCAATTGACCGAGCACCTCGGTCTCGCCGGCCTTCAGCAACGCCGTCGTCGCCAGCACCGCGCTGGTGAAGAACGGAACGGGAGCGACCGCACGTCCGATCTCCTCCATCACGACCGCCGCCTCACGCGTCGACGCACCTGCACCGCCCAGTTCCTCGGGTACCAGCAGTCCCGCCAAACCGAGTTCCGACGCCAGCGACTTCCACAGCCCGGTGAAGTCGGCGGACACGTCGTCGTACGCCGTGACCACGGTGTCGGCGCCGGCCCGCTCGCTCAGCAGTCGTCTGACGCTAGCTCGCAGATCTTGTTCGGTCTCGGAGTACAGCAGATCGGCGCTCATCGGGGTAGGTCCTTCCAGGCGATGTCCTTGTCGACGCGATGCTCGGGCGGCAACCCGAGTACACGTTCTGCGATGACGTTGCGCAGGATCTCCGACGTTCCGCCCTCGATCGAATTGCCCTTGGCTCGCAGGTACCGGTATCCGGGTTCACGCCCGGTGAAGTCGACGGAATCCGGTCGACGCAGCGTCCAGTCGTCGTAGCGCAGACCGGCTTCGCCGTGCAGCTCGAGGTCGAAACCCGAAATCTGCTGAGCCAAACCGGCAAACGCGAGCTTCATTCCCGAGCCTTCGGGGCCAGGCTGGCCGGCGGCGAGCTGCTGGCGCAGTCGCTCACCGGTCAGACGCGCAACTTCGGATTCGGTCCAGAGCCGCATCAACTCGTCGTGCATCGCCGGATTACGCAGCTCGGGCTCGTCACGCCAGGCCTGAGCGACCTTTCCGATCATGCCTCCCTCACGCGGTGCGCCCGAACCGATGGCAACACGCTCGTTGTTCAGGGTGGTTGTCGCAACCTTCCACCCCTGGCCTTCGGCTCCGAGGCGATTGGCGTCCGGAATCCTGACGTCCGTGAGGAATACCTCGTTGAATTCGGCCTCGCCGGTGATCTGACGCAGCGGCCGGACATCGACGCCCGGGTCGGTCATGTCGCAGATGAAGTAGCTCAGACCCGCATGCTTGGAACGTGACGGATCGGTCCTGGCCACGAGAATCGCCAGCTGCGCATTCTGCGCGCCCGACGTCCATACCTTCTGCCCGTTGACTATCCAGTCGTCGCCGTCGCGGACGGCGCGGGTAGCGACGGCCGCGAGGTCCGACCCTGCGCCCGGTTCACTGAACAGCTGGCAGTAGACCGTCTCCGCAGTCCACAACGGGCGCAGGAACTTCTGCTTCTGCTCCTCGGCACCGAAGGCGGCGATGGTCGGTGCCGCCATGCCCAGTCCGATGCCGTTCTTGCCGGTGGCCGGGCCGGGTGCGCCGGCGGCCTCCAGCTGAGCGTTCACCTGACGCTGAAAGCTCTGCGGTACACCGAGTCCCCCATGACCTTCGGGGAAATGAACCCACGCCAGTCCGGCGTCGAATCGTGCGCCGAGGAAATCCGACACCGACACACTGTTCGGATCGTTCTCCGCGAGAAGCGTGTTCACCTTTTCGGTGAGATCACGCGATACTGCCTCTTCGTCGAAAGCCATGCCCATTCCTTCGGTTCGAGCGGTGAGCGGACGGTCAGTCCTTGGGTCCACCGGCGACGTAGACGACCTGACCGGAAACGAAGCCCGCGCCTTCACTGACGAAGAACGACGCGGTGTGCGCGATGTCCTCGGGCTGACCGACGCGGTTGACCGGAATCTGCGAAGCGGCAGCGGTCTTGAAGTCCTCGAAGCCGACTCCCATGCGCTCTGCCGTTGCGGCGGTCATCTCGGTTTCGATGAATCCGGGGGCAATGGCGTTGGCGGTGACGCCGAACTTGCCCAATTCGAAGGCCAATGTCTTGGTGAATCCCTGCATGCCGGCCTTGGCTGCGGAGTAGTTGACCTGTCCGCGGTTGCCGAGAGCCGACGTGCTCGAGAGGTTCACGATGCGGCCGAACTTCGCTTCCACCATGTACTTCTGCACCGCACGCGACATGAGGAACGCTCCGCGCAGATGGACGTTCATCACCGAATCCCACTCGGCGACGCTCATCTTGAACAGAAGGTTGTCGCGAGTGATGCCGGCATTGTTGATCAGCACGGTAGGTGCACCGAGTTCTGCGGCCACACGATCCACCGCTGCAGCAACCGAAGCCTCGTCGGAGACGTCAGCGCCCACGGCCAGTGCTTGGCCGCCTGCGGCCTTGATCGCGTCGACGGTTCCGGCACACGCTGCTTCGTCGAGGTCCAGCACGGCAACGGCAAAGCCGTCTTCCGACAGTCGCTTGGCCACTGCCGCACCGATTCCGCGTGCTGCACCCGTGACAATTGCGGTTCTACGTTCCTGGCTCACTGGCCCTCCATAATTTCGTGATTCGACGGACACCGGACGATCTCGTCAGATCCCGGCCTGATCTGCAATTTCCCTGGCTTTGGCTACCAAGGCGTCAATACGTTCCACTGTGGGAGTTCCGCTCTCGGCGGCATTCTGCGGTTCGTCGCGGGCGCGACGCATCACGCCCTCGGCGATCACGGCGATCTTCCACAGCCCCAAGGTGTGCCAGAACTTCAGCGCAGCCGGATCCCGTCCGGTGGCCTCGAGATAGATCCGGGAGATCTCCTCTCGCGAAGGGAATCCCGGGAGCGCTGACGCCGGGAAATCGCCACCAGTGTCCTCCCCGGCCGCCGGCCAGTACGCCAACAAGCTTCCGACATCGGCCAACGGATCACCGAGTGTGCAGAGTTCCCAGTCGAGGGCCGCGACAACTTCGCCGTTCTCAGCGGAGGTGATCACGTTGCGTAGGTGAAAGTCGCCGTGCACCAACGTGGTTTCGGTGTGAGCCGGCTGAGCTGCAATGAGACGTCGGGTGAGATCGTCCAGGTCAGGACATTCCCGCGTCTTCGACTGTTCCCACTGTCCGCCCCAGCGCTTCAGCTGCCGTGCAGCGTAAGGCTTGTGGCTTGCCAGGTCGTCGAGACCGGCCTGCTCGAGGTCGACGGCGTGTATCTTCGCCAGCGTCTGAGCGAGCGAGATTCCGATTGCCCGGCGACGATCTTCCGACAACGCCTCCGCAAGAGGCATTCGGTCCACCACTTCGCCGTCCACGAATTCCATGAGGAGCAGCGGAACTTCGGTGACAGCTGGATCCTCGGTCAACCCGAATACTCGCGGCGAAGGCACGTCGGTGGATTCGAGAGCGCTCAAGATTCGAGCTTCGCGCGCCACGTCGTGAGCCGAGGCCAGCAGGTGCCCCAGCGGTGGGCGTCGTAGCACCCAGCGATTGCCGTCTTGATCGCGAACCAGGTACGTGAGATTCGACTGCCCCAGGCCGATTCGATCGAAGGACAACGGCCCGGTGAAGTCGATCCCCAGGCCTGCTATCCACCCGGTGACCGCTTCGGTATCGAGTCCCACTACTCCGACGCTAGCCACCGACGGACGCTCCCTGCCGGAACGGGAGTGCATCACCCAACAACTGGCCACCGTCGATGGTCATGATCTCTCCGGTGATCCACTGGGCTGCATCCGAAACCAGGAAGGCGATGGCAGCGGCCACGTCCTCGGGTTCACCGATGCGTCCGAGAGCGGTCGACGCGGACACCGCTTCTTCATGTTCTTTCCACAGAGCTTCGGCGAGTTTGGTTCTCACCACTCCCGGAGCAACGGCGTTGACACGAATCTTCGGTGACAACTCGAGCGCCAACTGCTTGGTGATGTGGATCAGAGCAGCCTTCGACGCGTTGTACGTGCCGATCCCGGCCTCGAACGCCATGCCGCCGATCGAGGCGGTGTTGACCACGGAACCACCGTGCTCGCCCATCCAGGCCCGCGCTGCCAGGCCGGTCCACAGGACTGGAGCCCACACGTTGACGTCGAAGGTCTTGGCGAAGCGCGAGTGATCCTGGTTGATGATCGGCCCGAACGACGGGTTGGTGCCCGCGTTGTTCACCAAGATGTCGAGACTGCCGAAACGCTCGATCGTCTGCTCGACGCACTTGCTGGCAGCATCCTCGTCCGTCGCGTGAGCGCCGACGCCGATCGCGTTGCCGTTCACCTGCGCGGCAGCCGCATCTGCGGATTCCTGTGAGCGCGAAGTCAGTACGACGTTTCCGCCCGCCGCCGCAATCGCCTGCGCGGTCGCGAGGCCGATGCCCCGCGATGCGCCTGTGACGATTGCCGTCTTACCGGTGAGATCCAGTCCTGCCATGTCAGTTCGCCTTGACTTCGCGGTACTTGCGCAGTTCCTGCTTGGCGATGGCGCGCTTGTGCACCTCGTCCGGGCCGTCAGCCAGGCGAAGGGTGCGCATGTGGGCGTAAGCCATCGCGAGCGGGAAGTCGTCCGTGACGCCGCCGCCGCCGTGAACCTGGATGGCGCGGTCGATGATCTTGAGCGCGATGTTCGGCGCTGCAACCTTGATGGCTGCGATCTCGGTGCGCGCTTCCTTGTTGCCCACCGTGTCCATCATGTGTGCGGCCTTGAGCGTGAGGAGTCGAACCATCTCGATGTCGATACGAGCCTCGGCGATCCAGTCCTGGATATTCGCGTTGTCGCTGACGGGCTTTCCGAAGGTGATGCGGGTGGATGCGCGCTTGCACATCAGTTCCAGTGCGCGCTCGGCCATTCCGATTGCACGCATGCAGTGGTGGATGCGGCCGGGGCCGAGGCGGGCCTGGCTGATCGCGAATCCTTCGCCCTCGCCGGCGAGAATGTCCTTGGCCGGGACGCGCACGTCCTCGAAAGTGATCTCGCCGTGTCCTTCGCGGTCCTGGTAGCCGAAGACCGGCAGGTTGCGCAGGATCGTGACGCCGGGAGCATCGATCGGAACGACCATCATCGACTGCTGACGGTGGGTGGCGGCATTGAAGTCGGTCTTGCCCATGACGATCAGAACCTTGCAGTTCTGGTGCAAAGCGTTGGAAGCGAACCACTTACGGCCGTTCAGTACGTACTCGTCGCCGTCACGGTCCATACGAAGCTGGATGTTGGTGGCGTCGGAACTGGCAACCTCGGGCTCGGTCATCGCGAAAGCAGAACGGATTTCGCCTTCGAGAAGCGGCTTGAGGTACTTCTCCTTGTGCTCGTCGGTGCCGAAGAGCGTGAGCACCTCCATGTTTCCCGTGTCCGGAGCGGCGCAGTTGGTGGCCTCGGAAGCCAGGTGGCTGCGGCCCATGATCTCCGCGAGCGGTGCGTATTCCAGGTTGGTCAGGCCGGGGCCCCATTCGGGATGCGGGTGAAAGAGGTTCCACAGCCCGCGCGCCTTGGCTTCCTTCTTCAAGTCGTCGATGATCGGCGGCTGGAAGTGCGGGTTACCGGACTCACGCATCTGCTCTTCGTAGACCGCTTCGGCCGGGTAAACGTGCTTGTCCATGAAATCGAGCAGTTCGGCCTGGTACTTCTTGGTGCGATCCGAGAACTCAAACACTGACATGTGAACTCCTGACAGAGAGGGAAGGAAAATTGGGGGCTCGATGTTCGAGATGGCTGTTGACGCCCTCGACGACATCCGGGCCGTGAAATGCATTCAGCATCAGCGATTCCGCACGCCTGGCGGAATCGGTGAAGGTCGAGTGCGCGTCGGCACTCATCTGAGACTTGATGACGGAGAGGGACGTCGGCGAGCAGTTGGCCGCGATGTCCTCGGCGTAAGCAATCGCCGCATCCAGAACGTCACCGCCGCTGACCAGGTGGTCGATCAAACCGATACGGTACGCCTCGTCGGCATCCACCATCCGGCTGGAAAGCAGAAGATCGACTGCTCGACTGTGACCGACCAAGCGGGGCAACATCCAGGAGATGCCGTACTCCGCAATCAGGCCTCGACGCGCGAACGCGGTAGTGAATCGCGTTGCGCTCGAACCGAAACGAACGTCACAGTACAGAGCCTCGACCATTCCGAGCCCTGCGGCGACGCCGTTGACGGCAGCGATCAGCGGCTTGCGAACGGTGGTCGGGAAATCACGGTCCCGTGGTCGGACAAGATCACTTTCGGAGACGTCGCCGACGTTCTTCAAATTGCCGAGGTCAGCCCCCGAGCAGAATCCTCGACCGGAGCCGGTGACAACAATTGCTCGGACACTGGGATCTTCGTCTGCTGCGGCCAAAAGGTCGTAGTACTGATCTTCGAGCTCGTTGGTCCACGCGTTGAGAACGCGGGGCCGATTGAATGTCAGGACCAGCACCGCTCCTCTCTGCTCGGAGAGGACGAGTTCCTCGGTCATCGCGTTCCCGCGAGCAGCGACGCCTGGTACCGGCGCATACCGCGCAGCCAACGGTCGTAGTCGGCGCCCTTCTGCCGGTACATGTCCAGAACGTTCTTGTGCGGAAGGATGAGGAATTCCTCGGCATCTACTGCGGCAAGAACGATTTCGGCGCATTCAGCAGGCTCGAGAACATTGCCTGCCGCAAGCACGGCCCCGGTTGCGGCCTTGCCGACCGGATCGCCGGAGTTCTCGCCTTCGTAGAGAAGCTTGGTGTTGACACCCATCGGACACAGGCAACTGACGCGAACGCCCTGATCTCCGTAGGTGATCGAGAGCCACTCGGCAAACGCGACCGCGGCATGTTTAGTCACCGAGTACGCGGCGGACCCGACCTGACTGAGCAAGCCGGCAGCAGAGGCAGTGCTGATGAAGTAGCCTTCCCCGCGCTCGGTCCAACCAGGGACCAGGAGCCTGGCGGCACGAATGTGGGCGCGAACGTTGACGTCGATCGTCGTGTCCCAGACGTCCTCACTGATGTCGAGGCCCATGCCTCCGGTGACGCCGGCATTGGCGAAGTAGAGGTCGACCGGGCCGAATTCCTTTTCCGCCTGCGCGATGAGGCCCGCAATGACCGTCTCGTCGGAGACGTCGCCACCCGCAGACACTGCTGCGCCGGGATGCTCCATGTTGATCGCCTCTGCCACTGCCGAAGCTGCCGCCCCGTCGAGGTCGGCTACTACGACGCGAGCGCCCTCTGCGGCCAGTCGCTGCGCCAACGCACCGCCGATCCCCCCGCCGCCACCGGTGACAATTGCTACCTTCTGGGCAACCTTCATGAGCGATTCCTCTCGCTTGCGTCATACCTACGCGCTGACAGTGATCCACGTCTCCCCTCATGTATAGTTGAATCCGGCGTCAGTTTCAACCGTCGAATCGCGACGGTCACCCGAACGGCCCGTTCCGTCCTCCTGAACTGCGAGTAAAGGGATCAACGATGACTGAAAACCAATTGCCCGTCCGCCCGTCCACCTTCGCCGAGCTCGAGAAGCTCATCGGCCAGGAACTTGGCCCGACGGAGTGGTACGACATCACCCAGGAGCGCATCAACGCGTTCGCCGAAGCCACAAACGATCATCAGTGGATTCACGTCGACCCGGAACGAGCCGCATCGAGCCCGCTCGGCAGCACGATCGCGCACGGACTCTTCAGCCTCTCGCTGGGCCCACAGTTCTCCTACCAACTCATCCACTTCGACGGCTTCGCCCACAGCCTCAATTACGGCTACGACAAGGTTCGCTTCCCCGCTCCCGTTCCCGTGGGATCCCGGGTCCGCATGCGTGCAACCGTTGCGTCCGCGGAGCAGTTGCCCGGCGGAATCCAGGTGAAGATGAGCCAGGTGGTTGAGCGCGAAGGTTCCGACAAGCCAGTCGTCGTGGCCGAATCCGTCGCTCGCGTCGTCGAGAAAAGCTGAACAGAGAAAAGCTGAAACAAGACTCGGCACGTCCCGGCCGCTCGAACGTCGATACGGCCGGGGCGACCTGCCGCTTCAGGATCGGTCAGGGAACTTCAGCGCGTTAGCCCACAGGTCTGTCACCGTGGCGACAATCTGATCGAACTCCGGCGAACGCCCGTCCACCTCACCCTCATGGAGGGTGAACAGACTGTAGGCGAGCCGACTCACCATGCCGGACAGAGCAATTGACGCTGTCATTGGATCCAGCGTCGTGTCCGCGATACCACGACTCTGCAGATCTGCAATCCCGCGGGCATTACGGCGTATGAACGCATTGGCACGCTCGCTGCGGAACTTTCGGAACTCCGGGTCGATGTGAGCAACCTGCTCCATCAGTCCCATCAATTTCGCATTGCGTTGATACGCCGCCAGATACGCTCGATTACTTGCCTCTAGCACGGCGTACGGATCGTCTGCGCCCGCAACGCGTCCCATGCCCGGGTGCATCATGTCGTCTCGCGCGACCTCGAGGACGGCGGCGAAGACCTCTTCCTTGTTCGCGAAGTAGGTGTAGAACGATCCCGTCGCGCAGCCGGCTTCTTTGGCGATGTCGATCAGACGGGCATCGAGATAGCCACTACGCTCGAATACCGTGCGGGCAGCGGCAATCAGCGCTGCGCGCGTGCGGGTTCCCCGCTCGGTGGTGGGCCGATCTCGGAGCAGCGCAGGCGGAGCCACCGGCAGGGCGGCAATTCGCGATTCGTCATCGAGCACGGTGCGCTCCCCATCCTTCCGAGCCAACATCATTTCGGGACAATCCCAGCAGACTCGATGTTGACGCCGGATTCAAGTGTACGCTCTGGTGAGACCCAGGACACACAATCGGTCGATTCCTCCCGAAAGGCAGAACCATGGTTAGCGTTCTCGACCCGGTGACCCGTCACGCGGAAGTCACTCCGGACAACATCGCAATTCGAAACAGCACTGCGATCCGCGGCACGGATGAACACTGGACTTACCGGCAGCTCCACGACGCGTCCCTGGCGTTCGCCGGCCGCATTCGCGATGCCGGGTTGAGCGTAGGCGATCGGGTTCTCCTAGCGGCACCGTCGGTAGCGGAATTCGTCGTGGCGTACATGGGAATTCAGGCCGCCGGTTGTGTCGTGGTGCCGATCAACACGATGTCGGCGCAACCCGAAGTCGAGTACGTTCTGGACGACGCGGAGATTTCCCTGGCCATCGCGTGGCATCAGCTCGGTCCCGCAGTCCAGGATGCAGGGAGTGCGCGCGGTGTCCCGGTGTGGACACTCACCGAAGAATCGGCGCAGGCCGATCATGCACCCGCAACTGTGGTCGACCGTGACGCAGCAGACACAACGGCGATTCTCTACACCTCCGGCACCACCGGACGCCCGAAGGGCGCTCAGCTGACCGTCGGGAATTTGTTGTCCGCCGGTGAGATCGGCGCCGAGAGCAGCCGCGGAAACCCTTCGGACCGCACCGGAACCGGACTGCCGCTCTTCCATATCTTCGGCCAGGGTTCGGTCATGATGGCAACCTTCACCGGCGGCGGATCACTGTCCCTGCTCGCCCGGTTCGACCCCGCTGCCATGCTCGACCTGGTCCGCCGGGACAAGCTCACCATCATGGCCGGTGTCCCCACCATGTGGAATGCCATGCTGCACGCCGCCGCCGATGTGGACAGCTCCGACTTCGAACAACTCAGGATCGCAATCTCCGGTGGCGCATCACTTCCCGGTGAAGTCGCTCGCGCCTTCGAAGCACGGTTCAACTGCACGATCCTCGAGGGCTACGGCCTCACCGAGACGAGCGCGTTCGGGACTTTCAACAGCATCGACCGCGTCGCAAAGATCGGATACACCGGCCGCGCCGTACCGCGCACCGAGGTCGAGGTGCGTGATCACGACGGAAATGTCTGCGAGGCAGGGACAGTGGGCGAGGTGTTCATCAAAGGACCGACGGTCATGAAGGGTTACTGGAAGCGCCCTGAAGACACCGCCGCCGTTCTTTCCGACGACGGATGGTTCCGCACCGGAGACCTCGGTGAGACCGATCCCGACGGGGACCTTCGCATCGTCGACCGAGTGAAGGACCTCATCATCCGTGGTGGATACAACGTCTATCCGGGCGAGGTCGAAGAGGTGCTCTACCAGCACCCCGACATCATCGAAGCCGCAGTGATCGGCATACCCGACGACTACTACGGGGAGGAAGTTGCCGCAGTGGTGGCCGTGCGTCCAGGCTCCGACCTCGAAGCAGACGCCGTCACTTCGTGGGCTCGGGAACGTCTCTCCGCCTACAAGATTCCCCGAGTCGTCCAGTTCATCGACGCACTCCCGAAGGGTTCGACGGGAAAGATCCTCAAGCGATCGATCGACCGAACCGAACTCCTCGCCCAGAAGCAGAGCTGAAAACACAGGTGAGCCCCGGCGAGATTTCGCCGGGGCTCACCTGTTCACTCGCTCAGAGAGCGTCGAAGTACTCGATCTGCGGGGCGCCGGCGAGGAAGGGCGCCATCGCCTTTCCTGCAGCCTGGAAATGCTCGGACGTTCCGTGAGCCTTGATGGCAGCACCGTCCTGATACAGCTCCATGAACTTGTAGGAATTCGCATCCGTTTTCGATCGGATCAGTTGATACAGAACCGTTCCGGGCTCCTCCGTGCGCACCTTCTCCGCAAGTTCGGCGATTACGGCTTCGAACTGCTCGCCGCTTCCGTCCTTGACGGTGATATCCGCGATGACAGCAATCATTCGTTCCTCCAAAAGTGTTCCAGCAGTATTCGAGTGTTACCGAGAAACCTACAGTTTCACTGCGTGGGCAGTAGTCCGAACGTCGATGCCAGTTGCCTGCGAGTGCTTTCCGCGTCGGTGTGGAGAATGCCGGCGATCCCCAATCGTGCCGCACCGTCGAGATTCTGTTGCAGATCGTCGATCATGACGGCATCTTCGGGCGCGACGCCCAGGCGCTCACACGCGATGATGTAGATCTGGCGGGAGGGCTTACGAATCCCGACTTCCGAGGAGATCACCACTTCGTCGGCCAGGTCCTCGAGGACAAAACCCGAATAACAATCACGCCCGAAAGCATTGGACACGAGCGCAACAGGGTGTCCCGCCGCCCGCACGTCCGCGAGCAGACGCACCATCTCCTCGTCTCGAATCAGCCCGGCTTGCATACGGTCGACCAATCCAACGCTGTCGACGACTGCGCCGTGCGCTCGTAGACGTTCTCCGAATCCGGCCTCGAAGGCCTCCTGGTCGATCTTTCCGGATTCGTGATCGGAGAGCAGCCTCTTCGAGACGTCGTCGCGGGAGAGCAGGGTCAACGGAAGTCGTGGGTCTCCCCCAAGCGAGGCCCCGAAATCTTCGAAGGCCTGAAGAACACTGGAGGTGAGAACTCCACCGAAATCGACGAGCACTGCCGTACGCGTAGGTGTCATTGCTCCATCAGACACCAAACATGAACCCGGCGTCAACATCAGTTTTGGCGCAGCGAGAATTGTAAAGTGTTGATCCACAACCGGTTGACCGTATCGAGCAGACCATCGAAGGTCACTCCGGCGGCGCCGTCCTCGCCGCCGCGGGATACGAAGTACCCGAACGCAAGTCGACTGATCATCCCGGAGAGTGCCCGAGACGTCAGTAGCGGATCCAGGTTCGCGTCCGCCAGACCGGCTTTCTGCAGCTTCTCGATACTGCGCGCGTTGCGTCGAACAAACGCGTCAGCACGCTCGAGGCGGAGAACCCGGAACTCCGGATCGATACTTGCGACCTGCTCGAGCAGTCCCATCAGCTTCGCGTTACGTCGGTACGCCTCGAGGTACGCGCGGTTGCTCGCCGCGATGACCTCAGCGGGATCCGCGCCTTTCGGAGTGTGCGGCATGCCCGGATGCATCATGTCTTCGCGCGCCAGCTCCATCACAGCCGCGAAGATCTCCTCCTTGCTTGCGAAGTAGGTGTAGAACGTACCGGCCGAGCACTGCGCCTCCACCGTGATGTCGATCAGACGCGAGTCCAGATAACCGGTCCGTTCGAAGACGGTGCGAGCCGCATCGATCAACGCTCGACGCGTACGCAAACCACGCTGAGTGGAGGGGAGTTCCCGTGACACTGTCGACGAAGCATCTTCGGAGCCTGTGCGTGCTGCAGCCATGCTCCAGTTATACGTCAGACGCCCGCTACCGGTGACCGATAGCGGGCGTCTGTTCGAGACCGAAGGTATTACCTGGCGTAGAGGTGCGCGCCCGGAATTGCGTTCGGATCGTCCCGAACTTCCTTCGGATTGGTCTCTTTCAGCACCCAAGCGCTGAAGAAGGTCACCAAGCCCATGAGTGCCACGAACACGGCAACCCATGTCGTGGTTCCGGTCTTCGCGATAAGTGCTGTCATGATGAACGGGGTGCCGCCGCTGACCGTGATCGCAGCCAACTGGTAGGCCAACGATGCTGCCGAGTAGCGCACGTTGGGTGCGAACAGTTCACCCATGTATGCCGCGATAGGCCCGTAGGTCATCGACTGGAACACGCTGCCGACCGTGACTGCGATGAAGAACAGCGGCAGGGACTTGGTGTTGATCAACCAGAAGTACGGGAATGCCCAGACCACGATCGCCGCGGCGCCGATCAGGATCATCGGACGACGACCGATCTTGTCGGACATCTTCCCGGACCACAGCACCACGCCGACTGTCAGCAACGCGCTCAGGAGCGAGATGATGAGCAGTGAGTTCCGCTTCAACCCCAGTTCGGTTGTGCCGTAGCTGAGTACGCCGGCAATGCTGATGTAGAACAGTGCATTGGTGGCGGCCAGAAGTCCGCAGCCAAGCAGGATCTTGCGCCAGTGATCCTTGAGCGCCTGCGCCAGTGGAGCCTGAACGACGACATCCTTTTGGTTCTTCTTGGCGTCTTCCTGCAACTCGAGGAATTCCGGCGTGTCCTCGACCTTCGTCTGGATGTACAGAACCACGGGGAAGAGCAGCGCGCTGGCGAAGAACGGAACCCGCCAACCCCAGCTCAGGAATGCTTCGTTGGAAATGGTCGCGGTCGCGACGAGGAAGACCAGGTTGCCCAGCACTACACCGAACGAGACACCCATCTGACCGAAAGTGCCTGAGAATCCACGCTTCTTGGGACTCGCGGATTCGGTGAGGAGAAGGACGATTCCGCCCCACTGGCCACCGCAGGCGAGACCTTGGATGAATCGCAGTGTCACCAGAAGAATCGGAGCGACGACGCCGATTGCCGACGCACTAGGGATCGCGCCGATCAGGAACGTCGCGACGGCCATCAGCAACAGGCAGGTGACGACGGCGGGCTTGCGTCCGTACTTGTCGCCGAAGTGTCCGGCGACCAAACCGCCGATGGGGCGGGCAACGAAGCCGGCCCAGAACGTACTGAACGAGAGCAAAGTGCCCATCAGTGCGGATGAATCGGGGAAGAAAACATGCGGAAAGACCAGTGCCGCAGCCGTTCCGTACAAGAAGAAGTCGTACCACTCGATGGAACTGCCGAGCAGTCCCGCGCCGAGAAGTTTGCGGTGCGCTTTCTTCTTCTTCCGTTCCTGATCGGACAGGCCCCCTGCCTGCGTGCTCGAATCCACTGCCGATCTCGTCATGGGTTACTCCTCGATGGGTCGGACGCTCGTCGCGCCGGGAGTTGAGAAGTGAAACCGGGCCAGAAGTAGAAACTGACACCAACTTCAACTCTGTGGCGTTGCGATCAGTCTGCGATACAAAAAGAGTGATGTCAATCACTGAAATGCATTGCCGCATAAGGGACTAAATCCCCTATCGATGCTCGCCGATCACCACGACGAATGGCCGGCTCACCTTGTCGGCGGCCGGCAATTCGTTTGTCAGGCAGATCTAGTTCGGTACCCGCAGTTCACGACGAAGAATCTTGCCGCTCACTGTTTTCGGCAGGTCATTCATGACCTCGACGATGCGTGGATACTTGTATGCTGCAAGCCTTTCCTTGCAGAACTCGACCAGATCCTCGGTGGTCGCCTCGGCACCGTCCTTGAAAGACACGAAGGCCTTCACGGTTTCGCCGCGATACGGATCCATGACACCGACGACGGCAGCCTCTCGTATGGCAGGGTGTTCGTAGAGAACATCTTCCACTTCGCGTGGCCACACTTTGAAGCCCGAGGCATTTATCTGATCCTTCATCCGGTCGACGATGTAAAACCACCCGTCGCCGTCCATGAATCCGATGTCGCCGGTGTGAAAACGCCCGTCCGGCATCGCATGTGCGGTCTCGTCCGGCTTGTTCCAGTATCCGAGTGCAACCTGGGGACCGGAGACCACTATCTCGCCGTACTCCCCGATCTGTACCGGCCTGTCGTTCTCGTCCACCACCTCGGCGTACGTATTCGATACCGGAACGCCGACAGCAACGGCCCCCGACGCCGGATCTACCGGCGCTTCACGCGAATTCGGCACCACGATCGCCGGGCTGTTCGTCTCGGTCAGCCCGTAGCCGTTGTGAATGTAGTGACCGAACTTCGCCCGGAACGCTTCCAACGCCGCGTGCGGGATCGGCGCGCCACCTGAATACACCGACTCGAGAGAGCTCAACGATTCCTTCGAGACTGCGGCGCTGTCCGTCCACGCGATGAATACGGTGATCGCTCCGATGATCGCGGTAGCCCGATGCTCCGAAATCGACTCCGCTGCAACGATGGGATGGAAGCGGCAGGTCAGAATCGTGGGCGCGCCGGCCAGGAGTGGAGCCGCGACGTGCCCGATCAACCCGGTGATATGGAACAGTGGCGCCACCGCGAACATCGCGCCGCCGGGGCGCAGCCCCAACCAGTCCCGATAGATCTGCGCTGCGAACACGACATTTGCGTGCGTGTTCATCGACCCCTTCGGCGGGCCGGTCGTCCCCGACGTATAAGGAAGGTAGGCAAGGTCTTCCGGGGACAGATCGACCTTCTCGGGCTTCTGTCCTCGATGAGCCTCGATCAGTTCCAATAGGTCCGGAAATCCATCATGACGAATCCTGGACGCCGAACCGAAGATCCGTTCATCGTCGCGCGACTGAAAATCCCGTTCCGACGTGGTGATGACCCGTCGCACTTCGGTGCCCTCGGACGCAGTCGCCACGGTCTCGGCCGAGGACTCGAGACAGATGACTGCTACCGCGCCGCTGTCCGCGAGTACGGTGGACAGCTCACGGTCCCGGTACATCGGATTGACCGGAACGACGACAGCGCCGAGTTTCCAGACTGCGACCGTCGCGATGACGAACTGCGGAACATTCTGCAGGACAAAGGAAACTCTGTCGCCGAACCCGATTCCGTCCACGGCGAGGGCTACGGCAAGCGCATCCGACATCTCGTCGAGCTCGGCAAAGCTGACGGTCCTGTCGAAGTACCTGATGATCGGGGCGGTGCGATCGCGCTCCAGCGACGCACGGAACATCGCGAGGGCGTTGGCATGCTCGATGTCCACGTTCGGCGGAGTGTCGGCGTCGTAGTTGGCGAGCCACGGCTTGCTCTCGTACACGTTGGTCATAACTCAGCTCTCGAAGTACCGACGCGGATTATCCACCAGCATGGTGTTGATCTGATCCTCGGTGACGCCGCGCTCGAGCAGCGTGGGAATGACCTGATCGCTGATGTGGGTGAAATTCCAGTTCGGCACTGCGGCTGCCTTGGCCTCACTCGAGAACCAGTCGATGAAGCACGAGGCATCATGTGCCAGAACCATTTTCTCGGCATAGCCACGGCGGGCCAGTTCCACGACAGTGTTCACCCGCTCCTCGAACGGCAGCAGAACATCGAGACCGAAACGGTCCATCCCGAGTAGCGAACCCGCATCGGCAAGTGCACACAGGTAGTCCAGGTCGGTCGAATCACCCGAGTGCCCGATGACGACCTTGCTCAGATCTGCACCTTCCTCGGCCAGAACCTTCTGCGCAACGAGGCCCGATTCCGTGTGCGGGTTCGTGTGAACCGTGATCGGTACCCCGGTTTCGACCTGCGCCTGACCGACCGCTCGCATCACACGCTCGACACCGGGAGTCAGACCAGGTTCTTCGATGGCGCACTTGAGGAATGACGCGCGGATGTCTGTGCCGGCAATGCCGTCCTTGATGTCCTTCACAAATAGATCAACCATCGGCTCGCGCACGTCGAACAGCAAACCTGGACCGGTGTAATGGAATTGGAACGGAATGTCGTTGTACGTGTAGACGCCGGTGGCGACGATGATGTTGAGATCGACCTGCTCGTTGATCCGCGCAATACGCGGGATGTAGCGACCGAGTCCGATGACCGTGGGATCGACGATCGTGCTGATCCCTCGCGACTTCAGTTCGGACAGCTTGGTCACCGCATCGGCTACTCGAGCCTCCTCGTCCCAAGGCTCCGGGTAGTCGGGATAGTTCTGACGCATCTCCTCCCCCAGAACGAAGACATGCTCGTGCATCAACACCTTTCCCAGATCGGCTGTGTCCACCGGCCCACGAACGGTTTGTACTGAACTCATCGATCGAACCCCTGACTGTGATCGCCATCACTAACATGAGACAATGAGCTAGTGTGTCTCACGTCGCTTGGTTCGTCAATAGGCTCGAGCCACCCGAAGCCCACCTCTGTTCGACCGCCGAAATTGTGCAGTACCGGACAACCGGAGAGAATGTCCCGATGCCTACCGACCTCGAACGCCGACGCGCGATCGACACCGCCGCGAGCATGTACCTCGCGGAGGAACCACTCGACATGTCACTGCTCGCCGAACGTCTCGGAGTAGGCCGCGCGACGCTCTACCGCTGGGTCGGCAATCGCGACGAACTGCTCGGAACAGTGCTGGCCGAGGCCACCGAACGGACATACCGGAAGGCGATGTCACAGGCGTCGGGGCAAGGTCCGGAGTACATCCTCGACGTCTTCGGACGCGTCATGCGGTCGGTGGAATCGTCGACCGAACTGCGAGCGCTGACCAAACGCGAACCGATGGTGTTCATCAAACTCGCGATGATGCCCGGCTCCATCGAATCGATCTCCGCCTCCATCACCGCCGAAATCTTGCAGTCCCAGGTCGACGCCGGCCAACTGACGATCACGCTTTCGCCGCAAGTGCTGGGCGAAGCTCTCGTTCGCATCTGCGACGTACACCTCTACGCCCCTCTACTCGGGCGGGAAAAGGCGGAGATCGAGACGGCCCTCGACCTGATCGCACTGCTCCTCGGCGTCACCCGTAACTGACGGTATCGACTGCGTGAGCACTGCTCCGACACACGGCCCACCCAAGTCCTCAGACGTCTGATGAGTTGTTACGCTGTCGGTACCCCCACGAGAGGCGAGCCGTGTCCGACGACCACACAGGATTCACACTTCGCAGTGGTCCGCTGGTGCCGCAACTCGAACAGTTGCTTCGCGGGCGAATCAGGCAAGGAACGTGGGCGCCGTCCGAGCGCATACCGAGCGAGGCGGCCCTTGCCGTCGAACTCGGCGTCGGGCGTTCCTCGATTCGCGAGGCAATCCGCCTCCTCGCTCGCGACGGACTACTCGAAGTCCGACACGGCGTCGGCACCTTCGTGGCTGCCGCGTCCGAACTCGAGCACGTCGACGAATTCACCAAGCTACTTCGACGCTCACGCATCCTGGAGGTCTTCGAAGTCCGTCGCGCACTCGAGATCGAGGCCGCCAGACTGGCCGCGGAGCGGGTACAACCCGAGGACCTCGACGGCCTGCGGCGGCGACTGACCATGCGACACAGTCATTTCGAGGGTGACGTTGAAAAGTTCGTCGACGTCGACCTCGACTTCCACACCGAAGTCGTTCGGTTGTCCGGAAACGCGGTTCTACTCTCGCTGTTCACGTCGGTGCGTCCACTCCTTCGTGAATCCCTCGTCGAGATGATGGCCCACGAGGCCGGCGTCCCCGACACCTCACATGCCCATGATCAGTTGGTCGAGGCCCTTCAAGACGCCGACCCAGAAGCCGCGGTAGCGGCAACCCGAGCAAATATCGACACCGTCTTACGGCGGTTGCGTGTGCTCGACGCCTAAGAGAGGTTAGTTCTCGTGCAACACCCCAATGGCACAGTTCTGTCGACCGAACACGTGGATCTCGTCCGCGACGGCCGATACTTGTTGAAAGACATCAACATTTCGATCGAACCCGGGCAACACTGGGTACTCCTCGGCGCGAACGGTGCAGGCAAGAGCACCCTCCTGAGCCTTCTCGGAGCAACCGCCCACCCCACTCGCGGTTCCGTCTACGTCCTCGGGCACAAGCTGGGCCGAGTCGACATGAGGGAACTGCGGATGGACATCGGGCACGTGAACCCGCGCCACACGATCGGAATTCCGATCACCGTCCGCAACGTCGTGATCACCGGCCTCACCAACACCACCGAGGTAATGCCGCGGTGGTCACCGACGCCGGAGCAAGAGGCTCATGCCGACGCACTGATCGATCTACTCGGGATGAGTCCGCGTTCGGACGCACTGTGGCCCAACTTGTCCCAGGGCGAACGGGGGCGAGCCCTGATCGCCCGTGCACTCATGGTGGAACCACGCCTGCTCCTGCTCGACGAACCGGCGACCGGGCTCGATCTTGCTGCGCGCGAACAGCTCTTGACGGCTCTGGACGATCTCCGCAATCAGAACCCGTCACTTGCCAGCATCCTCGTGACGCATCACATCGAAGAGATCCCGAGCACCACCACACATGCTCTCCTGATCAAGGACGGCGTCGTGACCGCCAGCGGCCTCGCCGAGAATGTGATCACCACCCAGAACATCAGCGAGTGCTTCTCGCATCCCATCGAGATCGAGCGTCGTGGTGGTCGGTGGAATGCTCAGTCGCGGCCACGCGAAAGAGTTTGACCGACAGTAGTTTCAGAGACGTCTGGCGCCGGGTCCCTCCCGGCCCAGTTCATCTCCAGGGTTGAGCAGGTTGCATGTCTTGAGTGACAGACACCCACAGCCGATACAGCCCGTCAGTTCGTCCTGCATCCGGCTGATGGCCTGCTTGCGATCCTCGAGGCGCTGATTCCACTCCGTCGAAATCTTGCGCCAGTCCTTCTTCGTCGGAGTTCGTCCCTGCGGCAACGACCCGAATACTTCGGCAACTTCGGCCAGAGGTATCCCGAACCTGACTGCCAACTGGATGAGCGACACCCGCCGGATCGAGTGCCGCGGGAACTTCCTCATATTTCCTGCCGTCCGCTCTGCAGGAACCAGACCGAGTGTTTCGTAGTAGCGCACCGCCGACACGGCGACGCCGGTGCGCGCCGATACCTCACCGATCGAGAGAAGTTCGTCACTCTTACGGATCATTCTGCCTCCCAATGGCTGCGCGACATTGACCTGAAGCGCACTTGAGATTCTACCTTCGACAACATGCACTCCCCCACCGATGCTCCCGCCGGAACCTGGCGGCAGCTCCTGAGCGGTCGATACCTCGGCACCGCTACCGTCCTCGCAGGCGGCGTCGCGCTGTACGCGACCAACGTCTACCTGACGACCAGCCTGCTTCCGACTGCCATCGACGACATCGGCGGTCAGCAGTACTACGCCTGGACCGCGACGGTCTTCCTCATCGCTTCCGTCATCTCCTCGATGTTGGTCACCAACGTCCTCGCCGCCAGGGGACCGCGCGGGGCCTACCTGATCGGCCTCGCGATCTTCGCGCTCGGCACCGTCGTCTGTGCGGTCAGCCCGACCATGGAATTGCTGTTGGTCGGCCGCACGATCCAGGGTTCGGGAGGTGGCCTGCTGGCTGGTCTCGGTTACGCCGTCATCAATGCCGCGCTCCCCAGACATCTGTGGACCCGCGGGGCCGCGCTGGTTTCGGCAATGTGGGGAGTCGGCACCTTCGCCGGCCCTGCAATCGGCGGCGTCTTTGCTCAATTCGGAGCCTGGCGATGGGCTTTCGGCGTTCTGGTCATCGCGACGATCGCAGTCGCAGCTCTCGTCCCCAGCGCGCTACCGGCACATGAACCGGGCAGCACCACCAGTAGCCCGGTGCCGGTCCTCTCACTGGCATTGCTGACTGCCGCAGCTTTGCTGGTCAGCGTTGCCGGAATTCTGTCCAACCTCGCAGTGACCGCAGCAATGGTTCTCGCCGCTGTGCTGCTACTGATCGCCTTTGTCGCCGCTGACCGTCGCTCGCGCCACGGCGTACTACCGCCGTCGACGTTCAACGCGTCGTCGCTCAAGTGGGTGTACCTGACCATCGTCGTCCTAGCTGTTGCGTCGACCGTCGAGACGTTCATTCCACTCTTCGGCCAACGACTTGCCGGACTGGCACCGCTCGCGGCCGGATTCCTCGGGGCCGCACTCGCTCTCGGCTGGACTCTCGGCGAAATCCCGAGCGCCTCGGCGACTGCCCCTCGTATCGTGCGACGAATCGTTGTCAGCGGTCCGATCCTCGTCGCGATCGGGTTGGGCATCATGGCAGCATTTCTCACCGAACACGCCGGCGCCGGTGCGATGGTCGCGTGGGTGATCGGACTGCTGGTCGCCGGCGTCGGAATCGGCATCGCCTGGCCTCATCTTGCAGTCGGTGCGATGACCTCGGTCACCGATCCCGGAGAAGGTGCGCGTGCCTCCGCTGCCATCAACACCGTTCAGCTGATCGCCAATGCCTTCGGCGCAGCCCTGGCCGGAGTGCTGGTGAACATCGGCGAACCGTCGACGCTTCGTTCTGCGCAATTGCTTCTCTTCACCTTCGCCGCTATCGCGATCATCGGTATTGCCGTGGCAGCTCGCGCACTTCCGCGAACGCCCGACAAAATCGACAGCCCCGAAATCGTTCACGACGCTCGCTAAACTGTGGAAAACCCACACGGAGGAGTTGACCAGTGACAGAACCGGGTCCGGGCACAGTGGAAACCGACTTCCCGAAAACGGGAGCTCCCGCACAGCGCGCGCTGATCGGAGCGGGCTACACCCATCTCGCGCAATTGACGTCCGTGTCCGAGAAGGAACTCGGCGCTCTGCACGGGATGGGACCGAAGGCTCTGAGGATTCTGCGTGAAGCACTCGCCGAACGCGGCCTGAGCTTCGCCGACTGAGCTCTCACATCAGACCAGGCTCGCCCGAACCTGGTTGCCACCTTCGCGCTTCGCTTCGTACATCACCGAGTCCGCGACGCGGAAGAGTTCGGCAAAGGCTTCGTCGACCGACTCACCCGGATGCCGGGGCGCGGTGCGGACCGCCATTCCGATGCTCGCGCTCGTCGGTGGATCATCGGTCGCCCCGTCCATTGCCGAGCGGATCTGTCCTTCCAGCCTCGCTATCACGCTGACCGGCACCCGCTCGACCACGACGAACTCGTCACCGCCCACGCGGGCGGTCAGTGCAGCTTTGGTTGTCCACAGGCGAATACGCAGCGCCGTTCGCAGGATCGTGCTGTCCCCCACGTCGTGGCCGTGAACGTCGTTGATCGTCTTGAATCGGTCGAGATCGATCACCACCACGAGAACCGCGTCGGCCTCGGTCACCGGAGGCCCCATCAGATCCTTCACCCGACGCGAAAGCCCGCGACGGTTGAGCAGACCGGTCAACGGGTCTATGTCGGAAGTAGTGGCGTCAGATCCCAGAACTGCCAAGACAATTTGGGACACCACGGGAATCACAATGATGGTGGCCATCACGACCGCGATTTTCGCCAACCCCAAGCCGACGTCCGCTGCTGGCCCGAACAACAAAGTCCACCCCGAAAACACCGTGACCATCGAGGCGAAGACCAAGTGACCGACTTGGAGTTTCGGATTGTGGAAGAACGCAATATAGCCGCCGATCGACGCGAACACGACGCACGCGATGAGCCGTCCCAGCGGTTCCGAGTCGGTTGCGGCGGCCGCCGCAATCGCAGCGTCGGAACCCACGACAAAGGTGTACGACCACAGCGGCGTCGGCGGAAACAGCCACCAGATCAGGGCAGCGCCGAGGCACAACACGATAACCGTCAGATTGACCGCTCGCCAGAACGTACCTTGCGGACCGACGTCACTGAATCGCGCCGACAGCAGCACCAACCCCATCCAGAGTGCCGTTCCGCCGACCAGCGCCCGGCAGGAAGTCAAGAACCCACGATCTTCGAGGTACCTGCTGAAACTATGGAACTGGTCCGGCAACTGCCACCAGCGCATGACAACTTCGACGAAACCGTTCATCGCCGGTCAGCCGATTCAGGTCTGCAACTTTCGGGCATACTTCGACGTAGCGGACAAGCCGATTTCCCCCCGGAGCACACTGGCATATCCGGCAGCATAGTCAGCTGCAGTGGACGAACCAACCGTTCCGCCGGATTAGCGATCGAGCCCACAACCAGCCCCGTCGGCTACTACTCAGCAAGGATTTGAGTAGCGTTTCGCCCTCCCTGTCATATCGATCAAACGCAGTCACATCGATCAGCTCAGTGCGTCGTAGGCAGCCGATACGTACTGCGCCGATCTCTCGGAACCGAGCAGGCCCGGCCCCATCTTGTTCATCACGTACGAGAAGGTCATGCGCTTCTCGGTGTCGATGATGATCTGCGAGCCACCCCAACCTCCCCAGAAGCAGATTCGCCCCTCCGGAATGAACGGGACGGACTCGGGCGTCGGCAATCCGAATCCGACGCCGAAGCGGACCGGCACACCGAGGACGAGGTCGACCCCGTACGACTGCTCCTCGAAGATCTTGTCGATCGTTTCCTCCGACAGCAGGCGAACGTCACCGACCTTGCCACCGCACGCGATCACCGATTGGATCCTTGCGAGTGCCCTCGCATTCGAATGACCGTTGGCCGCACCGATCTCGGCGGCTCGCCACCCGTCGGTCCACGAACCTGTCGCGTCGGCCGGCGGTGCGGTGAAGGTCTTCACCATGATGTTGTCCATCCCGAGTGCCGCGATGTCGATCGGCAAAGGCGGTGGCGCAATCACATTCGAGACTCGCCCGTATTCCGACTTCGGCAAGCCCAGGCGGAAATCAGCATCGAGCGGACCGGCTATTTCCTCGTCGATGAAGCGGCCGAGGGTTCGTCCGTCGATGCGCCTGACGACCTCGCCGATCAGGTGGCCGTAGTTGAGGGCGTGATATCCGGATGCAGTACCCGGCTCCCACCACGGAGCCTGCGTCGCCAACCGGGCTGTGGCGTACGCGTCGTCGCAAATGTTCTCCAAGGTGAACGGTTGATCCCACCCCGAAACACCCGAAGTGTGCGACAACAGTTGCCGGACCTGAATACGGTCCTTACCCGCTGCTGCGAACTCGGGCCAGTACTGCGCGACCGGGGCATCGAGATCCAGCAACCCGCGGTCGACGAGCATGAGCGCGGCCAGTGCGGTCACGGTCTTGCTGCAGGACCAGACGTTGGTGACGGTGTCGCGGGCCCAAGGAGCAGTGTGCTCGACGTCGACCCAACCGCCCCACATGTCGACGACGGATTCGCCGTCGATCGTCAGTGCGATCGCTGCCCCGACGTCCTCGCCGGAATCGAGATTGTGTGCCAGCGCCTCCTTCAAGCCAGAGAATCGCTGGTCACATACGCCTTCGATGTTCGCCACTGACAGCCTCCCCAGGAAAGTTAAAACTTGACGTCAACTTCAACTATGTCGAGTATGTGTCCGATTCACCTGTGGTGTCAATCACTTCAAGTGTCAGAGTCGGCTCAGACCAACGGGATTCCCTTGGCGATGCGCCGGCGCAGATCCCAGAGATAGAAGTTGTAGGGGAACATCCGCAGAATCTTCGGGCTGAACCGATTGACAAGCGCGGCGACCCGCATGGATCGGTCGAAGTTACGCTGCTGACGCACTGACCACGGGAGCCGCATTTCGTCACGAAAGGCCTGGGGCAGGAACCCGGTGGTGACAAATCGGTTGAGCGGACCGACCACGGGATGCAACAGCTTCGGAGTGAAGGTCGCCGACGCGATCCCGTAGAGATGCTCACGAATCGTCTCGTCGATCGCCACCTTGTCGAGGTTCTCGTTCCAGTAGACCTCGAACGCATCCCGGTCCGCCGGCCACATGTCGCGTCGCATCTGAAGGGTTGTACCGAACGTGGCGCTTCGCTGATAGAACGCATCCTGGGTGACCGGATCGAGATCCCCGTACAAGATTCTGTAGACGTCCTCGAAGCCTCGGTACAGGCAGGCGGCTACCCACAACTGCAGTTCGGGATCGAACGCGTTGTATTCGACCGCGCTGTTCTCATCGGAGCGAACGTGCTTGTGAGAGCCGTTGACTGCGCGTCGGTACAGCTTCTTTTCTTCGTCCGTCGCCAGGCTCGCGACGGCGAGATACGTCAGCGTCGTCCGGGTTCGCTTCACCGGATGCCGATCCAACCGACCCGTCTCGACCTTGCTCTCGTACACGCCGTACCCCACCGCCGGGCGCGCCAACTGCATGATGACGTTGGCGCCTGCGGCCAACAGTCCGAGCCCGGACATCGCCTTTTCGACCTCGGCGTCGATGTCGACCGCCTGGACGCCGACCGCTCCGATGCCGCCTGCCACCGCTTCCTCGCGCCCGTCCATCGAATCCCTACTCACCGTCATGGCAGAACCCCTTCGAGTCGACATCTGCGAACGCATGTTCTCAGATGAGTGAAACGCCGAAATGCCGAGATGTCAAGCAATCTCGGGATGCAAAGATGGTCTTCATGAATGACCAACCGCGTTCGTACGGTGGCGTCGACGGCGCGCTCCGCGTAGCCCAACGACGAGAGACGCTGATCGAGGCCGGTCTGGAACTCATGGGCTCCGCCGAGCCCGAACTCACGGTCCGCGGAGTGTGCAAGAAGGCCGGTGTCGCGGCGCGGTACTTCTACGAGAGCTTCACCGATCGTGATGCTCTGATGTCGGCCGTCTACGACACCGTCATCACGGACATCGCCGTTTCAACCCAGGCCGCGGTGGACGCCGCCGAGACCGAACGAGGCAAGGCGCTCGCCGGAATCGCGAACATCGTCCGCACGATCGCGCAGGATCCCCGTCGCGGACGTCTACTGTTCTCCAGCGCCCTGACGAGCCCTGTCCTGGCCGAGAAACGACGAGCGTCGACGACGATATTCATCGGTCTCCTGGCCGCCAACGCCAAGACCTTCTACCGATTGAACGACAGCGGCCACTTGACGCTGACGGCAACCTTCCTGGTCGGCGGCCTGGCGCAGACCCTCAGTGCATGGCTGGACGGATACATCGACGTGACGGAAGAAGAACTGGTCGCCGAATGTGCAGCGATCCTGCTCGCTCCCGCCCTACCTCCGTCTTGAGCTCCTGATTCAGTCCCAGATCCCGATGTTGTCGAGGTGAGCGAGAAGTCGAGCAGCGCCGTCGGAGAACTGCAGACTCATCTGCGCGTCCACCTGTTCTCGATCGTGCTTCTCGAACGCCTCGATCAAAGCGTCGTGGCTCGATACCGCAAGCTCACCCCAGCCTGGATCCGTCGCGTAGAGACGAGCAGGGGTGTACCGAATCGCGCCGAACAGGAACCATGCCAGCTTCGCACCACCCGCAGCGCGATTGATCAAGCGGTGGAATTCGAATTCGCACTGCTCGATCGCAGCTGCATCCGAGGCGTCCACCGCCGCTCGCAAATCGGCGTTGAGTTCCGTGAGTTCCACCAGTTGATCAGCTGTGATGGTGTCCATCGCCCGCAAAGCCAGCTTGACTGCGATCTGCCCCTGCAACCAGAAGATGTCTTCGATGTCTTGGCGACTGAGGGGCGAGACGAGATAGCCGCGATGCGGAACCAGCTCGACCATTCCCTCGCCGCGCAATGCGACGAGGGCTTCTCGCACCGGCGTGACGCTGACACCGAGGTCGGCTGCGGTTTCGTCCAATCTGACGAACTCGCCCGGACGCACAGCGCCGGACATGATCAGGTTACGAACGTGGTTGGCCACGTCCTCCGACAACTGTGGCCGTCTCCTCAGCTCAGATGTCGCCCTCCGAGTGCGTGCAGACGTTGCCACAACCGATCCTCACAGTCCGTACGTTTTGCCGATGATGTCTCGCTGAATCTCGTTGGTACCACCATAAATGGAGGACACAAGAGTCTTTCGCACATGGTGCTCCATGTCGAACTCAGTCGCGTAACCGTACCCACCCATCATCTGCATCCCCTCGAGCGCGACCTTCTTGGCGGTCTCGGTCAGCTTCAGCTTGGCCATCGACGCTTCCCGCGGGAACATCTTGGTCGGGTTGGCGTCGACCATTCGGGCAACGCTGTAGACCAGCAGACGGCCGCATTCGATCTCCGTGGCGAGATCCGCGATCCGGTGGCGAAGCGCCTGAAACGATCCGACCGGACGGCCGAACTGCTTACGCGTGGTGACGAATTCGAGGGTGTCGTCGAAAGCGCGCTGCGCGGTCCCGAGCATCATCGCCGCGAGGATGAGGCGTTCGATGTTGAGTCCGGCCATGAGTTGACGCCAGCCGTTGCCGACTTCCCCAACCACCGCGTCCTCGGGCAGGAATGTGTCGGTGAAGTAGAGATCGTTGACCTCCTTGCCGCCCATGGTGTCGATTCCACTGATCTTCAATCCGGAGATGTCGGCCGGGACATGGAACATCGTCAGGCCCTCATGCTTGCCTTCACCTCGGGATGTGCGAGCCACCAGAAGGATGTTCTCGGCGAAGTGCGCGTTGGAACACCACGTCTTCTGGCCGTTGATCAGCCACCCACCGTCGACCTTCTCGGCGCGGCAACTCAGATTTCCCACGTCGGAGCCTGCTTCGGGTTCGGACATCGAGATCGACTGAGACGCGCCACGGACGATCCCGCCGAGCACTGCCTCCTTCTGGGCCGGACTGCCGAACTTCTCGTATGCAGCCCCGGTGATGACGGTCGGGCCGAGTCCACCGATCGGCGCCATGCCCTTGGCGGCTTCCTCCAGGAAGATGCACAGGTCGACCGTGCTTCCGGCAGATCCGCCGTATTCCTCCGGGACAGTCAGCCCGAGCCATCCCAATTCCGCCATCTTTTCGTAGAACGCCTGGTTGTGGTTATGGGCGCCATGATCGGTCAGCAGGTCTCGCTGCTCACGGGTACCACTTTCCTTCTTGCAGAACGACGCTACCGACTTGGCGAAATCAGACTGCTCCTGCGTGAAATCCATGTACATCGAAAACTCCCGAGTGAGATGAGGCTGGAGGCTTGTCGGAGCTCGGTCCGACGCATACTGTGACTACCAGCACAGTAAATCACATCACATATATGTGATGCACCGACATGTGGAGGATCTGAAGAACATGACAGAACAGCTCGGCCGCCAGAGCACGTCCACGTCGACAGATCCGAAAACGGACGATCACACCTTCGCGAGCCTCGACCCTCGCAACGATTCCGTGGTCGCGCAGCACCCCCTTGCAGATCAGCAAGAGATCGAGAAAGCGGTCGCCGCAGCACGCACGGCGTCGAAGTGGTGGGATCAACTCGGATTCCAAGGCCGCCGGAAGGTGCTCGGTAATTTCCGCGCCGCGATCGCAACTCACGCCGAATCGATGGCGGCGATCATTTCCGCTGAGACCGGAAAACCCAGCGACGACGCCCTTCTCGAAGTCATGCTGGCCGTCGAACATCTCGACTGGGCGGCACGCAACGCACAGAAAGTGTTGCGCCGCAGACGCGTCGGTGCAGGACTGATCAGCGCCAACCAGTCTGCATCCGTCGGCTACCGGCCGATGGGCGTCGTCGGTGTGATCGGCCCCTGGAATTATCCGCTGTACACACCGATGGGGTCGATCGGCTACGCACTGGCCGCCGGCAACGCCGTCGTCTTCAAGCCGAGCGAACTCTCACCCGGCGTCGGCGTCGAATTGGCCCGGCTGTGGAACATCGCCGCACCCGGACACCCTGTCCTGCAGACCATTACCGGTGACGGAAAAACCGGTGCACTTCTGTGTTCGTCCGGTGTCGACAAGATCGCATTCACCGGCTCGACGGCTACCGCAAAGCGCGTGATGGCCGCCTGCGCGGACACCCTCACTCCCCTGGTCGCCGAATGCGGCGGCAAGGACGCCATGCTGGTGGACTCCGACGCCAACCTCGATGCGGCCGTGAGCTTCGCTGCATTCGGGGCAGTGGGCAACGGCGGACAAACCTGTGCCGGCGTCGAACGAATCTACGTCGCAGCGCCCGTGTACGACGCCTTCTTGTCCAAGCTCACCGCCGCGCTTCAGGACGCCCACGCCGGCGCCACCGACAGCTCGACCTACGGGCCGATGACGCTGGGAAAGCAGACTGCGATAGTCCGAGGCCAGATCGAAGACGCTCTCAGCCGAGGCGCGAAAGCTGTACTCGGCGGGCTTGATTCGTTCAACGGTCCGTTCATCGATCCGATCATCCTGACGGATGTTCCGGAGGATTCCACGGCGATCACCGAAGAAACGTTCGGCCCGAGCGTCGTGGTGAACAAGGTCGCCGACATGAACGAGGGGATCGAGCGTGCCAATGCGTCGAAGTACGGCTTGGGGGCCTCGGTGTTCACCAAGAGTTCGTCGAAGGGTCGAGCGATTGCCGAGAAGCTCGAATGCGGTGTCGTCACGGTCAATTCGGTTCTCGGATTCGCCGGAATCGCCGCCCTGCCGTTCGGCGGGGTCGGCGATTCCGGGTTCGGGCGTATCCACGGAGCCGATGGGCTGCGTGAGTTCAGCAGTGTGAAATCACTGGCCGTTCAGAAATTCAGCGCTCCGCTGGACCTGCTGACCATCGAGCGAAAAGCTCGGGACATGAAGATCTCTCGTTGGATGCTGGCGAAGCGCCACGCAAAGTCCTGAGAGACCAGGCGATCAGCCGGCGGTGACGAGCACCTGCTCGTCACTGTCGGCTGCTTCGAGTTCACGAACCAGCGGGAGCACCTTGGCCCCGAAGTACTCGATCTCTTCCTGGAAGTGCAGGAATCCGCCGAGAATCAGATCGACACCGCGACGGCGATATTCGACGATCCGATGGGCGATCTGTTCCGGCGTGCCGATCAGTTGTGAGCGGAAGCCATCGTTGTACTGAACCAAGTCCTCGAACGTCGAATCTGCCCACATCCCGTCCTTGGACGAGGTCGACGCGCCGGCTTGTTGGACTGCATTCTTGAAACCCTCGACTGCGGGACGGTTCGCCTTGGCGATGATCTCGCGCAGCGTGTCTTTTGCTTCGGCCTCGGTGTCGCGGGCGATGATGAACCCGTTGAGTCCGAACTTCACCTCCCGATCGTTCTCGCGAGCAACACGGCGGACGTCGACCAACTGTTCCGTGACGCCGTCGTAGTCCTTGCCGTTACTGAAGTACCAATCCGAATAGCGACCGGCGTTCTCACGGGCTGCCGCCGAGTTACCACCTTGGAACAGTTCGGGATTGGGTCGCTCCGGAGTGTTCAGAGGCTTAGGCTTTAACGTGAAGTCGTGAATGCGGTAGAAGTCGCCGCGGAAATCGACGTCGTCCTCGGTCCAGATCTTCCGAAGAACCTGAAGGAACTCGGCGCTACGCCGATAGCGCTCGTCGTGCTCGAGCCACGGCTCGCCCAGATGAGTGAACTCGTCCTTGAACCAACCACTGACGACGTTGACGGCGAATCGACCGTTCGACAGGTGGTCAGCGGTAGCGCCCAGTTTCGCCAACACTGCCGGCTGCCAGAGTCCGGGATGCACGGCGGCGATGACCTTGAGCTTCTCGGTGGCCAGGAGCAGCGCAAGGCTGAAACTCGTGGATTCGTGCTGGAACTCGGCCCCGTAGCTCGCCTCGTAACGAACCTGACTCAGGGCGTACTCGAAGCCGTTGTTCTCGGCGGTCTGCGCCAACTTCTTGTTGTACTCGTAGTCCCAGCTGGTCCGCTGCTCGATGTCGGAGGTGACCAGACCACCACTGACATTGGGCACCCAGTAGGCGAACTTGATCTCGTCGGCGATACGTTCAGTAGACATGAAATCCAGCAAACATGCAGTTCCCGGGGGTTTCCAGGGTAGCGATCACACAGGTTGTAAGTGTTGGGTGGGTGCTGCGACTGTGAAACGGTGGCAGCATGACTGCTGTGGACATTCAGGAGATCGCGCACCGCATCACCAGTGAAGACGAGGCGCTCTCGGTAGCGTCACAGCTGTCCGACGAGTTCGCGGCAGGTGCCGGCGTCCGCGATGCGCAGCGCCTCCTTCCCCACGACGAGGTTCGCACCCTGGCGCAGTCCGGTCTGCTGGGGCTCTCGGTGCCGAAGGAGTTCGGTGGCATCGACGCGAGCACCGAGACGTTGGCCGAGGTCTTCCGCCTACTCGCCGAGGGCGATCCCAGCATCGCGCAGATTCCGCACAGCCACTTCACTTTCCTGGAAGCGCTCCGGTACCAGGGGTCTAACGAGCAGAAGCAGTTCTTCTACGCCGAGGCGTTGTCGGGTAAGCAGTTCGCCAACGCCCAGAGCGAGCGCGGCAACAAGACCATCGACATCGACGGCACGACTCTGACACCCGACGGGGAAGACTTTGTGCTCGAAGGTCGAAAATTCTATTGCACAGGAGCGCTTTTCGCAGATTGGATCGTGGTGCGTGCCGCCAATGCGGATCAGTTCACCGAGACCGGCGCACAGGTGAAATCCGCGGTCTACCTACCCCGGAATACTCCCGGACTGTCGATCGTCGACGACTGGGACGGCATGGGGCAGAAGACAACTGCGAGCGGAACCGTGACACTCGAATCCGTGTCGGTGCCGCGGTTCAACGTCGTACCCTTCACATCGTTGTTCACTCACCCGACCACCTACGGGGCACAGGCCCAGATTCTGCACGCCGCGATCGACACGGGCATAGCGTCGGCCGCATTGCGTGAATCCGTGAAACTCGCAGCAAAGGCGCGGCCCTTCTTCGAGGCGAAAGTCGATACAGCGGTGGAGGATCCACTGCTCGTTCAACTCGCCGGCGAAGCGGCAATCGAGGTTCGCGCTGCCAGATCCCTCTTGGCGGAAGCGGCGCGATCGATCGACGTGGCGCGTCGTAATCCCACCGAGGACTCCACGGCCCGAGCATCCATCGACGCTGCAACTGCCAAAGTGGTCGGTGCCAGGGCGTCATTGGCGGCCACGAGCACGCTGTTCGAGATCGGTGGCACGAGAAGCGCGGGCGAATCAGCGAACCTCTCGCGATTCTGGCGTGACGCACGCACGCATACTCTGCACGATCCGACGAGGTGGAAGGTCCAACACATCGGCCGCTGGACGCTGTCGGGGACAATCCCACCGAGGCACGGGCTGTTGTAAACACTCTCAGTCGGAATTTGTGTATCCACTGATCAAGACCTCGAGACCTTCCAGGTAACTCTCAGTCGTCGTCCCTCCCGGCCAGTCCTCGAGCACCTCACTGAGTACCGGCAGTTTCTCGGGACCGATTTCTCGGATCTTGACCGCGAGAGGTGACACACTGCCTTCCGGTCGTGTGGTGGTGTCGTAGATGTTGAGCAGTGCACCGAGTGTGTAGTTCCACAGCGCTCGATAGACCAACAGTGCGCGGCGCGGCGACATCCCGAGTTCGACACACGCGGCCATTGCCCGATCGACCAAGACCACAGCGCCGCTCCCGCCGCGCCCACCTCGCTGAAGCAACTCGATGATCCAGCGCTCCGATGCCAGCGTTTCGAAGATCGCGGTGAAGATCATGCGAAGCCGTTCGACCTGATCCTGCGGCAGGACCAGCGCGCCGAGATCTTGTGAGTACACATCGAGAACCGCGCTGATCAGCTGTTCCTTGTCGCCCACGTGCCGGTACAGCGCCATCGGCGTGGTGCCGAGCGACTTCGCCAACGCTCGCATGCTCAACGCGTCGGCGCCGCCGGACTGGAGTTGCCGTTTCGCCTCGTCGACTATCTGCTCCGACGTGATCGTCGGGGGACGTCCGAGCCGCGGTGATCTCGGTTCCATCTTTTCGGCCATCCGTCGATTGTGCGCGCCCCTGCTACGACGCTCTCGCCCGGGGAACCCCTTGCATCTCAGTCGTCAGCAAGGTAAACCTAACTACTTATGAGAACGCGTATACAAATTAGGTACCTGCAATGACAACAACAACTCGAGCGGTAGCTGCACCGGCTCTGGTCCTCACAGCCGCCGCGGCAGCGCAGTTCCTGGTGGCCTTCGACATGTCGGTCATCAACGTCGCGCTGCCAGACATCCAGGAATCGCTGAACTTTTCCGACGCCGGGTTGTCCTGGGTCGTCAACGCGTACGCCCTCGCCTTCGGCGGACTACTGCTTCTCGGCGGTCGCCTGTGCGACGTGATGGGCACTCGTCGAGTTCTGGTTTCCGGGCTTCTGCTGTTCGCCCTCGTCAGCATCGTCGGCACCTTCTCCGTGTCCGCCGAAATGCTTGTCGGAGCTCGGGCGCTTCAAGGCGTCGGCGCTGCACTGATCGCGCCGGCCGGGCTCGCTGCCCTCAGTCAGGCCTTTCCCACCGGACGCGCCAGGGCCAAGGCATTCGGCATCGGCGCAATGTCATCAGCACTGGGCGGCGCACTCGGTGTCGTCTTGAGCGGCATTTTGACCGAAGGGCTCAGTTGGCGATGGGTGATGTTCGCCGGCGCACCGGTGGCCCTGATCGCCGCGGTCGCAGGTGCCCGTGGCCTGCCGGCCGGCCAAGCCGCCCGAGGTGGCTCCCTCGATCTCCCCGGAGCCATCTTGGCGACGGCCGGAATCACCGCCCTTGTCGGCACAGTGATCGCCACGGAATCACATTCCTGGACTTCGGGTTACGTGCTGGGTGGATTCGCACTCACGGTCGTCCTGCTGACTGCCTTTGTCGTAGTCGAAAGCCGCTGCGCCACAACACTGGTACGACTGTCCACCCTGCTTCGACCCCGAATCGGACTGGCCAACGCCATCATGTGCCTGGTGTGTGCGGCCCAGTTCAGCGCGTTCTTCTTCGTCTCACTCTTCCTGCAACGCGGGCTGGGCTATTCACCGACCACCACCGGTCTGGCTTTCCTGCCTTTCTGCTTCGGCCTGGTGATCGGCATCCTCGCGTCCACCAAACTCCTTCCGCGCTACGGAGTTCGACCGCTGCTCGTGGTCGGAACAGCAGTCGCCGCAATCGGGACTTTCATGTTTTCGACCATGAACCTCGACAGCCCCTTCTGGGCCGTCATCCTGGTGCCTTCGCTTCTGGCAAGCATCGGCATCGGTCTGTCGTTCATGCCGCTCAGTAACGTCGCCACCGCCGACGCTCCCCCCGAAGAAGTCGGCATGGCATCAGGGCTACTGAGCACATCGCGTCAGATCGGCGGTTCACTCGGACTAGCCGTTCTCGTGAGCGTCGCCGCTTCCTCGACGTCGCACTCGGACAGCGCACCGACCGAAGCACTGGTTTCCGGATACTCCCAAGCCCTCTTCGTCTGCTCCGGCCTACTGCTGGCCGGCACCCTCCTGTCCTTCTTCTTCCCACGAATGGATCGTTGACCTCAGATGTTCACCACCCGAACCACATTCGGCATCGTCTCGGCGCTTCTCCTCACCGTTGCCGGCGCAAGCGCGTGCAGCAGCTCCGCCGAGTCCGAAACCGCTTCTGCAACTCGCTCCGTCACACACGAACTCGGCACCGTCGAAGTTCCGGCCTCACCGCAGCGCATTCTCGCGCTCGACGAGTACGCGGGGCTGAGTGCACTCGCACTCGGCGTGAAGCCCACCGTCGTCTACAGCACCCTGCGATCGGACGTCGCCAAGTCGATTCTGCGCGAGCAGGGCGTCGAAGTTCTCGACAAGCCGACTTTCTTCGCCAACCCCGCCGTCGAAGAGATCGCGTCCGTCGAACCCGATGAGATCCTGATGAGCAATGCCGGTCCACTACCGAGCCTGTTCGCGCAGATCAATTCCGTGGCGCCAACCTTGGTCCTCCCGTACTCGGCGCCGTGGCGTGATGTGCTCGAACAAGCTGGGGCACAGCTCGATCGAGGCAGCGAAGCAACCGCCATGATCGGAAAGCTGGAATCCGGCCTCGAAGACGTCAAGTCCGCGGCTGCCGGCCAGAGCCTTGCGATCCTTCTCGGCTACAGCGGAAACCTGTTCACTGTGCCTCCGACCACTCCCATCTCCACACTGGTCACCGAGGCCGGATTCACCAGGCCGGTATCGGAAGTCAACGCGACCAACAATCAAGACACCGGCACGATTTCGCCCGTCTCACCTGAACTCCTACCCGAGCATGCGGCGCAGACCGTCGCCGTACTTTCCGGGCAGCAGTACGACGCATCCATCGTGCGAAACACTCCACTGTTCGACAACCTGACACCCGACCCGGCGCACGCATTGGACGTCAGCGGCGATCTCTGGTTCGGCAGCCATCCTTTTGCCATCTACTGGATCATCCAGGATCTGGACGGCATCGCACATGGCAAGGGGCAGAACAGCATCGGAACCCTCGACAGCGCCGACGCGCGATGGGCGGCGTTCAGCGCGCTCTGACGTCCTGACGGAAGGTCAGCGGAGAAACACCCACCCGGGTGGCGAAGAATTTTGTGAAGTTCGCAGAATCGTCGAACCCCAGCTTCGACGCCACCTGGGTGACCGTGTCCGTGCCGAAAGACAGCAGACGTTTCGCTTCGAGCACCACACGCTGATCGATGTACTGCTTTGCCGTCATTCCGGCAGCAGCTCGGGTAGCCCGCAATACAGTCTTCTCGGAGTACCCGATCTTGTTGGCGTACTCCGAAACCGAACGGACCGTGGCGAAGTCACGTTCCACAACGGCATGAAACCTTTCGAACACGTCATTGTGTGCCAGCACGGAACTCTGTTCCTGTCCACCGAGGTGGGTCAGTTTCAACAGAATTGCCGTCAACGTGTGCCGCAGAATGGCCGCGCGAACGACCGGCGCAGAAGTATCCGGACAACCGTAATTCAAGTTCAGGTGTTTCATACCTGCGCTGATGGTCTCGAGGTTCTCGCCGGACAACTGCCACGCTGCCTGCCGACTGTGAGCGTTCCCGTCCAACAACTGCTGGCTGACGGCATCGAGCGACGAGGGTGTGAACAGAACAACCATCGCCTCGAAATCCTGGATTCGCCCCCACTGTTGCACCTGCCCCGGTCTGACCCAGAACACGGTCCCCGGGCTCACCGCGTAGTTGACGAAGTCGATGGTGTGTAGCGCCGAACCCTCGGTCACCAGCGCGAGTAAGTGAAACTGCGGGCGTTGGGGGCCGACGAACTCTGCACTACCCCCGTTGATGCGAATGGTGTCCAGGCTGAGTACTTCGATCTCGGTCGCGTCAGCCACCGAAGACGCGTACCCGACGTCCCGGACGGGTACTTGTCTGTTTTTCACTAGTTCGGGACTCATCTTCACCGTGACCGAATACCCGAATGCGACATACCGTCAGAGTATCAATCAGTTCGCGCTCGGATAGGAATCAACAGTGCAATCGACAGGCTCGAAAACAGCAGGCACGACGCAACTCACCTACGTCTTCGACGCCTATTGCGGGTGGTGTTTCGGCTTCGGCCCTGCTTTGACGGAGTTCGTCCGTCAAAATGCCGATTCCATCAACTTGTCCGTGGTCAGCGGTGGTCTGTTCACCGGTGAACGCGTCGCACCCATGTCTTCGGCTCCGTACCTGAAATCGGCCAACGCCACCATCGCAGCCCAGACCGGCGCCGTTTTCGGTGACGGATATTCACAACTGGTGTCTGACGGGCGGTTCGTCATGGATTCGACGGATGCTGCGATCGGACTCGCCGCGCTTCGCACAGAGGATCCGACACGCGCACTCGACATCGCGGAGGCCATGCAGACCGCGTTCTACCGAGACGGTCGCAGCCTCTCCGATCCCGAGACCTACCGAGCCATAGCTAAATCGCTCGGGCTCGACGCATCCGCCGCAGTGTCTTCCCTGTTCACCGCAGATTCGAAGGACGCCGCCCGCGCCGATTTCGTCCGGGCACGCAGGCTCGGCGCCACTTCGTTTCCGACGCTGTTGTTCCACGGGAGCGACGGGTCCGTCGTGAAATTCGGTTCTCCGACCAGTACAGCAGCCGATCTCACCCGCGACCTGAAGACGTGCGTGCGGGCGTATGCGGTGGCTTGACCCACCCACTTTCCGAGCGAAAGGTACGTTCAGCGCCTTCAGTACGCCGAACGTACCTTTCGCTCAGCGTGACTTCACCCAAATCACTCCGGCCCCCCTTCTGGTTTGATGAACACCGAACGAATCGCACCAAAGGGGAACGACAGTGGTTTCAGATCCGATCACGGGCCTGGAGATGGAACTTGCCGACATGTGGCAACGAGGACGCGCCCAGGCGCGCACCTATGCGCGTGCAATTCATCCCAAACTCGATCCGGCGCTCTACCCGGTTCTTGTCATCCTGAACCGTTCCGATGCCGTGCGGATGTCCGACTTGATCTCCACGCTCGATATCGAGAAGTCCACCCTGACCAGGCAAATTGATGCCGCAGCTCGGCTCGGCCTGGTGGAACGGATCCCCGACCCCGACGACGCTCGCGCGAAGCTGGTGACCCTGACCCCTGAGGCTCGGACGAAGCTCACGACGATCCGCAATCATCAGATCGATCGTTGGCGCGCCCGACTCGCAAAATGGGAAACTGACGACATCACCACGCTGACGGCCTTGCTGCACCGACTGGGCAGTTCCGAGGACTGACAACAAAGTAGTTGTGCAGTGCAACCAACTTGATCTATAGTTGCAAATATCAACTATTCGAGGGGGTGGCCGTGATCACTCTCGACAGTGCCGAGGCAATCCTCGACAACCTTCGCGCCCTAGTCCGGCGCCACCGCGAGGTTTCGTCGACCGGCTCACGCCAACTGTCCCCCGGCATGTTGCCGGACCCACTGGGCGCCCTCCTCTCGCAGTTGTCGGCCGCAGATTCCACGAGATCGACGGATCTGGCGGAAAAGTTGAGAGTGACAGTCTCGACGCTGAGCAGACAGATCACACACGCCGAATCTTGTGGATACATTCAGCGGCGACCGGACCCGGACGACGGACGGGCATCGCTCCTGTCCTTGACTCCACTCGGCGTCCAGACCCTGGTCTTCCATCGCCGCGCCCAGGCGCAGCGACTCATCGACCATCTCGACGGATGGACCGAAGAGGATGCCGTCGACGTCGCATGTGCACTCGATCGACTACGACGCTCGACCTGCCCAGAGTCCCACGCGGCGCACTGACCGACGCTGCACGATCAGATCGAATCATTCTCCGATGCAAGGACATTCATGAGTTCTTTCACGTCTACCGACGTTCCACCATCTCAGTCATCGACCGATGCGCCGATGACCCACAAGCAGAAGATCGAGGCACTTGTCGGGCTCCTACTCGGCATGTTCGTCGCATTCCTGTCGTCGACGATCGTCTCGAATGCACTCCCCACCATCATCACCGAACTACACGGCACCCAGGATCAGTACACCTGGGTCGTGACGGCAACGCTGTTGGCTTCCACCGCAACAACTCCCATTTGGGGCAAGTTCTCGGATCTGGTGAGTAAGAAGCTGTTGGTCCAGCTGTCCATCACGCTGTTCACGATCGGCTCGATCCTTGCGGGCATGTCGCAATCGGTCGGCATGCTGATCGGTTTCCGCGCTGTTCAGGGACTGGGCCTCGGCGGATTGCAAGCCCTCGTGATCATCGTGATCGCGGCGATGTTCAGCCCGCGTGAGCGTGGTCGATACCAGGGACCGATCGCAGCCGTCATGTCCGTCGCGACAGTCGCCGGCCCGCTGATCGGCGGCCTGATCGTGGACACTAGTTGGCTCGGCTGGCGCTGGACGTTCTTCGTCGGCGTGCCGCTGGCAGTCATCGCATTGATCGTCGTGCAGCGTACGTTGAACCTCCCGATCGTCAAGAAGGACGTCAGCATCGACTACGTCGGTGCAACCCTCATTGCCGCCGGTGTCAGCACTCTTTTGATCTGGGTCACTTTGGCAGGTAAGAACTTCGAGTGGGCTTCTGCGATGTCGTTCTTCCTCGTCGGACTCGGCGTCGTGCTGCTCGCCGCAGCGCTGTGGGTGGAAAGCAAGGTCAAGGAACCCATCATTCCGCTCCGCCTCTTCCGAGATCGGACTACCACGCTGGCAACGCTGGCAAGCATCGCCGTCGGCGTCGCAATGTTCGGCGGAGCAGTGTTCTTGGGTCAGTACTTCCAGATTGCCCGCGGCTACTCTCCCACTGCCGCAGGTCTTCTGACACTGCCCATGGTGATCGGTTCCATGCTCTCCGCCGGCCTGTCCGGGGCAATGATCACGAAGTTCGGGCGCTGGAAGGGCTTCCTGATCGCCGGTGCCGTCGCAATGTCGGCAGGCTTCTTCCTCCTCTCGACCATCGATCACGCGACGCCGATGTTCTGGGTCGGACTGTTCCTCTTCGTGCTCGGCGCCGGGATGGGCATGGTGATGCAGAATCTTGTTCTCGCAGTTCAGAACACCGTCGCGCCTAGCGATCTCGGCACCGCAAGTTCGACGGTCTCGTTCTTCCGCTCACTCGGCGGCGCGGCAGGCGTGTCCGTCCTCGGCGCAGTGCTCTCCACTCACGTTGCAGATCTTACGACCAAGGGACTCAGCGCAATCGGGGTCGATCTGAGTGCGTCCGGAGGATCCGGCGCAGGGCTGTCGAACCTCAACGAACTACCCGAAGCGATCCAGGATGTGGTCCGCGCTGCGTACGGCGATGCCACCGCACGGGTCTTCCTCATCGCCGGAATCCTGGCTCTGTTGAGTCTGATCGCGATCGCCTTCATCAGGGAGAAGGCGCTTCGGACGGAAAGTGGTGACGAGCAACTCCTGGCGAAGATCGCCGTTCCCGGTGAGATCGATTCCGACGCCGTCGATGCCGAACTTGCGCTTCTGACCGAAGGTGACGACGAGTTGCAACGACGAAAGTAGCAACCCAGAAACAGTTCCGCGTACCGTCCGGGTGATTCCGGCGGTACGCGGAACTGTATGGACAGCTGGGTGCGTCAGGTCGCAGCGATCACGCCTGCGACCGGGATCCGGCCGAGAACTGCAACCCGGAAGTCCACCATCGCGCGTTCCACGTGATTGGCGCTCGAGACCACAACCACGCCCGTTGCTCCTCGATCTGCGAGAATCCGCGCAGAGTTGAGCGCGTTCTCCACCGTGGACCACGACGTTCCTTCTTCGGTGATCCGGCCCGGGTCGACGCCGTTGGCGACGAGCCACTCGCGCATCGCCCTGGCTTCCGTCACTCCGGCCTTCGGGGCCCCACCGCTCGTGATGATCGGAGACTGCGGGTACTGACGAGCCAGCTGCAGCGCCGCCTGAAGTCGGTCGACCAGCATCGGACGCATCGTGCCGTCGTCGAAGAGGCCGGCGCCCAAGACGACGATGTTGGTACCCACCGGGTTGAGGTCGAGCAGCACGGGCGACTGGCGCGTCAGCGTCTCAGCACTCGTGCACGCAAGGATGAGAGACCGCACCGGCGTCTGGCAGCCGCCGACAGTCGACAAGATACCGTTGACGACCGTGGTCGGTGTGATGTCGGCGCTCGCTGTCGCCGGCGAAAGGCCCACGCCAGCTGCGGCGATCACCGAAGCAGCGATCAATCCCTTCGTCACAGACCTGCGAACATTTGCCATGTAGCCGAACCCCCAGATTGTCGGTTGTCCAGCACACGGTAGCGAACATTTCGCCACGGTTGCATCATTTGACTCAAATTTACTGTTCACTGACCGTCACACAGACTAAACATAAATATTGGGCAACAATTCGGGTTCGAAACCGTCATCTACCAGCATCTCGTATCGACGCGCCCGCCGCATTACCTATCTGAGCAGCAGAGTCACCGAGAAGGTTGACAACGCGGAACGGCAACAATTCGTTGTCACAGATCACGATGTTGCATCCAGGTGTTCCTGCCCCGTCCCGTCCAAGGTGTCGAAGATCAATTCAGGGTTCGCGAAACCGACAAGCTCTGCCGGGTCTCGACGGGCGGACCACCCGAACCGTGTGTGGGTGGCCCGACATACGGCGCCTGGCCATGTCTCCTCACCCGATCGCCGGCCCTCCGGCTCGTTCACCAAGAACCACAGACGCATCACGTTTGGGAAGAGTCCGCCTCCATACCGATTGCGCGACGCGCTCCCAGCGCCATGGTGACTTGCACAAGATCCTTCGGAGACGACAGGTCAAGTCCCGTCAGGGAACTCGCCTTTCGCAGGCGGTACACCACTGTGTTCGGATGTACGTGTAGCTGCCGGGCGGTGGCGGCTCGATCGAATCCGGAGTCGATGAAAGATTCGAGCGTCTCGAGTACCGCGCTATCGGACTCCAACGGCAACAACACATCTGCGAGTATCGGCAGCGCAGCACTGAAGCGGGTCAGTTGATACTCCACTGCAAGATCCTCGAGACGGACGACCCCACTGGTGCGTCCGTACTTTCGGGCAACGTTCAGCACCTCGCGCGCCTGCGTGACCGCCGCTGGAATTGCCGTGGGCGCCGCGACGTGTACAGCGGCAACCGTCGATGCACCGATGACCTTCTCGAGATCACCCAAACGTCGACACAATGACAAATACTGCGGACTCGACGCCCAGTTTCCCTCTGCAGGTTCCGATTCCACAATGGGAATCAGTACGGCTCCGCCGCTGCTCCCGAGCACCCCGAGGGCTTTGTCACGTCCCACCTGATCGAGCTCTCGTTGCAGGTGGCGCACCTTCCTCCGCTCGGCGACGGCAGTGTCCACCTCGGTCGAGGACTCGTCGTCATTCCGCTCGACGTGCAGAGCCACCACCCAGTACAGGCGCGCCAACCTGATTCCCACCTCGTCGGAGACGCGATCCACGTCGACACCCGTCGAAAGTGCTACGAACAGGGACCTTCGCGCCGAATCCTCGTCCGTCTGGGTGGCGTGGTCGGAACCGTAGCCGGCAAGAACCGCGGACGTGGAGGCCGCGGTGTATGCATTCAGGAGTCGTCCGGTGCGGGCAAGTGCAACACCGTCTTCCGGGACCGCCCATTCGCTGATCGTCTCCCACCACAACCCTGCTGCCAGGTGATATGCGCGCAGTACCTCACTGAGCGGAACCAATTCCTGCGCCCGTTGACGAGCCGATTCGCTGATGTCGGCGAGCAACTCGGGCGCCAGATCTGCGCCCGTCCGGAGCATCGAAATGAACAGTTCCAAATTTCGCCTCACGATGGTCGTCACGTCGTTACGCAACGCCTCGTCCGGAAGCAACCGGTAGAAGGTGACGTCGCGGTGGACCAGATCGACCGTCGCATTGACCAGCGGATGGGTGCGTTGCGCCAATCGGTCGGCTAGAGATCTGCCGCCAACCACTATCGGTTCGAACGGCAGACCTTTGTTTCCTGACACAAAACCCTCCACAGAATTGAATTGCCACCACAAGGCCGACCTGCCTTTTTCCTATCACTATGTAACCCACGCCACTCTCGAATTCACAATCAGCGGCGTACCTGGAAGCCCCACCTTCGACCAAATAGGAGCCTCGAGTGACGTGGAAAACGCACAGCGCAGCCATTCTGGCAGGCGTCGTGGCTGCCGGTTCGTTCGCGGCACTCGGGACCGGTGTGTCACATGCCGAAACGCATGCCAGCCCCATCCAATACGTCGCTCTCGGCGATTCCGCGGCGGCCGGCCCGCTGGTCGCCGAACAAGATTCATCGGCGCCGGGCTGCCTACGATCACTAGGCAACTACCCTTCCGTGGTGGCGCAAAGACTCGACGCTCACCTCACGGATGTGACCTGCTCGTCGGCGCGATCCGCCAACGTCACGGACACCGCACAATCGACGTTCTCCGGTCAAGTACCGCCGCAGGAAACAGCATTGGGGCCCGATACCGACCTCGTCACCATCACAATCGGCGCCAACGACATCTCGTTGTTCCCGACAGTTCTGAGCTGCGTAAATCCTCTCCCCGAACCCACCGGAACGTCCTGCCGTGACAAGTTCACCGCAGGCGGCGTCGACCAACAGCGACAGTTGGTCGAAAATGCCTCCGCAGGTTGGAGTTCCATGCTCGAATCGGTTCGCGACCGGGCGCCCTCGGCGCGCATCGTCGTGATCGGATACGGAACATACATCGCCGCCGACGGATGCCCCGGCACCCAGCCGTTCTGGCCGCGCGACGCCGACTATCTCCAGAGTGTGATCGACTACGGCAACACGGTCATGGCAGCAACGGCGGCCCGTCACGGCGTCGAGTACATCGACATCACCGAAGCCACTGCCGGGCATGACATCTGCACTGACCCTGCCACTGCTTACTACACCGGAATCGTCCCTACCCAGCCGGCGGTTCCACTGCATCCCACTGCGGCCGGGATGCAGGCGATCGGCAAAACCGTCGCCGACGCTCTGTCCTGAGCCTCTCCCCCAACACAATTCATTCAGCACTCGCGAAAAGGGTGGAACAATCATGTCAATTCAACGAGACGCTCCGCCGCTGCCGTCCATCGACGGCGCCCCTGTCGGAACACGCGACAAACTTCTCGGCGGCACACTCGTCGCACTGTTTCTCGCAAACATGCTCAACTTCTTCGACCGGGCGATCCCCTCGGTCGTTGCCGAGCCGATCAAGAACGAGTTTTCGCTCAGCGACTTGCAATTGGGATTGATCACCTCTGCATTCACCCTCGTCTACGCAGTCGCAGGTCTGCCTCTGGGCCGGTTGGCCGACACGAAGAACCGTCCCAAGATCATCGGGATCGGACTCCTGGTGTGGAGCGGACTGACGGCAGCAACCGGTGCCGCCGGCAGCTATGTGCTGTTCATCCTCGCGCGTCTAGGCGTCGGTGTGGGCGAAGCGACCTTTACACCCGCAGCCAACTCGATGATCGGTGATATCTACCCGGCAGAACGACGCTCACGCGCACTTGGTGTCTTCATGCTCGGTTTGCCGATTGGCCTCATGCTCGCCTACTTCACCGTCGGCAAGATCGCCGAGGCATTCGACAGCTGGCGTGCACCGTTCTTCCTCGCGGCGATTCCCGGTGTCCTGCTGGCAGTCGTGCTCTACCGCATGGCAGATCCGGTTCGTGGAGGTTCCGAAAGTCCGGAGGCCCGCGCAGCCGCTGTTTCACAGGCACCGATCACCCGTCCGATCCGTCGTCTGCTCGCAATTCCCACGCTTCGTTGGCTCATCCTTGCCGGACTGACGTTCAACTTCGCTGCCTACGCAGTGAATTCGTTTGTCGTCCCGCTTCTGATGCGCCAGTACCACCTGAAACTGACTGCTGCGGCATCGGTCACCGGCATCATCGTCGGAATCACGGGCCTGATCGGATTGCTTCTCGGCGCTCGCTACGCTGACAAGGCCAGCGCACGCTCACCGCGCGCACGGTTGATGATCGGTGTCGGAACCTCGGCATTGGCAGCACCTTTGACGGCACTGGCACTGTTGCAGCACGGCGGGAACGTCGTGATGTTCACGCTCTTGTTCTCGGCCGGGTGGTTGTTGGCCTACGGCTTCTACATCAGCGTCTACCCTGCCATTCACGACGTCGTGGTTCCCAGGCTCCGAGGCACTGCGACGGCGTTGTTCTTCGCTGCCATGTATCTTCTCGGCGGATTCTCGGGACCAGTTGCCGTGGGCGCGATTTCGGACTGGTTCGCCAAGCGCGCGCTTGCCGATGCCGGTACCGGGAAGTTGGCTCAGTACGCCGGCGACGGGTTGAACTCGGCCATGTATCTCGTGCCGATCATGTTGGCGCTCACTGCGGTATTCATCTACCTGGCCACTCGCACTGTCGGCAAGGACGCCGCGCGTATGCAAGCGGAGGGGGGGGGGGGGCCCCGAGGCCCCCCCCACCGCCGAGTTCAGTTGACCGTGATCGCCAGAGTTGCCAGCATGGACCGCAACATGTCCGGCAAGCGAGCGATCATTCTCTGCTCGGTTATCCGAACGGAGACGGGCGCTGCCAGCGTCGCTCGCCACAGTTCCGGTTGATTGTTCATCAGGTTGTTGTAGACCGGGAGCAGCTGACCGTTGATGTAGGTCCAACGACCGTCCCGGTCCGCCCAGTTGAAGTCCGGAAGCGGTGTTTGCACAACGGCATTGCCCACCGCGAACGAGAGCGGGTTCGACTCACGCGGCGGTACGACGCCAGGCATGGACGGTGATGCGGCGAAGGTGGTCAGGTAGGTCAACGAGCGACCGACGCTGCCGCGGTAGGCCTTCGCCTCGTCCCACTGATCACCCACCGACTGGTACTGCTCACGGCGCAGCAGACGCACATTGCCGTCGAAGACCGACTCCGGTGTCCCCGAAGCAATGTTGTCCCACGCGATACGGGCGTTCTCGTCGAGCAGCCCTGCCCGATCGAGCTCGGCGATGCCGTCGACACCGTCGTGAACCCACGCCATGTGCATGGGAATCAGATCCGAGAAGATGTGTTTGCTCATCGCAATCACTTTCCCCTGGAACCACATCACGTCCTCGGGGCGGATGTCGTGGCCGACCTGGAGCAGCGCCGCAACGTCCTCGGGTGCTCCCATCGACGTTGCGACCGGCGACCCGATGCGGTCGATCTCTCGCCACACCAGTGCCATCGCTTCGCTGATCGCTTGGACTTCCAGCACAACCCGCCCGTAGTCCAAGTCGAGGAGTCCACCGGCAAAAGCGGGCCCGACCATTCCGCCCATGCCTGCCCACTGCAGTTCTTGATGCTCGAGCTGCAGTCGCTCGTAGAACTGGAAAGTGTTGGTGAGGTTTCCGAGATTCGCGTGCACACCGTCGAAGGGAGTCCACGAAGCGAGATCGATACCTGCCGACTCCGTCCCGACTGCGAGCCAGTACTGCTTGAGCAGTGTCTGATAGCGGTGCGGAGCCACTCCCGATGCTCGGGCGGTATCGACCAAACTCCGCAGCGTCGCGGAATCCGACGGCAGTGAAGGATGCAGACCCCCCGCGGCTTCGGCGTTTGCGTTCACCGCTTCCAGGTCGAGGTACCTGTCGAGTTCACCAGTACCCGCAGACGCCCGGCCTCCCAGTACGACCGCACCGCCGATGCCTGCCGAAGCGACGAGAACTGTGCGCGCGAAATCCCTGCGTGTCAAAGACTTCCGCATACTCATTTCCCTTCGGCTTCGTCGAACGTCTTCGCCAGCCAGGCGATGTCCTGCATACCCAGCTGATCGGTCACCGTCTTGTACAGGTTGGTCACGTAATCGAGCGGCCCGCACTGCGACGGGAGCAGGTCCACGTCGCCGCCGTCTGCTCGATATGTCTGCGCCAATTGCTCTGCCTCACTGAAGGGAACGAGGAAGTCGTCCTCACAGGAAGAAATCAGAAGCTTCGAGGCCGGCGCCTGCTTTCCCAACGTGTTGTCCGCGTACGCCGCGGCCAGTGCCGGGATCGTTCGGGGCGCCGGATTGGTGAGCAGGACGTCGAAGGGAACGAACGGGAGTCCGAGGTAGAGCGCCTGGCAGGACGCGCGGAATGCTGCGGCGACGTTGTGACCGATCGGAGTGAGATGATCGTCGAGCCGAACGTCGGGGTAGCCCGCGTCGAATCCGAGAATGCTCGAGAAGGCGAAGCCGGAACCGATCCCACCGGCCGCCGTCTCCTCGAAGGTTGCCGGGTCGATCATCATCGCCTGGATGGCGCTGGCCTGCACGTTCAGTTCCGGCGCGTAGTCATGCGCCTGTTCCGCGGCAAAGCCCGCTGCGACACCGCCGCCGGCGACACCGTAGATGCCCACAGGGGTGTCTGATTCGAGACCGGCCTCCGGAAGCGCGAGTGCTGCCCGAACGCCGTCGAGCGTTGCCTTGCCCGAGAACTGTCCGATCGAGAACGGATGGGGAGAAGTGTCGCCGTCGTTGCCGACGTCGCTCATCATCACTGCCCAGCCGTGACCGAACATCTGGGCCACCGGGCCGAGCGCCGAGAACATCGCCGGGTCGCTCTGATTGCCGCCGGTCCACTGGTGACTTGGTGCGCAGTTCGCCCCCAGGCTGTCGTTCGCTTCGGCGTATCCGATGATCTTGCGATCGCCTGGCGCAGTTCCGTCCTCGGGAATCATCAGAATTCCGGTACTGATCACCTGGCGACCGAAGTGATCAGTGGTTGTGTACATGAGTTGGTGAGCCGAGACCACGTCAGGGCGGACCTGGTAGACCTGAACACTGACCGGACGCGCTTTGAGAAGAGTTCCGGGGGCGGTGCCGGGCTCGATTTCGGGCTCGTCGAACCACGGATCGTCGGACGAGAGCCCGAGTGGCGTCAATTCGGTAGAGATATCAGCGCCTTGAAGTGCCTTCACGACCAACGGGTTGAACACGTCGGCCAGGTCGACGGTCTCCTGCGCACCAGCCGGCGACCCCACCGCAAACAAGGCCACTGCCAGGGCCGATGCCGTTCCGGCGCGCCATGACCACCGTCGCCACGTCGAGTCAAACATCGTTCACAGGTTCCTTACTTTCGGGTAATGAGCACCCCTACACTCCCATTCACCTGCATTAACAGACAAGTCGGGCACCGATCCGTTGGCCGAAAACCTCGATCGGGCTTAGGCTGACGGCACCTGTCCGGCAAGTCTGGCGTGGGAGGTTTGTCTGTGAGTGCTCCGACCCGTGTATCGCGAGCTACCGGCGATTCACCTCGCGCTCGACCGCGGCCGTCCAATATCACGTGCAAAATTCTGATGGCCGTGACGGGACTGATCTTCGCCGCTTTCGTGCTCGTCCACATGATCGGAAACCTGAAGGTCTACACCGGGGCCGATCACTTCGACGACTACGCACACTGGCTACGCACAGTGTTCGAACCCTTCCTGCCATACGAGGGACTTCTGTGGATTCTTCGCATCGTCCTGCTCGCGTCATTGGTCGCACACGTCTGGTGCGCCTGGTTGCTCACCGTCCGTGGCCGCCGAGCTCGAGGGAAGTTTCGACGTAAAAGCTTGGGAATCAAGTCCTTTACCGCGCGCACAATGCCCGTCACCGGAGCAGTGCTGCTGCTGTTCGTCATCTTCCACATACTCGACCTCACCACCGGAACCCGCCCCATCGGCAGCACCGAGTACGAAGCGGCCACGCGCACGCAGAGTTACGCATACGACAACCTGATCGCCAGCTTCGAGCGTCCACTGGTGGCGTCGTTCTACATCGTCGCGATGGCTCTGCTGGCAATGCACCTCGCGCACGGACTCTGGAGTGCGGTCAACGATCTCGGCGTGACCGGCCAACGGCTGCGCCAGATTGCCGTTGCACTCTCCGGAATCTTTGCGCTCGTCGTGATGGTCGGAAACATGTCGATCCCCATCGCGGTGATGACCGGCGTCATCTCGAAGACAGGAGCGTCATAAGTGAACAGCTTCGAACTCGACGATCTGCGCAGCATCGGGACGCCGGTGGACGGTAAGGTCCCGGCCGGCGATCCGGAGACAGCCTGGCCCACTCGCAAACTCGACTACAAGCTCGTCAGCCCGCTCAACCGGCGCAAGTTCACGGTCATCGTCGTCGGTACCGGACTCGCCGGCGCGGCCTGCGCCGCCTCACTTGGTGAACTGGGCTACCACGTCGAATCCTTCACCTTCCACGATGCACCGCGCCGTGCACACAGCGTCGCCGCGCAGGGCGGCATCAACGCCGCTCGTGCCCGAAAGGTGGACAACGACAGTCTCGCCCGCTTCGTGAAGGACACCGTCAAGGGCGGCGATTTCCGCGGCCGCGAGGCCGACTGCTTCCGACTCGCAGAGGAATCCGTACGCGTCATCGATCACATGAATGCCATCGGAGCACCGTTCGCCCGTGAGTACGGCGGCACTCTCGCTACCCGATCCTTCGGCGGCGTACAGGTGTCGCGCACGTACTACACGCGCGGGCAGACAGGCCAGCAGTTGCAGATAGCGTCGTCGCAGGCACTGCAACGTCAGATCGCAGCCGGAACGGTCAACCTCCACACCCGAACCGAGATGCTCGATCTCATCGTTTCGGACGGCCGAGCACAAGGGATAGTCACACGCGATCTCGTGACCGGTGAGATCGGCGCCACCACAGGCCATGCCGTCGTACTGGCCTCCGGTGGGTACGGCACCGTGTTCCACAAGTCCACACTTGCGAAGAACTCCAACGCCACCGCCGCATGGCGAGCGCACCGACGCGGCGCGCTGATTGCCTCACCCTCGTTCATCCAATTCCATCCGACGGCACTTCCCGTCAACTCCGAGTGGCAGTCGAAAACCATTCTGATGAGCGAATCACTACGCAACGACGGCCGGATCTGGGTACCGGCCAAGCCCGGAGACGATCGCGAACCAGGCGACATTCCCGAAAATGAGCGCGACTACTACCTCGAGCGCAAATATCCGGCGTTCGGGAACCTCTCTCCCCGCGACGTCTCTTCACGGGCCGCCCGCGAGCAAATCGACTCCGGTCACGGCGTCGGCCCTCTGAAAAACAGTGTGTACCTTGATTTCCGCGACGCATTGGCACGGCTCGGCCGCAAGACCATCGAGGAGAGATACGGAAATCTGTTCTCGATGTATCGCGACGCCACCAGCGAAGACCCCTATACGGTGCCGATGCGCATCGCCCCCGGAGCCCACTTCACCATGGGAGGACTGTGGAACGACTACGACCAGATGACTTCCATCCCCGGCTTGTTCGTCGGTGGTGAGGCAGGGTGGGGATACCACGGGGCCAACCGCCTCGGCGCCAATTCGTTGCTCTCGGCATGCGTTGACGGCTGGTTCACCCTCCCGTACGCGATTCCGAATTATCTTGCGCCGCTACTCGGATCCGCACCTCTCGAACTTTCCGATCCCGCAGTGACGTCGACGCTCAATGACGTGAGCGGTCGGGTGGACCTGCTGCTCTCGGTCGGCGGAACACATGGCCCCGACAGGTTTCATCGACAACTGGGCGAGATCCTCTATGCGGGTTGCGGTGTCACCCGAACGGCCGAAGGCTTGACCAAGGCCATCTCCGAAATCCGAGCATTACGAGGCGATTTCTGGTCGAACCTACGAGTCGCCGGCAGCGGAAACCAGTTCAACCAGGAGCTGGAAAGGGCCGGCAGGGTAGCCGATTTCCTCGAACTCGCCGAACTGATGTGCGTCGACGCTCTCGATCGTGACGAGTCCTGTGGAGCCCACTTTCGTGCCGAACATCAGACTCCCGACGGCGAAGCGCAGCGAAACGATCAGGACTGGTGCTTCGTCTCCGCGTGGGAAACCGCCAAGGACGGCAGACACATTCGACACGACGAGCCGTTGTCCTTCACCGCTGTTCCACTGCAGACGAGGAACTACGTATGAAAATCACCGTGGACGTGTGGCGCCAATCCGGACCGGACTCGTCCGGTGCATTCGACACCTACCAAGTAAACGACGCGACAGTGGAGATGTCACTGCTGGAACTTCTCGACCGACTCAACGACCAACTCGTGGAGAGCGGCAACGAACCCATCGCCTTCGATTCCGACTGCCGAGAAGGGATCTGTGGATCCTGCGGCATCACGGTCGACGACGTTCCCCATGGGCCGGTTGCGAACACTCCCACGTGCCGTCAGCACCTGCGCAGCTTCTCCGACGGTGACCGAATCAAACTGGAACCGTTCCGCTCCGCCGCTTTTCCGGTGGTCCGCGACCTCGTGGTCGATCGTTCGGCTCTCGACCGGGTCCTCGAAGCCGGTGGCTATGTATCGGTCAATGCGGGAACTGCACCAGACGCGGACAGTCAGCCACTCTCGCATCAAAGTGCCGAAGCTGCACTGGACTTCGCCGCGTGCATCGGCTGCGGCGCTTGCGTGGCAGCCTGCCCCAACGGTGCCGCGCACCTCTTCACCGGGTCCAAACTGACCCACCTGTCCCTCGTCACGCAGGGCCGCAACGAACGTGGCAAGCGGGCCCGAGCGATGTCGCACCAGATGGAGGCCGATTTCGGGCCGTGCTCGACCTACGGTGAATGTGCAGAGGTGTGTCCCGCGGAGATACCTCTGACCGCGATTGCCGCTGTCAACAAGGAATCGATGCGATTCGGATTGCGGCGCAAGGACAACTGATCGTCACCAGGCGCCGATCAGCTTCATCCACGCGCCGCCGATGATCGTCCAGATCAGGATGATCACGACGCTCATCACGAAACCGATTCGGAACCATTCCGAGGTCTTGATGTATCCGGAACCGTAAATCACTCCGGCCGGACCGGACGCGTAGTGCGAGATACCGCCGAACAGGCTGCCGATGAAGCCGAATACCAGGGCTGAGAACAGCGGCGGTGCACCGGTTGCCACCGCCGCGCCGAGAAACACCGCGTACATCGCGACGATCTGCGCGGTGTTCGACGCAAACAGATAGTGCGCGTAGAAGTACACCAAGGTCAGGATCGCAAAAGCCCAGATCCACGGCAAACCGTCGACACTCGAGGAGACCTGGGTTCCGATCCACGAGATCACGCCGAGTTCTTCGAGATGGCTTGCCATACCGACCAGAACGGCAAAGAAGACGAGCGTCTGCCACGCCCCGGTGTCGTGGACCAGGTTGTTCCACGTCAGCACCTTGGTCACCAACAGGATGCCGATTCCGACAAATGCTGTTGTAGTGGCATTGACGTTGAGCTGCGAGCCCAGGCACCAGAGCACCAGCAGCAGAACGAAGGTGGCGGCCATGATCTTCTCGTTGCGGCTGATCGGACCTGCCTTGCGCAGTTCCTCCCTGGCTTGCTCGGGTGCTTTCGGAGTCTTCAACATCGTGGGCGGGAAGATCTTCGACATCACCCACGGAATCGCGATGAGACTCGCAATTCCCGGAACCGATGCTGCCAGCGCCCATTTGCCCCACGAGATGTCGATGCCGATCTTGGCAGCCGCATCGACGGCGACGGGGTTACCCGCCATGGCGGTGATGAACATCGCGGAGGTCACGACGTTGACTTGCAGCGACGTGAGCAGCAGATATGCTCCGAGCTTCTTGCGAGAATCCTCGGGCTCGGGATTGGAGTCCTCCAACTTGCTCAGTGAGACGATGATCGGATAGACGACGCCACCGGCGCGGGCGGTGTTCGACGGTGTCGCCGGAGCAAGTATCAAGTCCGTCAACGCCATTCCGTACGACAATCCGAGGCTCGACTTGCCGAGTTTGGTCACGAACATGAGCGCAACCCGTTTGCCGAGTCCAGTGACCAGAAAGCCCTCGGCAATGAAGAACGATGCGACGATCAGCCAGATCGTGGTGTTACTGAAGCCGGACAACGCTTCTGTCGGCGTCTCCGTCTGGGTGATCATGGCGATGGACAGGCCCACCAGCGCCACCGAACCCGTCGGCAGTGGTTGCAAAATCAACGCCACGATGGTGCCGACGAAGATTCCGAGCATGTGCATGCCCTTGGGGTCCACACCGTCCGGAACCGGCATGAAATAGATGATCAAGCCGAGGATGACGGGCACCGCAGCCGGGTAGTACCGCCTGAGCACCGATTGTTTCGACGGCTCCGTCGGCGGTGTGTTGGCCGGCGGTGTCTTTGCCGGCGGTGTCGTTCCAGCGAGAGATTCGGTGCTTTCGGATTTGGCCTCGGACATGTACATCTCCTCGACTTCTCGCCCCAGGTGATCGCCCCAGATCATTGTCCCCCAAACGTCCGGTTTTCGTGCGGTCAATCGAAGGTCGAGAGAATGCCCTCCTGCGGTATCCGATTCTCTGGATTCCGCAGGAGGGCTCATCCCGGGGCGCAGACAGCGGCCCGGGGCGCGACACATCTCCCTCATAAGGGTGCGCCAATCGATCAACAGGAGGCGCCGGCGTGCCGCAAGCTTGAATCTCGGAGAGACCCTGTTTCGGTGTTGTTTCAGCATGCCAATCGGCGCTCGTCTGCACATGGGTCGAATGGCCTGTTCAACTACCTGTTTCCGCTCAGCACCGAGTACACCGACGTTTTGTATCGGTCCGCAAAACAGGTATGTAACCGGGTAATTGAGCCGTTGTCGGCAAGCGTGTGAGACCGCGAATCTAGTCACGCCTCCGAACTGCAATCTGGAGACGAGGCCTTCACAGTCTGTCCACCTCAATCACATTTCAGCACTGACGATTTCGTCTACCGCGATATGCAGCAGAACACTCGATCCGCACGCCGAGCCGAGATCCCTGTCCCGTCAGACCGATCAAGGAAAATATCATGGGAAACCACCGGAAAAACAAACGTTCACACACCAAACGATTCGTCACGATAGCCGCAGGAGCAGGCGTTCTGACAATTGGCGGTGCAATCGTCAACACCGGCGTAGCCAGTGCGCACGACTGGTCGCAGGTGGCCATGTGCGAGAGTTCCGGCGACTGGAACATCAACACCGGCAACGGCTTCTACGGCGGACTTCAATTCACGCAGTCGACGTGGGATGCATACAAACCGGCAGGTGCACCGGCTCGCGCCGACTTGGCGTCGACAGCCGATCAAGTCGCGGCCGCGGAAGCAACCCTCTCAGCTCAAGGCATCGGCGCGTGGCCGGTATGTGGCGCTTACCTAGGTTGGGGCGGCACCACCCCTGATTCGACCTCCCCGACTCCCTCGACGGTAGCGTCGGCCGCGGCCGAGCCTGGCACAGCGGGAAACACGGTGACAGTCTCCGAGGGCGATACGTTGTTCAACCTTGCCGCTGCGAAAGGTATTCGTTGGCAGGATGTTTGGGTCATGAATGCGTGGATCGCCGATCCCGACCAGATCCGTGTGGGTGATGTGATCCGATTCTGAAGCAAATCGGCCGACAAAGTAGACCCTCGAATCGAGAACGTCGGTATCGGGCCGCCGACTGGTTGCGCCATCTATTGTCGGGAATGTGACGGAATCCGACGCCCACGAGGACTCGACTGAATCGACGACGGCTGATCACCCGAGAAAACGTCCACTGTGGCGTGAGATTCTCATCCTCGTTGTCGTCGCACTTGTCCTGAGTGTTGTCATCCAGAACTTCGTCGGACGCATATTTCTGATCCCGTCCGAGTCCATGGAACCGACGCTTCACGGATGCACCGGCTGCACGGGAGACAAGATTTTCGTCGACCGGATCAGCTATAGATTCGGGGATCCGCAACCTGGGGATGTGGTCGTGTTCAAGGGACCCGAATCCTGGAACGACGAGTATCAATCCATTCGATCGGACAACTCGGTGGTCCGGGCACTTCAAGGTCTCGGATCCATCGTCGGTTTGGTCCCGCCGGACGAGAACGATCTCGTGAAGCGGGTAATCGCGGTCGGTGGCCAAACCGTGCAGTGCCTGTCCGAGGAAGAGGGGCTTCGAGTGAATGACAAGCCACTGACCGAGCCGTACGTCGACAATCGCATTCCGGGCAACGGTACCTCTTGTCAAGGAAGTTATTTCGGGCCGGTCACGGTTCCCGACGGGAACCTGTGGGTGATGGGCGACAACCGCGCCCATTCGAAGGATTCACGTTTCCATCTCGATGACGAACGCAGCGGAACGGTGCCGATCGACAATGTCATCGGCAAGGTTCAATTGATCGTCCTTCCCTTCTCCCGGTGGGGCACCGTGGGCTCGTTCGATCCGCAGTGACAGATCGAATCAGCCAGTTAGCCCGCATCTTCGGACGGCACAGTCGACATGACTCCGCTTTCGGACGATCATCGAGCACATCTGTTGCCGAGGGTAGGAGAACCACATGCGTGCACGACGCATCACCGCCAATCTCAAAGTCGCCGATGTCGGAGCCGCCAAGAATTTCTACTCCGACTATCTCGGTCTGAGCACCGAAGAGTTCAACATGGGGTGGGTCGCTCGCTACACCTCTCCCGACACCGGCGCGAACGTACAACTCGTCACGCACGACGCCACTGCAGCCGAGGACTCGGTCATCTCCGTCCACACGGACGACGTCGACGGCGCCTACGAAGAGGCCCGAAGACTCGGCTACGAAATCGTGCACCCCGTTACGACCGAAGAGTGGGGTGTTCGCCGATTCCTCGTCCGGGCACCCGACGGCAACGTCGTCAACATCGTGCGACACCGGGACTGAGCACTGGAAAGACTCCATTCGACGTTTTAGGTCATTTGACCTAGAGTTGAGTGCATGACCGATTCATTGCAGTATTCAGCCGACGGCCCGATCCTCGTGGCAGGCGGATACGGAACCGTGGGCAGCGCCCTGACCGCCTTGCTCGCCCCCGACTTCCCACTACTCCTCACCGGACGCACCCCCGAGCGCGGCAACGAACTGGCCAGCCGTCACGGCGCTTCCGTTCGCCGCTGGGACCTCCTCGACCCGACGCCCTTCGACGCGTCCGTACGCGCGGTCGTGTCGACGGTCAACGATCCCCACGATCGTGTCCTGTCCGCCGCCGTCGAGGCCGGAATTCCCTACGTGGACATCACCCGCTGGACAACCCGCGTCGCTCGCGCCGCCACTCTGGCGGGTCAGAAGTCGCCGAGCGCACCGGTGTACCTGTCGTCTGGATGGATGGGCGGAGTAACCAATGTCGTCGCCGCAGCGCTGGCCGAGGAACTGGGTGGCGCGAGCACGATCGACGTCTCGATTCGCTACGACGTCAACGACATTGCCGGGCTCGACTCCGTCGACTTCATTGATCGCCTCGGCCAGGATTTCGAGGTGATGCAGCAAGGAAACCCGATCACCGTCAGCCCGTTGACGGATACTCGCTGGGTCGACTTCCCCGGATCGCGCACCAAGGTCGGAAGAATCGACACTCCGGAACAATTCACGTTCCCCATGACCCTGGGCGCCGAAACTGCCAGCACTCGAATAGGTTTCAGTTCGCATGCATCCACAACTGCGCTGCTCGCCGCCAAGAAGGTGGGTCTGTTCCGTTGGGGTCGCGGCGACCGCTTCACACCGCTACGACGCGGACTCCTGTACTCGCCTGGCAAGGGCGGGAGCGCGCAAGTACGCATCGACGTCACCGGCCCGAGCGGCACGACAAGCGCAACAATCGTCGACCCGCAGGGCCAAGCTCACCTCACCGCGGTGGGCGGCGCGCTTGCCGTCAGACAAGCCTTGGCCGACGATGCCCAGCCTGGAGTCGCTTTCCCCGAGTCGCTTCCGAACCCGCGCCGCACCGTCTCCGAGTTGGAGAGCTTCGGGGTGGCAGTATTGCGGGCATGACCCCCTCCAAGGGCGCCGCCCGCGCGGAAGCACTTCTCGACGCAGCAGAACAGGTCCTCGCCACGCAGGGCAATGCCAACTCGGCGATGCGCGATTTCGCAGCCGCAGCCGGAGTGCGGGTGGGGCACCTGCAGCACTACTACCCCACTCGTGCAGATCTCATCCGCGCAGTCATGTCACGGGCATTGTCCCGCTCACTGGATCGCCTTGCCGTCGTCACGGATACGGATCAGAGTCTTTCCCGTGAGGAATCCGAACACTTCATCGGAGTCCTGCTCGGAGAACAGGACGACCAGGCCACGGTGCGTCTGTACGTCGAAGTATGGGCCATTGCGGCGGCAGACCAAGAAGTGGCGGTCGTGGTTCGAGACTTCTACGCGCAGTACATCGCACACGTAGAGCGCGCTGTTGCGTGTGCACAACCGGATCTGGATGCGGCGGACCTGGGCGCGGCAGCGCAGACCATCGTGAGCCTGCTCGAGGGTTCCGCAATTCTCCGATCGGGAATCACCGGCCGAAAGTCCGAGGCTTCGGACCGAAAGCTCGTGGACACACTGCAGTACCTGATTCACGGGTCCTGACTCGGACGTATCGTAAAGCCCATGAGCGTTGCAAACGAATGGAGCCGAATCGAAGCGTGGTGCCGTACACACGCACCGGTGACGGCTGCAGCGTTTCAGCCAGGGCTCGGTGACGCCGTTATCGAGGAATTCGAAGCGTCGACCGGCGTCACGTGGCCCCACGAACTTCGCGAGCTGTATCGGGTGCACAACGGCAGCCTGACCCACGACGACCGGACCGGGCTCTTTCTCGGCAGCGTGCTTCCCGACAAGTTCTTCTACCCCATCGACGTCGCAACCGAAGTTCGACTCACTCTGCTCGAAACGTGGGACGAGACGATCTACGAGAATCCGGACCTCTACGCCGAGGACGAGATGGATCGACACGATCAACGCGACGCAGGCACTGCCGCAACCATGTTCATCCCCTCGTTCCTTCCCTTTGCCGGACTGGACGAGTACCACTACTTCGTGGACACACGAAACGGCGCACTCCATCATTGTGTGACCGAGTATGCGTCGGACGCCACTGACAACGGCGGTCCGATCTGGGCGTCCATCTCGGTCATGTTGGGCGCCCATGCCGCAGCGTTGGAAACAGGATCCACGATCGGAGTGTGGAAACCCGTTGTCAGCAAGGGTGTTCTGGAATGGGAAGTCGACGCATGACACCCAAGCAGGATCCGACCCGTCGTACCCTCGCCGACGGGCGTCAGATCTTCTACTTCGACGATGCCGGCCGTACCCGCGCCCACTCTGCGCGAGATTCCCGCGAATTGCCGGCTCTCGACCACTCGTCTCGGATGAGGTTCGACGTTCTCACCGGGGAGTGGATCACCATGGCTTCGCATCGCATGACACGGACACATCTCCCCTCCGCCGCCGAATGTCCATTGTGCCCGACCAACGAAACACGCACGCCCACAGAGATACCCGACGGAGACTACGACGTCGCGGTGTTCGAGAATCGGTTTCCGAGCTTTGCCGCGGCGCCCGAGGAAGCCATTGACGGTCCCGGAGACGGTGTGGGCGATCGCCCAGCTGTCGGCCACTGCGAAGTGATGTGTTTCTCGAGCGATCACACGGCGTCCGTCGGCGAGCTTCCACTCGAACGCATGCGCACGATTGTGGGTGCATGGATTTCTCGGACCGAAGAGTTGTCGGCGGATCCGGTTGTGGAACAGGTGTTCTGCTTCGAGAACCGCGGCGAAGAAATCGGGGTGACACTCACCCATCCGCACGGACAGATCTACGCATACCCGTATGTCACGTCACGCACCCGATCCATGTTGACGCAGGCGGACAAACACTTCGAGCGCACCGGTCGCTCACTGCTCGCCGATGTTCTGGCGTTCGAGCGCGAGGACGGGGCCCGGTTGATCTACGACGGCGATCACTGGAGCGCCTACGTCCCGACCGCCGCACGATGGCCCATCGAAATTCACCTGGCACCGCACCGAGACGTCCCGGACCTTCCCTCGTTGAACGACCAAGAGCGCGAAGAGCTTGCGGTCGTTTACCAAGATCTCCTGCGCCGTATCGATCGCTTCTATCCGGGCGTCGATCGGGTACCGTACATCGCGGCCTGGCACCAAGCTCCCGTCCGCATCGACCGACCTCTGGGTCGACTGCATCTTCAGCTGTTCTCGATCTTGCGCGCACCAGGCAAGCTCAAATACCTCGCCGGGTCCGAGTCCGCCATGGGCGCCTGGGTGAACGACACCATTCCCGAGGCAGTCGCGGCCCGCCTACGGGAGTTGAAATAGTGGATACCGTCTCGAAACCATCTGTGCTCCAACAGTTTCACGACACCCATGGCTATCCGGCAACCGGAGCCTGGGCGGCACCCGGTCGAGTCAACCTGATCGGTGAACACACGGACTACAACGGTGGATTGTGCCTACCGGTCGCTCTCGAGCAGCGAACGCTGGTTGCCGTCGCACTGCGCAGCGACGGGGTCGTCCGCGTGCACAGTCGGCAATCCGACGAGACATACACCGGGCCCCTCGGCGACATCGCAGCAGGATGGGCCGCCTACCCCACAGCCGTTCTGTGGTCTCTTGCGCGCCGAGGCCTCCCGCTCGGAGGAATCGATCTGGCAGTCGACTCGTCGGTACCGGTCGGGGCCGGGCTGTCGAGTTCCGCTGCCCTCACCTGTTCGGTTGCGTTGGCCGTCAATGAACTTCACGATTCACCATTCACCCGCGATGAGCTGGTACAGATATGCATCCAGGCGGAGAACGACGGCGTCGGCGCACCAACCGGCGGGATGGATCAATCCATTGCCCTCTTTGCCCGACCCTCGACTGCGCTCCTGTTGGACTGCCTGGACGGATCCACCGAACCCATCCCTTTCGAACTCCACGGTGCGGGGTACGAACTGATCGTCATCGACACTCGGGTCAAACACTCGCTCGCAGACGGACAGTACGGGTTGCGACGCTCTCAATGCGTCGATGCAGCAGCAGCTATCGGCGTCGGCAGCTTGCGAGAGGCTACTGCAGACCAAGCCGAGACAGTGCGAGACCCGATCCTCCGGGCGCGGGCACGGCACGTCGTGACCGAGATCGAACGGACACGGAAGACCGCAGAGCTTCTGCGCAGCAACAGATTCAGCGACGTCGGCGAGCTGTTCGACAACTCCCACGCGTCGTTGCGCGACGACTTCGAGGTCTCGTGTGAAGAACTCGACGTCGCCGTTGCCGCAGCACGACGCGGCGGCGCGATCGGTGCGCGGATGACCGGCGGCGGATTCGGAGGTTCGGCCATCGCATTGGTTCCGGAAGGAAGTCATGCGGAGGTCATCGCGTCGGTGAGCCGCGACTTTGCGGCGCGGGGTTGGCGAGCACCCCACTTTCTCGACGTCGTTGCCGGGGGTTCGGCCGCCCGCCTCTGAGCGAACGGTACGTTCAGCGCACTGGAGGCGCCGAACGTACCGTTCGCCCTGGTTGGGACCCCTCGAGATCCCCCTCACATAAATAGTCATCTCAGATGCGAATTATGTAGGTTCAGGTCATGCAACTGACGCAGTTCACCGATCTGGGATTGCGCGTCGTCATGCGGTTGGCCGTACTCGACGCGGATGCCTCCCCCAGCACCCGGGATGTTGCGCAGCAGCTCAACGTGTCGTACTCCCATGCCACCAAGGTGGTTACACGGCTCGGTGAGCTTGGCATCGTCACAACCAGGCGTGGTCGCGGCGGTGGGCTTTCCATCACCGAACTCGGCCGCACCGCCACCATCGGCTGGCTGGCCAGACGCCTCGAAGGCCCGGGTGAAGTCGTCGACTGCGAAGGCGACAAACCGTGCCCACTTCGCGGCGGCTGCCTCCTTCGGAGCGCTTTGCGCGAAGCACAGGAAGCGTTTTTCGTTTCACTCGACGCGGTCACGATCGAAGACGTCATCCGGCAGCCGTCCAAAACTGTCCTGCTACGCCTCACCACCCGGAGCGACGAAGCAGGCTGATCAATCGAATTTCGACCGAACGGAGCAGCTCATGCTTTCCCCACAGTCAACCGAGGTCATTCGCGCCACCCTTCCCGTGGTCGGCGCCGCCATCGGCGATATCACAACCCTGTTCTACCGCAAGATGTTCGACGCACATCCTGAACTCGAACGTGATTTGTTCAATCGCGGCAATCAGAAACAGGGCGAACAGCAGAAGGCTCTCGCCGGCGCCATCGCGGCATTCGCGACGCTTCAGCTCGAGCCGGACAGCGCCAAGGTCGATCTCATACTCTCACGTATCGCGCACAAGCATGCGTCGCTGGGAATCACGCCCGACCAGTACGCAATCGTGCACGAACACCTCTTTGCCGCGATCGTCGAAATACTAGGCGATGCAGTCACTCCCGACGTCGCAGCAGCCTGGGACGAGGTCTACTGGATGATGGCGGAAACCCTCATCACGATGGAGCGTGGCCTCTACCAACTCGCCGGCGTCGACGCCGGTGACGTCTGGCGCACGGTCAGGATCAGCGAACGAGTTCTTCAGTCCGCCGATACCGTCTCACTGACGCTCACTTCGCTAGACGGCAGTGCACTCCCCACCTTCGCGCCCGGACAGTATCTTTCGGTCGGGGTTACGCTGCCCGACGGCGCTCGCCAGATCCGCCAATACAGCCTGTGTTCGATACCGAGCAGCGCAGACTGGCGGATCAGCGTCAAGCGAATCTCCGGCACTCCTGATGGCGAAGTGTCGAACTTCCTCTACAACAACGTATTCGAAGGTCAGGAACTCTCCGTCACCACGCCTTTCGGTGATCTCACCATGCCGGATGACAACTCACCTCTCCTACTCGCGTCGGCCGGAATCGGTTGCACACCGATGATCGGGATGCTCAATCATCTCGTGGACACCGGCGCCGAGCGTTCGGTCTCTGTCATTCATGCTGATCGATCCATCGCGGATCATGCGCACCGAGCGGAACTCAGCACACTCGTCGACAAGATTCCCGCCGCAACTTTGCATCGTTGGTACGAGGATCTCGGCACGCACGTGGCGTTCGGATCGGTTCACGAAGGACGGGCGGATTTGCAGGACATTGCAGTGGAGCCCGATACCCAAGCCTTCCTCTGCGGGCCGATGCCGTTCATGTTGGCGATGCGCGCATCGTTGCTCGAAAGGGATGTTCCGGCACAGAATATCCACTACGAGGTCTTCGGGCCCGACAGCTGGGCCAATACCTGAGCGGACCACTGCCTGCGAACTGGACCTTGGCGCGCCACGGTAATCCCTTGTGTACTCGACGAAACATACGTACCGAGTAGTGGGAGACCGACATGATCACGTCAGCGTCGATGACGGGAGTCGCGCTGATAGCCCTGGCGATGGTTCTGACACCGGGCCCCAACATGATCTACCTGGTGTCACGCAGCATCAGCCAGGGCCGTCGGGCAGGCTTGATCTCGCTCGGCGGAGTCGCAACCGGTTTCCTGGTCTACCTCGCCGCCACGTGCGCTGGACTGACAGCGGTTCTCTTCGCCGTACCCACGGTGTTCACCGCGGTGAAAATCGGCGGCGCCCTGTATCTGGCCTATCTCGCCTGGTCGACCCTTCGACCAGGTGGGAAGTCCGCCTTCGAGGTGGGCGAAGTCGACCGCCACGGTAGCGGCCGTCTGTTCGGGATGGGGTTGACCACCAATCTGCTCAATCCCAAGATTGCGCTGATGTACGCGGCCCTGATCCCCCAGTTCGTCGATCCCACTGCGGGCCCGGTCTGGCAACAGGCACTCGTACTCGGCGGCGTGCAGATCCTGGTCGCAGTCACTGTCAACGCGTTGATCGTGTGCTGTGCGGCGGCCGTGTCGACCTTCCTCGTGGCACGTCCGGTATGGATGCGGGCTCAGAAGTGGCTTGCTGGTGGCATTCTCGGAATCTTCGCCACCCGCATGGCCCTGGAGTAGTTTCAGTCCTTCGGACGTTGGTCGATCAGACGACGCGCTTTGCCGATCGAGCGTTCGAGTCCGCCGGGTTCGAGAACGTTTACCTCGACCGTGACACCGATCTTGTTCTTCACCAGCTTCTGCAATGCAGACGACGCTGCCGCATGGTCCGAAATTGCCGCGTCGGGGCGAGCCTCGACGCGCACTGTCAGGGTGTCCATACGACCCGGACGCTCCAGCACACACTGGAATTGAGGCGCGAGGGCGGGGACGGTCAGGATCAGTTCTTCAATCTGTGTGGGGAACAGATTGACTCCACGCAGGATGATCATGTCGTCGGTCCGGCCGGTGACCTTCTGCATCCGTCGCATCGAGCGCGCCGTCCCGGGCAACAGACGGGTCAGGTCCCTGGTCCGGTAGCGAATGATAGGCAGCGCTTCCTTGGTGAGCGAGGTGAAAACGAGCTCACCTTCCTCTCCGTCCGGCAGCACCTCACCCGTGACCGGGTCGATGATCTCCGGGTAGAAGTGGTCTTCCCAGATATGGAGTCCGTCTTTGGTTTCCACACATTCCATTGCCACGCCCGGGCCCATGATCTCGGAGAGCCCGTAGATGTCGACGGCGTGCATGTCGAGTTGTTGTTCGAGCTCGGTACGCATCTGTTCGGTCCACGGCTCCGCTCCGAAAACTCCAACCCGCAGCGAGGTTTTCGAAGGATCAATACCCTTCTTGATCATCGCATCCACGATGGTCAACATGTACGACGGCGTCACCATGATCGCGTCGGGTTCGAAGTCCTCGATCAGTTGGATCTGCCGCTCGGTCATGCCACCGGACATGGGAATGACCGTGCAGCCCAAACGCTCCGCACCGTAGTGTGCTCCCAACCCGCCGGTGAACAGACCGTACCCGTAAGCCACGTGCACCTTGTCCGAAGACCGCACCCCGCCGGCCGAGAGACTGCGCGCGATGAGATCGGCCCAGTTGTTCAGGTCGTTGCTCGTGTACCCCACCACCGTCGGGCGACCGGTGGTCCCCGAAGACGCGTGAATTCGCGAGACCTTGTCCTGGGGCACCGCAAACATCTTGAACGGATAGTTCTCACGCAGATCCGCTTTGGTGGTGAAGGGGAACTTCGCGAGATCGCTCAGATCCTTCAAGTCGCTCGGGTGGACGCCGGCGTCGTCGAAAGCTTTGCGGTAGTGCGGAACATTGGTGTACGCGTGCATCAGTGACCATTGCATCCGCTCGAGTTGGAGCGTCGAAATGCGGTCCCGGCTGGCAAATTCGATTTCTTGCGAAGTAGCTGTGGCGAGTTCGGTCATGATTGTCTCCGGTGGGCTCAGTGAGGGCGCTGTGCGGGCGGTCAGGCGTCGAAATCGACTGTTATCTGTTCACCGACAGGAAAGGTCTGGCAGGTCAGCACGAAACCCGCGTCGACTTCGTAGTCTTCGAGTGCGTAGTTCCTGCGCATCTCGACATCACCGCAGGTGACCTTGGCGCGGCAGGTTCCGCACACTCCGCCCTTGCAGGCAAAGGGCAGATCCGAGCGGTACTGTTCAGCCGCATCGAGAATCGACTGGTCGCGTGGCAACGTCGCGGTGGTCGATCGACCGTCGAGAGTAATAGTCACCTCGCTGCTCGGTCCGACAATTCCGCGCTCACGATGCACTGCGACCGGCGGAGCGACGTCGTCGACGTAGAACAGCTCGTGATGGATGCGGTCCTTGGCAATTCCCAAGCCGGCCAGCACTTCCTGGGCGTCGTTGACCATCCCGAAGGGGCCACACAACCAGAAGCCGTCGACTTGGTCGCACGGCACGAGAGAGGTGAAGATCTCACGCAACCGGTCGGCGTCGAGACGGCCCGAGAACAACTCGACCTCCCGCGGCTCGCGAGAGAGAACGTGAATGACGTCCAGGCGTGCACCGTACCGGTCCTTCAGGTCGGCGATTTCTTCGGCGAACATCACCGAACGAGTACGCCTGTTCCCGTACAGCAGGGTGACATCGGCCTCGGGGTTCGCCAAAAGTGTTGCAGCGATGGAAAGCATGGGCGTGATGCCGGAGCCCGCCGCGATCAGAACGTGCCCTCCACCCAATGCCGGATCGGCGACAAAATTGCCCGAAGGGCCCTGGACGTCGATCTGATCCCCGGCCTTGACGTCGCGCACCAACCAGGTGGAGAAGAGCCCGTCTGCTACTTCGCGAACCCCCACACGTGGAGACGCCCCTACCGGTGCACAGATCGAGTAGGAACGACGGTGTTCGACGCCGTCGATCATCCGCCGCAGTGTCAGTGACTGCCCGGCGCCGAAATCGAATTGATCGGCGATATCGGCAGGCACGTCGAAGGTGACGGCAACTGCGTCGTCGCACAGTGATTCGACACCGGCGACCGTCAACGGGTGAAAGGGTTTGTTCCGGTTCGTCGTTGCGGTACTCATCTGTTCAGATCTCCTTCACGTGATCGAACGGCTCGAGGCAGTCGAGGCAGCGATACAGCGCTTTGCACAGGGTCGCACCGAATTCCGAACTCAGTCTGGTGTTTGCCGAACCGCACTGGGGGCAGAGGATGTCGCGGGGCTTTGCCGTCAAGGTCAATGCGATCGGCCCCGAGGTGCGGCGCGGCGCTGCCCCCGGCACCGAGTACCCAGCCGTCCGAAGTTTCGCGAGCCCCTCTTCGCTGATCCAATCCGAACTCCAAGGCGGCGACAGTTGAGTCTTGATCTGGACGCTGCCGTATCCGGCGTCGGTCAGTTTGTGCTCGATGTCGTCTCGCATCGTCGCCATTGCGGGGCACCCAGAATAGGTGGGAGTGATTGTCACACAGACGAAGTTCGCTTCGACGTCGACCGATCGGATGACGCCGAGGTCGGCCAGAGTAAGCAGTGGCATCTCCGGATCCATCACCGAGGCGACGATCTCCTGCGCGGAAGAGACGGTGGTGGCAGCCACGGTCACCACACCCCTTCCGGGTGCTCCCGAGCGACGCTCTGCATTTCGGCAAGAAGTAGTCCCAGCGCCCCGGTGTGCAGTCCGGCACGTCCACCGCGGCCGCCGACGAAACCGGAGAAACGTGAAGGGGGCTCTTCCATTTCGGCCGCATGGAGGACCTGGGCAAGAACAGCGTCGAACTCCGGCCGAACAGTACGCGGATCCACTCCGACGCCAACTTCTGCCAAAACGAGTTCGTCCTGGGTGGGAACAAAGAGTTCGTCCACGAACGGGAAGATCTCGAGCAGGGCGTCGGCCGTCCGACGCTTGGATTCTGCCGTGCCGGCGCCCAAGGTGACGACCCATCTTGCCGCGTAGTCGCGGTGATAGGTCAGTTCCTTGACACCTTTGTTCGCCACAGCTGCGAGAACCGGATCGCGCGACATGCGCAGCCGATCGAACAGCGCCAGCCGCCAGGTCGAGAACACGAGTAGCCGAACGACCGTGTGCGCGAAGTCGCCGTTGGCGAGTTCCACCAGTCTCACGTTGCGGAAACCGAACTGATCACGAAAGAAGGCGAGCGCATCTTCGGCCGGCACCGGTGACGTATCGGAGATGAACGGAACCACAGTGGAATCGGCTGCTGCCGCGCGAGCCAGCAGCAGCCTGGCCTGCCCGATCAAGTCCAGGCCGACGTTGGCGAGAGCTACCTCTTCTTCGAGTTCCGGTGCTCGCGTGGACCATTCGGCGAGTCGCTGCGAACTGACGAGCGCGTCGTCGCCAAGCATGAGGCAGTAGCGCGCCAGCGCACCGAGATCGACATCGCCTGGCACCGTGGTGTCGACTCCGGCGAGGGGGTCGTCGAAGCTTGTTCCGAACGCCCACTGACCGTGGCCGTCACCGTCGACCAGGCCGTCGTAGGCACTGTCGTGATCGTTCATCTGTTGGTCCTCGAAGTCGAAGTGATTCTCACATGTGCGGAACGGAGTCCGGGATGTCGTAGAAAGTCGGGTGCCGGTAGACCTTGTCGCCGCTCGGCGCGAAGAACGGATCCTTTTCTGCCGGACTCGAAGCCACGATTTTCGCGGATGGCACGACCCAGATACTCACGCCTTCGTTACGTCTGGTGTAGACGTCGCGCGCGTGGCGTAACGCCATCTGGTCGTCTGCCGCGCGCAGGGATCCGACATGCACGTGGTTCAGTCCGCGCTTTCCCCTCAGAAATACCTCGTACAAAGGCCATTCGCCCCGCACCTGATCGCCCTGTACCTGATCGTTCTCGCTCATGATGTTTCCCCAGTCGTGCGATCGTGCGCGAGTCTCTCGCGCTGTGCAAAGGCGTAGGCGGCGTCGCGAACCCAGGCCCCGTTGTCGTGTGCGGCTTTCCGATTGGTGATCCGCTCGACGCTCGCCGCTCCGTTGCCGCGGACCACATCCATGAATTCGCTCCAGTCCGGCTCACCGAAATCGTGTGCGCCACGCTCGGGGTTCCAGCGCAGGTCGGGATCAGGGAAGGTCACACCGAGGACCTCGGCCTGCGGTATCGACATGTCCACGAATCGCTGCCGCAGTTCGTCGTTCGTGTGCCGCTTGATGCGCCACTTCATCGACTGCTCGGTGTTCGGCGATTCGTCGTCCGGCGGTCCGAACATCATCAGAGCGGGCCACCACCATCGGTCGACGGCTTCCTGCACCATCGCACGTTGAGCTTCCGTGCCGCGCATCATCGTCGCCAACAACTCGAAGCCTTGCCGCTGATGGAACGATTCCTCCTTGCACACACGGATCATCGCGCGCGCATACGGCCCGAAGGAGCTGCGGCACAGCGGAACCTGATTGCAGATGGCGGCTCCGTCGACCAGCCAGCCGATCACACCCACGTCGGCGTAGGTAAGCGTCGGATAGTTGAAGATCGAGGAGTACTTCTGCTTTCCCTCGATCAGTTTGGTGGTCAGATCGCCACGATCGGCACCGAGCGTCTCGGCCGCGGAGTAGAGATACAGACCGTGCCCGGCCTCGTCCTGGACCTTCGCCATCAAGATCGCCTTGCGTCGCAACGAAGGCGCACGGGTGAGCCAGTTTCCCTCGGGCTGCATTCCGATGATCTCGGAGTGGGCATGCTGGGCAACCTGACGAATCAGAGTCTTGCGGTAGCCGTCCGGCATCCAGTCGCGAGGCTCGATGCGCTGGTCTGCCGCGATCGTCTCGTCGAACAGGTTCTGCAGGTCTTGTGGAGCTTCCACGTTGGTCATCGTACCTACCTTTTATTACCGAATGATCGGTTGGTAACTAGTATGCACCGAGGTGTCCCAGCGCACAAGAGAATCTTTCGACGCACCAGAAATCAGCGGCCCTCGAAAACCGGCTTCTGCTTCGACAGGAAAGCCGTGACTGCGCCTTGATGATCTGCCGTGGAACCCAGCTCCACCTGCGCGTTCGCCTCCGCCTCCAGCGCCTGGGAAAGCCCAGGAGCAACGGCACGGATCAGCGATTTCACGTGAGCGAAGGCCGCGGTGGGTCCGTCGGCAAGTCGACGGGCAAGTACCCGAGCCTCAGCTGCGACGTCATCGTCGGCCACGACGCGATGAACCAATCCCCACTCCAGTGCGCTCTGCGCGTCGAACTTGTCGCCGAGCAACATCAGGCCACTGGCACGGCTGGGTCCGAGCGCGTGCACGAGCGCATGACTGAGCCCGGAGTCACTGGCCAGACCGATGCCGGTGAATGCCGTCGCAAAGCTCGCGCGAGCCCCCACGACCCGGATGTCTCCGGCCAACGCGATTCCCAACCCGGCCCCGACGCAGGCCCCACCGATACCCACCACTACCGGGACAGAGAGCGTCGACAGCGCCGTGACGATGGGGTTGTAGTGCGCGGCGACGGTATCCATCGCGTGCGCCGGATCAGCATCCAATGCTGCCGCGTGCTCGCCCAGATCCTGACCGACGCAGAAGTTCTTGCCTTCGGCGAGAATCAACACCGCTCGAACGCCTGCGTCCGCGCGGACCTGCAGCAACGCTTCGAGCAGCTGAGACTTCATTTCGCCGTTGACGGCATTGGCTGCCTCAGGCCGGTCGAGAGTGATTGTCGCCAAACCTCGCTCGATCTCCAAGCGGATCACGTCAGTCATCGATGTTCCTTTCGCAGGCAGTTCGGTTCAGCTCCATGTGTGAAAACCCTGTCCCGTCTTGCGCCCCAACTCGCCGCGAGCCACCTTCTCTCGCAGCAATGCTGGAGGAGTAAATCGATCACCGAGAGTGCTCGCGAGGTGTTCGGCGATCGCCAGGCGCACATCCAACCCGACCAGATCTGTCGAACGAAGCGGCCCCATCGGATGCCGGTACCCCAATTCCATGGCCCGGTCGATCGATTCCGCGTCCGCCACACCTTCTTCGAGCATGCGGATGGCTTCGAGCCCGAGACCGACGCCAAGCCGGCTGGTTGCAAAACCAGGTGAGTCGTTGACGAGCACCTCGGCCTTGCCGAGCATCGACACCCATGCCCGTACCGAGTCGACAACCTCGGGGCGGGTCTGAGGTGCCCGGACGATCTCGACCAACAGCGATGCCGGGACTGGATTGAAGAAGTGCATACCGATGAACCGGCTCGGATCCGTCAGCGCTGCGCCGAGTTCGGCGATCGACATGGAACTGGTGTTGCTGGCGATCACGGTGCGTTCTCCGGCAACGGTTTCCGCAGCGGCGAGCACCTCGACCTTGAGGGCCGCAATTTCCGGGACCGCCTCGACGATCAGGTCGAGCGACGGGGGTAAGGAGCTCACTGCGCCTACGACGCTCACGCGCGCGAGGACCGTCGCGGGATCCTGGTCGCCGAGTTTCCCTCGCTCGTGGGCGCGGTCGAGGCCGGTGGAAACACGCTGTAACGCTGCCTCGGCGTCGCCGCTCTCCGCGATGGTGACCGCCCCGCCGAGACCGGCGAACACCTGGGCGATACCTGCACCCATACGTCCACCGCCGATGACTCCGACGGTCTTCGGCGCAACTGTTTCAGTCATGATTTCTTCTCCAGGAAGGCCGTCATGCGATCGTGCTTGTCCGAACTCTCGAACAGGACGGCTTGGGCGATGTCGTCGGCAAACGGATGCGATCCCGGCGCGTCGACAATGATCTTCGTCAATCGCAGTGCCAGCGGGGACAGTCGGGAAATACGGTCGAGCAGCCGATGCGCTGCGTCGACATGGCAGTTCGGTTCGGTCACCTCGGCAACCAGGCCCGCTCGTAGCGCCTGCTCGGCGTCGAGGTTCCTGGCACCGAGGAGCACTTGCTTCGCGATCGAGACTCCGACGAGCTTCGGCAGCCGATAGCTGGCGCCGGCGGCTGCCATTATGCCGAGATTGGGCTCGGGATTACCGAAGACCGCCGTCGTTGTCGCGATGCGAATGTCGCAGGCGTAGGTCAACTCTGCCCCGCCGCCGAGCGCATAGCCGCTCACGGCGGCCACGGTGGGCAGCGGGAGCTTTCCGATACGGTCGAACAGGGTCCGGTTGATACCCGCAAACGCTTCCTCCCGTCCGCGCTCTCGGAGCTCCGCGATGTCAGCGCCGCCCGCGAAGTGGTCTCCGCGCCCGGCAAGCAGGAGCAGCTTCGGATCCCGTTCGAGGCGTCCACAAATCTGATGCAGTTCGTCGATCATTTCCGCGTTGATCGCGTTGCGTTGCGCGGGCCTGTCGAGGGTGACCACGACGCGATCCTCGCGCTCGTCCACGTGCAGGGTGTTCACATTCGCTCCTTCTCGCTCTCTTACATTAATAACCGAACATTCGGTCGTTTGGCAAGGATGAAAACAAGGATGGTGCACAGCTTTGCCCGAACTGAGAAGATGGGGACATGACTACGGCACGCCCCACTCGACGCACCGGCCTCCCCGGACGTCCCGGCTACGACCTCGATTCGCTCCTGGCCGTGGCCGTGAAGGTGTTCAACGACAAGGGCTACGACGGCGCCAGTATGGAGGTGCTCGCCAAGAAGCTCGGCATCACGAAGTCCTCGATCTACCACCACGTGTCCGGCAAGTCGGAACTTCTCGAACTCGCACTTTCGCGTGCCCTCAACGCCCTGTTTGCGGTCACGACCGAAGAAGGCGCCACCACCGGTCCGTACATCGACCGGCTCGAATACCTGGTCCGGCGCAGCGTAGAGGTGCTGGTCGCAGAGCTTCCGTACGTCACCCTGCTCCTGCGCGTCCGCGGCAACACGACGGTCGAGCGGGCCGCACTCGCCCGTCGACGCGAATTCGACAACTTCGTCGGAGGCCTCGTCTCGTCCGCCGCAGCGGAGGGAGACCTGCGCCCGGACATCGAACCGGCCCTCGCGAGCAAGCTGATGTTCGGCACCGTCAACTCACTGATCGAGTGGTACAAACCCCGAGCGGGCGAGTCCGTCTCCGACATTGCCGACGCGGTCGTCGCCGTCACTTTCGACGGACTTCGCAAGGCCTGATTCCAGGCAGTTCTGCCGAATCCTTGACAACGCGGCGTTACCGGGCGATCGTAATTACCGACCGAACGTACGGTGAGATGGAGTTGTCGTGAGCAGACTGTTGGAAAGCTATGTAACCGGTCGCTGGTACGCCGCACCGGACGCAGGTACCCCGTTGCCGAGCGCAGTGGACGGATCGGAGGTGGCCCGGATCTCCGCAACCGGCGTCGACCTCGCCGAGATGGTTACGTACGCACGCGAGGTCGGCGGGCCTGCACTGTCTGCGATGACCTTCCATGAACGTGCCGGCGCGCTCAAGGCTCTCGCCCTCACGTTGATGGCAGGAAAAGCCGAGTTCTACACACTCTCCACTGCCACCGGCGCGACGACGCGAGATTCCGGCGTGGACATCGACGGTGGATTCGGAACCCTGCTGAGCTACGCGAGCAAGGCTCGCCGCGAATTGCCCGACAGCACAGTCTTTCTGGATGGAAACGTCGAAGCTCTGGGCAAGGGCGGAACTTTCCTCGGGCAACACATCTATACGTCACGCCGCGGCGTCGCCGTACAGATCAACGCCTTCAATTTCCCGGTGTGGGGGTTCCTGGAGAAGCTGGCACCGGCATTCATCGCGGGTGTGCCGTCCATCGTCAAACCTGCCAGTTCCACGGCATATCTCACCGAACTCGTCTTCCGGCGCATCATCGAATCAGGCTTGCTCCCGGAGGGTTCCGTCCAACTGCTCTCCGGTAGTGCACGGGGCCTCCTCGATCACCTCGGCGGGCAGGACTCAGTGGCATTCACCGGATCCGCCGACACCGCCGCAACGCTGCGTGCTCACCCGAACGTCGTCGGCAAGGGCGTCCATTTCAATGCCGAGGCCGATTCACTCAACGCGTCGATCCTTGGCGAGGACGCCGTACCAGGAACGCCCGAATTCGATTTGTACGTCAAACAACTCGTCACCGAAATGACAGTCAAGGCGGGTCAGAAGTGCACGGCGATCCGGCGCGCCCTGGTGCCGGTCTCGCTGGTCGACGCCGTTGTCGATGCCGCATCCAAGCGACTGAACAAAGTGGTCGTGGGACACCCCGATGCCGACGGCGTCACGATGGGTGCGCTCGCCAGCATCGAGCAGCGCGACGAAGTCTTGAAATCCATTCGCGGTCTGACGAAGTCGGCAACTATCGTATTCGGAGACCCGGACAACGTCGACGTGATCGGTGCCGACGGCCAGTCAGGGGCCTTCCTTTCCCCTGTCCTTCTCCGGGCGGAAGAGAATGCGCACGAGGTACACGAGCTGGAGGCCTTCGGACCCGTCAGCACCGTCATCGGATACGACGGCATCGATCATGCGATCGAACTCGCGGCCCGTGGCGAGGGAAGCCTCGTCGCCTCGGTGGTCACTGCCGACACCGACATCGCACGTCGACTGGTGCTGGGCCTCGCAGCTTTTCACGGCAGAGTGCTCGTCCTGAACCGCGACGATGCCAAGGAATCCACCGGCCACGGCTCTCCCCTTCCAGTCCTCGTACACGGCGGTCCGGGCCGTGCCGGCGGCGGTGAGGAGCTGGGTGGCATCCGCGGAGTTCTACACCACATGCAGCGGACGGCCGTGCAGGGCACACCCGACGTGCTCACCGCGGTCGGCGAGCGCTGGTTCACCGGGTCAGCGCGCACGACCGGATCCGAACATCCATTCCGAAAGAGTCTCGCCGAGTTGAAGATCGGCGACACCGTTGTCGGCGGTCCGCGCCAGGTCACACTCGCAGACATCGATCATTTTGCAGAGTTCACCGGTGACACCTTCTACGCACACACCGATCCGGTGGCCGCAGCGGCGAACCCGCTGTTCGGCGGCATCGTCGCACACGGCTATCTGGTTGTCTCACTCGCTGCCGGTCTGTTCGTCGACCCGGCTCCCGGCCCGGTTCTCGCGAACTTCGGCGTGGACAGCCTCAGGTTCCTGACCCCGGTGAAAGCCGAAGACAGCCTGACGGTCACCCTCACAGCCAAGACCATCACACCTCGCAGCAGCGCCGACTACGGTGAGGTTCGTTGGGATGCCGTGGTGACGAACCAGGACAACGATCCGGTCGCGACATACGACGTCCTGACTCTGGTAGCCAAGACTCGCCCCGAAGGGAATTGAAAGCACATGACCTATCGAGTAGCAGTATGTTACGGACGCCCCACCGATCCGGAGGCTTTCGACAAGTACTACAACGAGATCCACGTCCCGCTCGCCAGCGCAGTGCCAGGACTCTCGGACTTCACGTTCAGCAAGTGCTCGACGCTTGACGGCTCCGATCCAGTCTTCTACGCCGTCGCCAACCTGGTGTTTCCCGATCTCGAGACGATGCAGAGCGGCCTGAAGTCCCCGGAGATGGGCGCCGCAGGAAAAGATGTCGCAAACTTTGCCACCGGCACAGTCGACATGTACGTCCAGGAAGTTGTCTCGGTCCTCTAGACCCCTGCAATTCTCCGATCCCACAGGAGTTGTCTCGTGAGTACAGGAAGCATCACCGCCAGAGAGATGTTCGACGCGGACCAGGCGTCGCAGGCACTCGGTATCGAGATTTCCGAGCTGGCGCCCGGTAGCGCTACCGTGACCGTCACCGTGGGCGAAACCATGGTGAACGGTCACGGAATCACACACGGTGGTTATGTTTTCCTGCTCGCGGACACCGCGTTTGCGCTCGCCTGCAACGGCTACGAGGATTCAGCCGTTGCAGCGCGCGCGGACATCCGATTTCTACGTCCGACCCGTCTGGGCGACACCTTGACCGCGGTCGCCACCGAGAAGGCACGAGGCGGTCGAAGTGGGATCTACGACGTGACCGTTCGCAACGGCGACACCGTCGTGGCCGAGTTCCGCGGCGACAGTCGAACCATCACCCGCTGAAATTCAGCCCACGGTGTTTCAGCTCACGACGGGAAGTTCGAGGGGGCCGGAACCGTCGGCAAAGATCGTCACCGGCATACCTTGCAGTCCCCCACGGAAACTGATGTCACCACCGGTGATCGCGAAACGCACGGAATGTCCCGGCTCGAATCGATGCACTATCGCCGGCATCGTCACCGGTACCGGTTGGGACGGATCACTGATACGTATAGGCGCAATCAGTCCGTTGATCAGCGAGGAAGTTCCGTCCGGGGCCACGTCGTAGAGTTTCGCGAACACCACCGGCTGTCCGGGCGCCGCAACACGCAGCGTCACAGTGGGGGCTCCCACCACGTCCATTGCCTCGGTCATCGGCGCAGTGGTCCAGAGCGCCTCGGTTCCCGGAATCTGTGCATTCGGAATGTTTCCGGCCGGATTGATATTGAGCGGCTCGACGCCTGTCGGCAGCCCACCCGGTGCCGTGACGATCGTCTTCGGACCAGGTATCACCGGCGTGCCGTCCGGCAGCAGTCCCCCGTCAGCGGACAGATGGAAGGCGCGGGCGGTCCCGACATCGACGGTGTCGGACGTCGCGTATGCCGGCGCCGCGTTTCCCTCGTAGTCGATCCAGTTACGGAAATACGCGAATTCCGGTCCCGTCTCCGTGTTCTCGTCCTTGAGGTAGTGATCGAACCAGTCCATGAAGCGACCGGTTTCGTATTGCGCGTCTTCGTCGGGAGCGGAAAAGCTGAATTCGCCGGGCGCAGCGGCCAAATGGCTGTGCCCCCACGAATGCCAGATCATCTTGGCATCGACGCCACGATCCTTCAGCGCGTCGTAAGTCGCGGTTGCCTCGTTCAGATCGAACAGGGTGTCCTGTTGTCCCTGAGCAAGCAGTACCGGAATGTTGATCCGGTCGACGAACGACGAGACCGACGACGCTCGGAGCTCACTCACTACCTGCGGTCCGATGTCGCCGGTCACCACCGCCTCGGCGATCGCGTTGCACATGTAAGGGACGTAGTTCGGGCAGCCGGGTAGCCGTGCGGGATCTGCGATGTAGCCGTCCACACCGGGATTCGCGATGCCCGCGCCGAAGAGCAGCGATGCAAAGAGCACCTTCGCAGCTCCCGGCTCCGCTGTCGACACACCGGAGATGATTCCCGTGCTGTTGGGCGCCAGAGAATACGAGAGATCGTTCCAGGTGATCATGGGGATGATCGTGTCGATACGGGGATCGACACTCGCGGCGGCGAATTGAATCCCGCCGCCGTAGGAGCCACCCGTCATTCCGACCCGCGGGTCGTTCGTCGACGGTGCACCGGTGTGATCGACGGAGTCCTGTACCACCGCGGTGAGCGCCGGATAGGGCTGCGTCAGAGCCTGATCCGTGAAGGCAATCCCTTCTTGGCCGCCGAGGAAGCTGACCAACTGGGAGGCGGCGACGCCGTCGTACGCGGGAGAGTCGAGTGTGACCTTGCAACTCGAGCCACCGAAACCCAATCCCGAATACGTCAGTCCGACATACCCGTTCTCGGCGAAGTTCTGCAGCGCGGGAATCTGGTCCTTGTACGAACCACCGAACCCGTTGGTGGTCAGGATCGCGGGCGCTGGGTTGTCCGCATCGACGCCGTCGGGAACAAAAAGTTCACCGACGACGGTGCACGGCGTCGAGAGTTCAGGCCCGACATCGACCGAGAAGTACAGCAGCTGTGACGAATACGAGCCGTTCGGTGAATCCGCGAGCGCCGGCGGCGAAAAGCCGAGGGCACAAACCACGAGCGTGACGACACTGATCGCTATTCTCCGGCGCACCTGAAAACCGTACACCCGGATCTGTTCTCCACCAGCCTGATCGGGTGCGCGCCGCCGAAGTTTCCGGAGCAAAAGCTACGCCGGACGGGCCGACCACTACTTGACCGTCAAGGTGCCGCGCATACTCGGGTGGTAGGTGCAGTGGAACGTGTACGTTCCCGGCTCGTTCGGCACCGTGATGGTTTCCGTCTCACCCGCTTCGATGTCCTCGTTGAACAACCCTGAGGTATCGGACGTGACCGAGTGCTCGACGGTGTCGTTGTTCTGAATGGTCAGTACCTGTCCGGGCATCACCGACTCCGGCGTCGAATATCCGAAACCGCTGATCACGATTCCCATCGACGACGCTCCCGGCGTCGACATACCCAGAGGCATACTCGGCATCGACATACTGGTCGGCATGCTGGTCATCGACATACTGGTCATCGCCATGCCGTCGTGATCGGCCGAATCGTTGTCCGACGAATCGTTGTTGTCACTGCACGCGGTCAGTGCGAACACCGCCAGGATCAGCGCTGCGAGCACTGCGAGAATCCGCTTCATTGCTTCGCCTCCTGCTCGTTCCCCCGCAGTCTGCTGATTACCCGCCGCCTAGGGGGCCAAACAGCTCCGATGTGGTGCCTGCGGCGCTGATAGTGCACGATTTCTGCACCAGCTCCACTCGCGGACCGACACTGAAGGAAACAGCACAGATGGCCAAGAGCAAAACGTCGAAGGCAGCCCAGCCGAAGGCGCCGAAGCCAGCCCAGCCGAAGGCTCCCAAGACAGCAGAGCCGAAGGTAGCCGAGAAGGCTCCTGCCGTTCTCTGGAAGGACCTGCCGGACGAGCACGACTACCCGGCGGCCCGCGATTACCTCCAGTTGGGCGCGACACCGGTTCAGGTCCAAGCTCTCGTGTACGCCCTCAAGACGGCGACGCTGGTCTCGAAGAAGGCCAAGGACATCCTGCGGGCCGCCGGGCTACCCCTGCTCCCGGTCGACAACCCGCACGTTGCTGCCGACCTGTTGAAGATCCGCAAGGGGATCGCGCTGTCTCCGATCCTGCTGGTGCAGGGAGACTTCCGCGCCGGAGTACCGGCGCAGATCGCCGACGGCTACCACCGTGTCTGTGCGAGCTACCACGTGGACGAGAACACCGGCATCCCTGCAAAGATCGCTCCCTCGACAGTGACGTCGTAGGTCGTCGATGACCTTCGGCATCCTTGCCCTCGTCGCGCTGGCCGGCATCCTCGGTCCGCTGCTCGGCGCTCGCGCCAGTTGGCATGTCCCCGTGGTGGTCGGCGAACTTGCCGCGGGCGTCGTCTTCGGTGTCACCGGTTTCGGGCTGCTCGACTCTTCGGACCAGACTTTCACGTTCCTGGCCGATATCGGGTTCGCGCTCACGATGATGGTGGCCGGCTCACACGTCCCGGTCCGCGATCCGGCAGTTCGTGCGGCAATCGGCAAGGGTGCCGTTCGCTCGGTTGTCGTCGGACTCCTGTCGGTGGTTGCCGGCTACGGTGCGGCGACGGCATTCGGCACCGGTCACGCCGCGCTGTACGCGGTCCTGATCGCGTCGTCGTCCGCGGCGTTGATTCTCCCCATCGTCGATTCGCTGGGGCTCGGTGGAACCTCGGTTCTGCAGATGACTGCCCAGGTCGCGATCGCGGACACCGTCTGCATTGTCGCGCTGCCTCTGGTGATCGATCCGGACAATGCCCCTCGTGCCGGTGTCGGCGCATTGGCGGTGGCGGCGTGTGCGGTTGCCTTGTTCTTCGTACTGCGAGCCTTCCACCGGTCCGGCCATTGGCGAAAGCTCCACAAATTCTCGGAGAAACGAAAGTTTGCACTCGAACTCCGGATCAATCTGGTGATCCTCTTTTCTCTGGCAGCGCTGGCCTCCAGCACTCACGTGTCGATCATGCTCGCGGGCTTCGCCTTCGGACTTGTCCTGGCCGCGATCGGCGAACCCCGCCGTCTCGCCAAACAACTCTTCGCGATCACCGACGGCTTCTTCGCGCCCCTCTTCTTCGTCTGGTTGGGAGCGGCGATCAATCTGCGCGACCTCGTCACCCATCCGTCCGCCATCTGGCTCGGATTGGTCTTGGGCGGAGCAACTCTCGTGGTTCACGCCGCGATACGCGTCCTCGGTCTTCCGCTCCCTCTCGGCGTGCTGTCCGCCGCACAACTGGGAGTACCGGTTGCCGCAGTGACGGTGGGCACTCAATTGGGGGTGATGGGCGACGGTGAACCCGCAGCCATCCTCCTCGCCGCCATGATCACGATCGGGGCAGCAACACTGGCTGGTGCTGCCGCGTCGAAAGCCGGTCTCACGAAGCCTGTTTGACCGCGGCCCGCTCCACCGTCATCAGGCTCTCCTCCGAATGTTCGGCGTGATACGCCGCGCCGCCGCCGCGGACACCGAATAGCCGCTTGCTCCAGATCAGCCACACGACGGCGGCGACGTTCACCAGCAGCAGCCCGGCCCTCAACCACGTGATCTTCTCGGTCAATTCGTAGATTTCGAGGGGCAGGAACAAGCTGGTCGCCACCACTGCGAAGTACTCGCCCCAGCGTTTGACCATCCACAGCCCAACGGCCTCGATCACTTGCAGGCCGGCGTAGACCAACAGACCGACCGCGATCCAGGTGAGCGTCGTCGCCGACAACGAAAACGCCTGCTCGATGTGATGGACCAGTTTGGAATCGTCGATGTTCCAACCCAGCTGGCGGGCCAATGGTCTGATCAACGGCAATTCGTTCTCGAAGGCGTCCTCGACGCGCCCCTTCGACGATCTGAGTTTGAACACCCCGATCGCGAGAAGAACCAACCCCAGAGCGCGGAACATTCTCTCGGTGGCAAGAAGTCGCATGATCAACCGGTCGCGAAGCAGCCGTCCCCGCGGAACCTCGGGAGCGGCGTCCGCCGGCCCGGACGCTCGCGGCGCTCCCGGGACGAAGTTGCCGCAACGTAGGCACCGCCATGCCTGGCCCACCGCAGTGTCCACATGTAGTCGATCCCGCAGCTCAGGTTCGTCCGGAGCGTAGGTCTCGTGACCGTGCCAACTGCACGAGCGCAATGCGAAGTCCACGGGTGAACTCTATGCCGCATATGCCCGGTAGCGTGGATACCCGCTGACCGTGCACTTCGAACGATGAGGATTCCGATGACAACCACCAAGATCGAAACCCGGCATGGCGTCATGGCAGTCGACGACAGTGCCACCGATGGTTTCCCGGTTGTCTTCATCCACGGAAACTCGGCCAGCCGCTCCATCTTCCGTCATCAGGTCGACGCCGGCTGGGCGGGCGACTACCGCATGATCACTCTGGACCTGCTCGGCCACGGCGACTCCGAGGACGCGAGCGAACCCGAAGCCGCGTACACGCAGAACGGTTACGCCGACGCCATCGTCGATGTTCTGGCCGAACTCGGCGTCGAACGAGCGGTTGTCGTCGGGTGGTCGCTCGGCGGACACATCGCCCTCGAGTTGATCGCGAAATTCCCCGGGCTCACCGGAGTCGTCATCACCGGTACGCCGCCGGCAAATCCCGAGACGCTCGGCGACGCATTCAATGCCGGCGACGGATTGTCCATCGGCGGCACCGAGGTCATCACCGCGCAGGAAGCCGAACTCTACGCACGGATGACCGCCGTTCCCTTCGAGCAGTCCGCCCTCGACGCCGCGATACGCACGGACGGGCGCGCTCGCAAGATCATGTTCGACGCATTCGGCGCCGGCCGCGAATCGGATCAGAAGGCTCTGGTTGCAACGGCGTCTGTGCCACTCGCGGTGATCGACGGCGCCGAGGACCCGTTCGTGAACACGTCCTATGTCGCGTCGTTGACCTTCGCGAATCTCTGGGAGGGCACCTACCACGTGATCCCGGGAGTCGGGCATGCAGCGTTCTGGGAAGCACCCGAGATCTACAACCCACTGTTGCAGCGGTTCCTCGCCAGTTTCGCGAAGTAACTAGCTGGACGCGGCGTCCTATGAGATAGAAGCCACTCGACAATCCGGCCATGTCCGGTCCATTAATCGCCGTCCTACAGTTCGGAAAACAACTGGAGGCACTGCGATGACCATTCTCGAGCACGGCACGGAAACGTGCACCGGTGGACCGGCCCTTCCCCAGGTACGACGCCTCGTCACCGAAGTGCCTGGCCCCAACTCACGCACTTTGGCGAAGCGCCGGAGCGCCGCACTGCCGGCCGGACTGACCAGCGGATCCAGCATTTACGTAGCTGCAGCGGGCGGAGGAGTTGTCGTCGACGTCGACGACAACTCGTTCATCGACTTCGGCAGCGGCATCGCCGTGACCACCGTCGGAAACAGTGCGCCGCGCGTGGTCGAACGCACCACACGCCAGCTCGGTCAGTTCACCCATACGTGTTTCCTCGCAAACCCCTACGAGGGGTACGTCGAGGTCTGCGAAGCGCTCAACCGCCTGACCCCGGGAGATCACGAGAAGCGAACAGCGCTGTTCAACACCGGCAGCGAGGCGCTCGAGAACGCCGTGAAATACGCACGTGCCGCCACCGGTCGCCCGGCAGTTGTCGTCTTCGACCACGCATTCCACGGTCGCACGTTGATGACCATGACGATGACGGCCAAGAACCAGCCGTACAAGGCCACATTCGGCCCGTTCGCACCAGAGGTCTACCGGGTTCCGATGGCCTACCCCTACCGTTGGCCGAGCGGCCCCGAAAACGCTGCCGACGAAGCATTCGCCCAATTCCGTCTTGCGATCGACACTCAGATCGGTGCCGAATCGGTAGCCGCTGTGGTCGTGGAACCGATTCAGGGTGAGGGAGGTTTCATCGTTCCCGCTCCGGGATTCCTGAAGCGCATCGCCGAATTCTGCCGTGAGCGGGGCATTCTCGTCGTCGCGGACGAGGTCCAGACCGGTATCGCTCGAACCGGAGCCTGGTTCGCCAGCGAGAGTGAGGACTTCGTCCCCGACATCATCACAACTGCAAAAGGTCTCGCCGGCGGAATGCCACTCGCCGCCGTGACCGGCCGTGCCGACGTCATGGACGCCGCGCATCCCGGTGGTATCGGCGGTACGTACAGCGGCAATCCCGTAGCTTGCGAGGCCGCCCTGGCAGTTTTCGAGACGATCGAGGTGGAAGGCCTCCTCGACCGCGCAAAGGACATCGGCGAAATCCTGACCACAGGGCTGTCCGAAATCGCTTCGGACACAAATATAATCGGCGACATTCGTGGACGCGGCGCCATGATTGCAATCGAGCTGATCCACGACGAAGACAAGGCTCCCAATCGCGAGGCCGTCGCCCAGATCGTCAGCTACGCCCACGCGCACGGCCTACTTCTCCTCGCTGCCGGCACCTACGGAAACGTCGTTCGATTCCTCCCGCCGCTGAGCATCTCCGACGAATTGCTGGCCGAAGGACTGGGCATCCTTCGCGACGCTGTGACAGCAGTCCGATGAGCGTCGACAGCAGTCCGATGAGCGTCGTTGTTCACAGCTTGATCGGCGGAGCTTGGGTCACGGGTAGCGAAGGCACACTGACGGACACCAACCCGGCCCGCCCGGACGAAGTTGTCGCCACCGGAGGCCGCGCCGGCGCATCTGAAATGGCGACCGGTGTTCGCATCGCCCGCATCGCCGCGAACGACTGGGCGCGCCTACCGATGTCCGAACGCGGCGCATACCTCACTCGCGCAGCGGAAATCATCGAAACCAACGCCGATGCCTGGGGCGAAGAACTCACCCGTGAAGAGGGGAAAACGCTGGCCGAGGGTATCGGAGAAGTGCGCCGGGCTGCGCAGATTCTGCGTTACTACGGCAACGCCGCAGACCGCGAGTCCGGGACGGTGTATTCCTCCCCACGTAGCGGCGAGCAGATTCTTGTCACTCGCAAACCTCTCGGCGTGGTAGGCGTCGTCACGCCGTTCAACTTCCCGATCGCGATCCCGGCGTGGAAGATTGCGCCCGCCTTGGTGTACGGAAACACTGTTGTCTGGAAACCGGCTGCCGCGGTGCCCCTTCTGGCCTTCCGTCTCGCGCAGGCATTGACCGAAGCGGGCCTACCCGACGGCGTCCTGAACATGATCCTTGCCGACAGCGCAGCAGGTGAAGCGCTGGTCGACCACCCGGACCTCGACGCCATCACCTTTACCGGTTCCACCGGCGTCGGCCGAAGAATCGCGGGATCTGCTGCAGCGCGCGGAGTTCCGGCCCAGGCGGAAATGGGTGGAAAGAACGCAGCCATCGTACTTGCCGACGCAGATCTCGAGCTTGCAGTCGAGCAGGTCATGTTGGGAGCATTCCGGTCAACCGGCCAGAAATGCACGGCCACTTCGCGTCTGGTGCTCCATGAATCCATCGCCGAGGAATTCTTGGCGAGACTGACCGTCGAGGTCGAAGAACTGAGAGTCGGAGATCCACTCGATCCCGACGTCACTACAGGTCCCGTGGTCAGCGCATACGCGCAGCAAACGATCATCGAGGGAATCGATCGAGCCGTCGGCGGCGGCGCCAGAGTTGTGGCCAGCGCCGAAGCGCCTGAATCGGGCCACTACGTCCGGCCGACGGTGCTGGAACTGTCGGCGAGCACCGAACTATGGTTCGAGGAACTTTTCGGCCCGGTGCTTGCGGTGCAGCGGGCAGCAACAACTGCAGACGCATTCCGCTTGGCGAACGAGGGCGAATTCGGTTTGTCCGCAGCGTTGTTCACTCAGGATCTGACCAGCGCACTTGCCGGTATCGATGATCTGGACGTAGGGATCCTGCACGTCAACTCGGAATCGGCAGGCGCTGATCCTCACGTACCTTTCGGCGGTGCGAAGAAGAGTGGATACGGGCCCAAGGAACAAGGCGACGCGGCGCGAGAGTTCTTCACTCACACCACCACCGTCTATCTCAGGGGTGGCCGAGCGTGATCTGAATTCGATTCCGCCTGCAGCAGTTCACGAGCTTTGAGTGCGATCCACAACTCGGACCGAGTGTGGGCGGAATCGAGATCTCGGCCGATCAACTCGGCAGCCTTGTCCATGCGGTTACGCAGCGTGTGCCGGTGAACACCCAACTGCGTTGCAGCGGACTCCCATTGACCATTGTGGTGCAGGAACGCTTCGATCGAGTCCACCAGACAGGAACCGTTCTCAGCATCGTAGCCTTCCAGCACACCGAGGCCGCCGGCCGCGATCGACTGCAGAACATCGTTCGACTGCACACTCAACAAGAGACTGAAAGTCCCGAGTTCCGAGAACGGAACGAGCGTGTGTCCTTCGACCTGCCCCACTTTGGCAGCAGAGACGGCCTCGCGCAGACTCGCTGCTACACCGCTCATCGGCCGGACGCTACCGATTCCGCCGTTGATACTCCGGCGTGAATTCTCCCGCACTCTCGCATACACACTGCGCGTGACCTTCTCCGCAACTTCACTTTTCACGACGAACCACACGCCGGTGCCGTCATTCAGTGGAGCCAACAGGTACGGCACCGCCACTTCTTCGAGGGCCGCTGAAGTGATATCGGTTGCCGCCAGCAAAGGCCCGACATCTGTCAAGGCAGTTGCAACCACCGGGGATTCGGATTCGAATCCGAAGTACCGCAACAGACTTTCGTCTACTTCGCCGCCAGCCTCGCGCACCATCGTCGCGACCGCCAACCTCAGCCGTTGTTGGGCATCGACAACCCGCAACGGCTTGGCGAGCTCGATGGTCAACAGCGACACCGCGTGGCCGACCAGCAGTCGTTCGGACTGATCCAAGGCAGCATCGGACGCCACCGCCAGCGTGCCGCTCACAGCAAGCTTGTGAATGGCCAGATGGCCGTCGTCGTCCACCACGACCCGGCTGCGCTCCTTGCCTGATCGCTCCCTGATGCGTTCGGGCAGAGACGAACTCGCACCTTCCGTCAGAGCCAGCACCGCTCCGTCCCGATCGAGAACGCACACTGCTGCGTGAACCGCTCGACCCAGTGCAGCGATCAGGACCGGCACTCCGTCGAGCAGGGCACGCGCCAACTTCTCCTGGGCATCGACCACCGCCTGCACCGTTCGTATCTGGTCGGCGGTCAGCTCGTCGATCACGGCCCGCGAGATGGCGATGAACGGCGTCGCCTTGGCGACGGAAAGCACAGCAAAACCCAGTTCGTCGCCGGCCCTGATGATCGCGTTCGGTACCTTCTCGTGCACGGTGCCGGTGTCGAATGCCAGTGCCACGGCGCCGGTCCGCGCAATGCGCTCGACGTACTCGTACTGCTTTGTCGCCGATCGCGAAAGGTGCAGCCCCGTCGTCATGACAAGCTCTCCACCGGCGAGCCATCGACTCGGATCCTGCAACTCGATTGCGTGCGCCCAACTGATCGGCAGATCGACGTGGCCATGACCTGCAACAACCGAGAGACCGAGAGAGCTGGTAGCCGCCAAGCGCCGGACAGTCATCGGCATTACCGGAACCTCCGAAGGCAGTGGACAGAACTGACAGTCTTCAGTTCCAATTTGTACATCAGGTCCATGTTCTGGATCACACGACGAGCTTAGCGTCTCTCCGAAAGAACTGATCGCGTCATGCAATAGGAGCTGAGCCCAGATGCCCGACAGCAGCACCGAAACAGCCGAAGCCGCCAGCGTTCATTCGACGCTCAAGACAGGCTTGAAGAAGCGCCACCTGACCATGCTTTCCATGGGTGGTGTCATCGGCGCCGGTTTCTTCGTCGGGCTGAGCGGAATCATCAACCAGGCCGGCCCCGGCGCAGTCATCACTTGCGCGATCTGCGGCATCATCGTGTTCCTGGTGATGCGCATGCTCGGTGAAATGGCCGTCGCCAAGCCGTGTACGGGATCATTCACCGAGTACGCGCGAATGGCGTTGGGCGACTGGGCGGGTTTCACCACGGGCTGGCTCTACTGGTATTTCTGGGTGATCGTCGTCGGCATCGAATCCGTCGTCGGAGCTACCCTGCTCTCCCGGTGGATCCATGGCGTACCGCTCTGGCTCATGTCAGCAACCCTCCTGTTGGTGATGACCGGGGTCAACCTTCTCTCCGTCAGCAACTTCGGTGAGGCCGAATACTGGTTTGCAGGTATCAAGGTCGCCGTCATCATCGGCTTCATCGTGCTCGGCAGTCTGTTCGTCTTCGGCATCTGGCCCGGCAGTGAAGTCGATTTCAGTAATCTGACCGGCCACGGAGGATTTCTGCCGAACGGCTTCACCCCCGTGCTGGTGGGCGTTGTCGCCGTGATCTTCTCCATGACCGGAGCCGAGCTGGTCACAATCGCCGCAGCGGAATCCGCCGAACCGGCCGGAGCGATCAGACGAGCCACGAACACCGTCGTCTTCCGCATTCTCGCGTTCTTCGTTGTCGCCACCTTCCTCCTCGTGACGATGCTGCCGTGGGATTCGTTCGTCGTCGGCGATTCTCCGTTCATCTCCGCACTCGACCTGCTCGGCATTCCCGGCGCCGCCGACATTCTCAATCTCGTGGTTCTGGTCGCTGTGCTGTCCTGCCTCAACTCCGGCCTGTACACGGCGTCACGGATGCTCTTCGCACTCTCCGTCTACAACGACGCGCCGGCATGGATGACACGGACCAACAGTCGCGGCGTGCCCGTGAAGGGCGTACTCGCCTGCACCGTGGCCGGGTATTTCTGTATCGCGGCCGGTTACATCTGGCCAGACACGATCTTCCTGTTCCTCGTGAATTCGTCCGGCGCAATCTGTTTGTTCGTTTACATCCTGATCTGTGTATCCGAACTACGCCTCCGACGCCGATGGGAACGCGAAAGTCCCGAGATTCTGAAATTCCGTGTCTGGTTGTATCCCGGCCTACCGATAGTGGTCACCGGCCTGATTCTCGTGATCCTGGTGGGAATGGGTCTCAACGAACCGACGCGCGCGGAGTTCGTCCAAAGCCTGGTCGCGCTGGGAGTCATCCTCGTCGCTTACAGGGTGAGAAGGTCTCGTACGCGAAAAGTCGTATCGTTCGCGACCGCCTCGAACAACGCACACAGCAGTTCGAAGAAGGCTTGAAACAAGCATCGAGTAAGCGCTCGACTCGATAAGAGAACCTCTTCCCCGAAAAAAATCGAACCGGTAGAACCGGTCGAACACAGATTTTCTCTTTACCTAAATTCAAGGCAAAATAGACAGCATGCCGAGCCCTGTCATCGCCTCCGAAGGGCACAGTTCTTGGCAAACACTTCACGAATGGTTCAACGAACCACACGACTACGAGTGGATAAAGCACCAGAGATCCGGCCGAGCAATCATTCCGATCTTCCGAACCTTGCTCGGAATGATGACGATCATCTTCGGACTCTCCGCGTTCTACAAATTGATCGGCCCGGATACGCCGCCGACCACAACCGGCAAAGCACTTTCGATCTTCATGATCTGCACGTGTGTGGGAATCGCCGCATGCTGGTTCACACAACCATTTCCCGGACGCCGGGGGTTGCTTGCTTTCGGGATATTCGCAGATCTCGGGATCGCGGCCGCAGTCCTTCTGGTGCCGGATCGCTCGTCCGGGACCTTCGGTTGCATCGTCTTCGCGGTCACCGGAACCTTTGCGACGCTCTTTGTCAGCGCAAGGTGGCTTGTCGCTCATGTCGTTTGGTCGACGACCATCACGACTACCGTTTTTGTTCTTGCCTATCTAGAAGGCGACGTCGATATCACGACGCTTCTGGCCCGTGGCACCGTTCTTTTCGGAGCTGTCACACTCGTTCCCATTTTTGCGCACCTGACCTGGCGCACTCTCTACCGCGATGCCCAGTATTCGGACCGCGATCCCCTCACTGGCCTGTTCAACCGTCGGGGACTGGAAGGGGCAGTCGGCGATCTCTTCGAGAGCACCCGAGACGATTCTTCGTCTCTCGCTTTCGTCGTCGTCGATATCGACAAATTCAAGACGGTGAATGATCTTCACGGTCATGCCGAAGGCGATCATGTCATCAGAAGAACCGCGAACCGATTGAGCACACATCTCGGCGAACACGGAATCATCGCTCGTACGGGCGGAGAAGAATATCTGGCTGTCATTGCCGGTGATCCCGAATCGACAACCCTGTTGATCGAAGGGATAAACGCGGCGCTGTCGGATTGTTCCGACGCGATCCCCACAACGGTGAGTGTCGGAGCTGTGATGATGACCGCCGAATCGAAGGCGTGGAGCGGCGGTGCTTCCGCAATCCTGGCGGCGACAAATGTCGCGGATTCGATGATGTATCAAGCGAAAGCGGCAGGCGGTAATACGATCCGCTCGGCTCAGATCTGATTCACAGCCACGTAAGTGGGTGGACGCTGCGCCCGGTTTCCGTGTCCGTGGCGGCAAGATACACATCGACCCGCTCAGCGGTCAGAGCCTTGCTGATGTGATAGCCCTGGACCAGGTCACACCCGACCCACTGAACGCGGCGGAACTGCTCGATGGTCTCGACGCCCTCGGCCAACGATTTCATACCGAGGGCCGCGGCCAATTCGACAATGGACTTCACCACGGACATCTTCGGATCGTCCGAGTCGGTGACCAGCATGCGATCGATCTTGAGAACGTCGATTGGAAGTCTCTGGAGCGTGGCGAAGGAAGAATAGCCGGTCCCGAAATCGTCGAGTGCGACGGTAACCCCGAGCTCACGCAGCTTGTAGAGATCCCGGATCGCGCGATCGTCCACAACACCTGTCTCGGTGATTTCGAGCTGCAGCAGATGCGGAGCCAAGCCCGAATCCGTCAGAGCTTTCTTCACCATCGCACCGAACTCTCGCGACACCAACTGCACTGGTGAAACATTGACCGAGACGCCGATTCCGGTCGGCCACCCCGCAGCAGCCGCGGTCGCCATCGCCATTGCCTGCGCACCGAGGGGAATGATCATTCCGGTTTCCTCCGCCACCGAGATGAACTGGCTGGGCCCGATGAGGCCGCGGCTGGGATGGTTCCACCGCAGAAGAGCCTCGAAGGCCACCACTTCACCGGTCTGAGTATCGACTTGAGGCTGATAGTGGAGATCGAACTGCCCTTCCTCGATCCCTCTGTCCAGCTCGTGGAGCGCAGTCGCCCGCGCCGATGCCCTCGCCCGCAGCAGCGGCGAGAACTTGCCTACTCGATTGCGCCCCGTCGACTTCGCTTCGTACAGAGCCAGATCCGCCAGCATCACCAATCCGTCTGCGTCTGTTGAATCCTCGGGCGCGCTGGAGTAACCGATCGTGGCCCGCACTTCTATTCGATTGCCTTCGACGAAGAATGGTTCGTGCAGCACTTCCAGGTACCGATCGAAGATCACTCCGGGATCGTCGCGCGACGACGTGCAGACGATCAGCCCGAATTCGTCGCCGCCCATCCGCGAGCACATGTCCGAACCTACGACCTTGCGCAGGCGTTTCGTGACTTCGAGAAGTAATTGGTCCCCGATCGGATGTCCAAGGGTGTCGTTGACCGATTTGAAATTGTCGAGGTCGAGAATCCCGACGAGAACCTGCTTGTCCGGCGCCCGAGAATTGATCGCTTCCTCGAGCGCCACACCGAACGCACGACGGTTCGGCAACCCGGTCAACGAGTCGGTGGCCGCAAGGCGAAGGATCTCCTGCTCGTGGACATACCTCTCCGTGATGTCGGAACCGACACCGCGCCAACCCAGAATCACACCGGATTCGAGAACCCGCGGATTACCGGAAAGAGACCACCAGCGCCGCCTACCGTCGACATGCACCGGCACGACGGTGTCCCGGAAGGGGGCACTCGATTCGAGTTTGTCGATCATCTGGGCCGCGGCCGCACGTCCCTCCGGACTCGACGCGATCTGGAGTCTGGTGAGGAGTTGCCCGAAGGTGAGTTGCTGCAACTCGTCCACCGTCATACCTGCGACCTCGGCGAGACGTGCCGAGGTGTGGGAGAACCGGCCGTTGGTGTCGCACTCCCACAGCCAGTCGCGGGAACCGCCTTCGAAACCGTCGAGCAACAACGCCACCGTCTGACGCTCGGATTCCGCCTGAAACTCTGCGAGACAACGTCTCTGGAACGAGGCCGACAGATAGACCGCCCCTACGGTGAGCGCAAACATGTAGATGCACAACTGAATCGCAAGTACGCGAAAGTGGGGTTCGGCGTGGACGATGAGAACAGTGAAGACGCCGAGGCCGTGAATGTAGATCCAGGTCAGGCTCACCGATCTCAGACTGGAGAACGTCACGGTCCCGGCGCCCATGATTCCTGCCATCGTCGCGATCAGAACCAAGTCGCGGAAGACGTCCATGTCGTGAAAGAGCAGGGCAAAAAGTGCGACGTCTAGGGTCGCGACAACGATCACTTCGACGAGCAGACCCACGTAGTCGTAGCGCGGTGTGTGCTTCGACGGTCGCCAGCGAAGCGGTATCCATACTCGAATCGAATTCGCGAGGACAAGAAAGATGAGGGCGCCGCCCAACCACCTGAGCGTCTGACGTCCGGGCGGGACGGTGTAGGTCAGAATCACGACCAAACTCGCCATGTACGCAAGATTGGCGAACGGCGCGACGGCCGCAGCCTCGTCGATCTGACGGCGAAACAGGCTGTTGCAGTCGGTCTCCGAAGCAGGATCTTGCCGACTCAATCGACTCAATCGACTCAGACGGTTCATCAGTGAGGCATCCCGACACCAGCGCAGGCGCCATCAGCGGGCGTCGAATCCGCTCGCCTGGCCATCCGAACCTCCCCTGGCTCCCCACCGAACCCTTATCCGGTGAAACGTCAGTGTTTCAGACTCGCTGCTTGTTTCCTTCACAACGGTAGCCATCTGACGAATCGATTGTGCGCAGATCACTATATCCAGAGGTCGTTCCGTCGATCGTCCAGGTCGATCCGCGATTGCTGATTCTTAGCTCGAACCACGTTTGTCGCCGACCGCGACGCGGGGGATTCGAGCGGTCGGGAACAACGCGGCGATTGCGAGCAGCGCTGCCACGGCAAAAGCGACACGCAACGCGTCCAGCCTGGCTTCTTCGTTCACGTCCACGATCGCATCCGCCGTGGACTCGGCGACGCCGGCGTCATTGAGAGCGGATCGGAGTTGCGTCGTCGACAGGAACGGCACGCCCGAGGCCATGTCGGTGCTCGCTTGCTGCTGCACCGATGTCGGAACCGCCGGATTGTCTTCGATTCCGGCGATCGCCGACGTCGTGAGAGTGGCAATGAGAACCGATCCGATCAGGGCAGTTCCCAAGGATGCGCCGAGGTTGGTGGCGGTGTTCTGCAACCCGCCGACCTCGGTACTGCGCTCGTCCGGGACCGAGGACACCGTGACGGCTCCGAGCTGCGAAGACAGGCACCCCAAGCCGAAACCCATGAACAGCATGGGAATCATCACGATCGCCGCATTGGCGCCGGGGTCCATGCCTGCCACGAGCATCAGAATGCCGACGACCATGACCAACAATCCGACTCGGACCACGCGTCGAGGGTTCGCGGTAGGCCGTAGCTTCGGAATACCGATCGCCGCCACGACGAGCGCCGCCGACAACGGCAGGATGCGAATTCCGGTCTCGAGAGCGCTGAGCTCCAGAACTACGGACAAGAACAAAGGAACCGCGAAGAACACGCCCGCCTGCACCAGAAACTGCGCGAAGAACATCGACAGCCCGCCACTGAGTTCGCGGTTTCGCAGCATCGCCGGATCAAGCAACGGCTCCTTCCCCGCAGCGGCCAGTCGACCTTCCCAGCGTAGGAATCCGTAAACGACAAGGAGCCCGACGATCAGTAGCCACACCACCGGAGACAACCCCACCAGCTGCGGCCCGCCAGGTTTGGCCTGTACCCAACCCCACTCGCTCGAACGCAGCACACCGAAGACGATCATGCCCAGTCCCACCACGGACAGGATCGAACCGAAGTAGTCGAGGCGCGACTTCGACGGTGGGACGTCGACCACCTTGCTGAGCACCAACAAGATCAGGACGACGATCACGACTTCGCCGACGAACACGTAACGCCACGACGCAAATGTCGTCGCCGCGCCGCCGATCAGCGGCCCCACTGCCACGGCTATCGCGCCTGCTGCAGCGACGAGGCCGTAGGCCGCCGGACGCTTCTCCGCCGGGAAGTTGGTGGCGACGAGCGCAACGATCGCGGGCATGATGAGCGCCGCGCCGACGCCTTCGAGGAACGACCACCCGATCAACAGGACCACGAGATTCGGAGCGAGCGCAGTCGTCAGAGACCCAGCGCCGTAGATGACCAAGCCGAGTGCGAAGGCTCGGCGACGGCCCATCATCGAACCGACTTTGCTACCCGTGATCATCAGAGTCGCCATGACCAGGGTGTACAGCGTGATCGCGGTTTGAATGCCGGTGATGCTCGTGCCGACGTCCTCGGCGACGGTCGCCATCGAAACATTCATGACCGAGCTGTCCAGGGTCATCAGGAACTGGCTGCTCGCCAACACCGTGAGAACCAGCCCCGAACCCGCCTGCGTAGTCGAACCAGCAACCTGTCCGTCACCCATCGTGCGGGTGTACCCGGTGCTCAGGTCTTCGAAGCAGACCGGTCAGTGCTGTTTGAGGCTGTTTGAGTCAGTGCCGTTCGAGTCAGCGCTGTTCGAGTGCAAGTTGATCGGCCCAGGCCGACACGTCGCCGCGTTCCAGAGCGACCGCGAGCAGTTCCGGAAACTTGTCCGGCGTGCACGCAAACGCGGGAATCCCGAGGGCACTCAGCGCCGCTGCATTGTCGTGATCGAACGATGGAGCGCCGTCGTCCGAGAGCGCCAGCAGAACCACAACCTGAACGCCGGCATTCTTCATGGCCGCCATGCGCCGCAGCATCTCGTTCCGAATACCGCCCTCGTAGAGGTCCGAGATCAGAACAAACATCGACTCGGCAGGACGCGAGATCAGCGACTGGCTGTACGCGATTGCGCGGTTGATGTCCGTGCCCCCACCAAGTTGGGTCCCGAACAGGACGTCGACGGGGTCGGACAGTTTGTCCGTCAGATCGACGACGGCGGTGTCGAAAACCACGAGCGAAGTCTTCAGCGCTTGCATCGACGCCAACACCGCGCCGAACACGGACGCGTAGACGACGCTGGAGGCCATCGAACCCGATTGGTCGATCGCCAGGACCACGTCGCGCTGCACAGATTTCGACTTGCGGCCGTATCCGACGAGCCGCTCGGGGACGACGGTTCGATACTCCGGCAGGTAGTGCGACAGATTTGCTCGGATGGTTCGGTCCCAGTCGATGTCACGCAACTTCGGATTCGACGTTCTGGCCGAACGATTGAGTGCCCCGGTCACCGCGGCCTTCGTTTTCTGCGCGATTCGCTCTTCGACTTCCCGAACCACCTTCCCGACGACCATTCGCGCAGTGGCCTTGCTGGCCTCCGGCATGACCTGGTTGAGGCTCAGCAGCGTCCCGACCAGATGTACATCGGGCTCGACGGCATCGAGCAGTTCCGGTTCGAGCAGCAACTGCGCCAAACCCAGTCGGTCGATTGCGTCCTTCTGCATCACCTGCACCACCGTGCTGGGAAAGTACGTTCGGATATCGCCGAGCCATCTGGCGACGGACGGCGCCGACGCCCCCAATCCGGCGGAGCGGCGGCGCCCCTTGGTCGGGCCGGACGAGTCGTAGAGCGCTGCGAGAGCTGCATCCATTCGACTGTCGCCCGGTTGGCCCAGCCCTCCCGTCGATTCTTCGGCGGATTCCCCGAGCATCAATCTCCAGCGCCGAAGGCGCTGATCGTCGTCGCTCATACGCGCGCTCCCAGTATCTCGGCAACAACCGCCATTGCCGCTCGGCCGCGTCGAGTATCGGTCTCCACTGTCGTCTCGACGCGTCGTCCACCTCTGACCGCCTGACCGATCGCTCGACGCTCCCCTGCCTCGAAGGCTCCGAACGTGCGTCGAAGCAACGGAAGCGTGTCGATGAAGTCCTGCTCACGAAGTTGGCGGACCCACGTGTCGATCAGCGTGAGCAACGCTCGATCGTGAACTAGCACAAGCCCTCCGCCGCCGAGAAACCCGTCGACCCACCCGGCTTTGGCGGTCGGCGCGCTGCCCACGGACAGGGCCCGAGACAAGCGCTGGGCTGCAGCGGTTTCCGTGATCGAACCGCTGTCGCGCAGTAGCCGCACCATCCGTCCGACGAGTAAACCGTTGACGTCGTCACGGTCGATCACGCCGGCCATCGCCTGCAGCCACCGTGCGCTCGCATCGCGATCGTCACGGACCATGACTGCCGAGTGAACCTTGTCGAGGTGATCGCGAAACTCCTCGGCGCTGGGATCGTCCAGTCCGGTGACGGCGACTGCGAGGCCGGTGCAGATCCGGATCAACAAACTGTCGGCGACGTCGATCAACGCCGTCACATCGGTTCCGCGCACATCGCCGTATCGCAGCGTTCGGGTCAGCGCCGGTAGCGCAGCCATCAGATGTGACACGTCATGGTCTAGTGCCGCAACCGTTTTCACACTCTCCAAAACCGCAGACAAAGCTGCCGGGAGGTTTGCGAGCAGTGAGCTCTCCAGTAGTCCGATCAGTGACGCGAGAGTGATGTCCGGCTCGTTGATCTTCGAGACGACACGTGATGCCGCCGCTGCGGCCACCGTCGTACCCCACAGCGACGCCTCGATCACCGAGACCGAGAATTCGGGCTTCCATTGCAGCGCCCAAGTCTCTCGGAAAGTTCCGGTGGAACGGACCTCACTGTCGGCCGGGGTTCCCCAATCGATCTCGAGGATCCCCAGTCGGTGCAGGAACTGGGAACGCTCGACGTCGATATCGCGTCGCAGGTCCAGATCGAGATTCTTGGCTCCCGCTTGTTGTTTGAGCCGCAAAGTCTTCGAACGTGCTCGCAGGTCTGCTTCGAGCGGAACCGTCGGAGTTTCTTCGGGCACCGTGCCCAGGGCTTCGCCCACAACGAGTCTTCGTGTGATCAGATCCAGAAGAACGTCGTTTCCGTCGCACATTACCGACCTCGTAGCCTCGGTAACTTCCGACAATCCGGCCAGCGGGCGAGAACGCAGTGCAGCCAACGTATTTGCCAATCGGACAGCTTCGATGACGTGAGCACTCGAGATCGGAAGGTCCTCGTCCCTGAGCACCCTCGCAACTTTGGTGAGCCACCGCGTGATCGTCTTGTCGTTCGCGGTGAACAGATGGTGATACCAGCCCGGCGAGGTAATTCCGGCTCCGTAACCCGATGCCGACGCCAGGCGTGAATGTGTCCAGGGAACCCAGGTCAGCGAGGTCTTGACCTTGGACATCCCCTTGAGAATGCGGGCGTCGGGTGCCGCAGGCCCCAAGGCTCCGACCAACGCCGGCGCGTGCCAGGCACCGCAGACGACCGCTACCCGCTCGGCGCCATCCTTCAACGTCTTTCGCAGCACCTGCCGCATATATGCTTCGCGATGCGCTGTCTCCTCGTCGATCGGCACCGTCTCACGCAGCGCCTCCATCGCCTCGGTGATCGCATCGAAAGAATCTGCGCCCGAGCTTGATTCGATCACCGAATCCCACCAGCGTTCGGTGTCGTCGAAACCCGCGGCCGCGGCCAGTTCAGACAGAGGATCGCCCTCGCGGACAGTACGAATCCCCTGATCCGCCAACACGTTGAACGCGGGCAGATCGCAGAACCTTGCCTGCACACCGTTCTTCGCAGCCCACTGCAGCGCTTGCCATTCGGGTGAGAATACTGCAAACGGCCAGAATGCCGCCTTCGACGGTTCGCCAGTGGCGTACGCGAGCAACGCAATCGGCGGTTCCATCGACTCCGATGCCGCCAGCATCACCAACGGGTCTGCATCCGAAGGACCTTCGATCAGGACCACGTCGGGGGAAAACTCGTCCAGGCCCTGCCGAACCGAACGAGCAGATCCCGGGCCGTGGTGACGGATACCGAAGACCCGGACACGCAGGTCCGGAATCACGATGGTCACCCGGTGACCTCGCGGCACGCCCGGTAGAAGTCGGACCACTCGCCGCGTTCACGCACTACTGCCTCGAGGTACTCGTTCCACACAACCTTGTCTGCGACCGGATCCTTGATCACCGAACCCAGGATTCCGGCAGCGACGTCGGATGCCCGCAGTACGCCGTCCCCGAAATGCGCAGACAACGCCAAACCGTTGGTGACCACCGAGATCGCCTCCGCCGTCGACAGAGTTCCGGACGGGGACTTCAACTTGGTGCGGCCGTCGGTGGTCGTGCCTGATCGCAGTTCCCGGAACACGGTGACGACCCGGCGAATTTCCTCGGCTGCTGCGGGGGTTGTCGGCAATTCCAGTGCTGCGCCCAACTGTTCGACTCGGCGTGCCACGATAGCCACCTCGTCCTCCTCGCTGGCCGGCAACGGGAGAACAACTGTGTTGAACCGTCGACGCAGTGCGGACGACAGATCGTTGACACCGCGATCGCGATCGTTGGCGGTAGCGATCAGATTGAAGCCCTTGGCTGCCTGCACCTCGATACCCAGTTCCGGCACCGGCAACGTCTTCTCGGAGAGAATGGTGATGAGGGCGTCCTGCACGTCGGCCGGAATGCGCGTCAACTCTTCGACGCGGGCGATCTTCCCGGTTTCCATCGCGGTCATCACAGGTGACGGCACCAGCGCACCGGCGGTCGGCCCCTCCGAGAGAAGGCGTGCGTAGTTCCAGCCGTAGCGGATAGCTTCCTCGGGTGTACCCGACGTGCCTTGAACCAGGAGCGTCGACGCACCCGAGATTGCAGCCGAAAGATGTTCGGAGACCCAGGTCTTGGCTGTACCCGGCACGCCCAACAGCAGTAGCGCCCGGTCGGTGGCAAGAGTTGCGACGGCCACTTCCATCAACCGCCGAGGACCGACGTACTTCGGTGAAATGACCGTTCCGTCGTCGAGTGTGCCACCCAACAGATACGTAACCACGGCCCAGGGCGACAAGTTCCACGACGGTGGACGCGGACGGGTGTCCTGCGCGGCCAGTGCTTCGAGTTCGAGTGCGTACTCCTGCTCTGCGTGGGGCCGCATCAGCTTTGCCGGTTCTGTGGTGGGCACGGTTACGCTGTCAGTCATGTGAGCTCCTCGAGCAGGGTCTTGCGGTGGGTGATGGCGCTGGCAGTTCTGGCGAAGGTCTGCCGCCAGTCCGGGTCACGTGCACGCTCCGCAGCCCGATCGAGCAAAGTTACTGCGCTGTAGGGAAATCGACTCTCGGCTAGGCGTAGCGATGCGCTGTATTTGTAGCGCGAGAATTCGCCGGCCTTGGCGCCCCCATCGGCGCGTCTGGCCGCAACTCGTTCCCACTGGGCCACGACTGCCCGGGTGATGTCGTCTGGCCATGGACCTCGCAGAGCGTCGTAGATCGCTGCCCGGCCCGGGTTCAGAACATTGGCGTCGCCGTTTCCAGACCTCAACAGGTCAGCCAGCGCCTTGGCCGGCACCAACGGGAGTAGGCGTCGATCGGTTGCCGTGCCGCGTATGCGAAAGAGTTCCAGCGCCCATTCCGCATTGTTCTGCGCGACTGCAGCGGTGGACCAAGCGTCGTGAAGGATCGGCTCCCAGCCTTCGTCAACGCTCACCCCCAAGACCTTGCCGGGTTCACCGATCATATTGTTCCACAAAGACAACGGCGCAGAACTGATCGCCTGACGCACGTACTCAGCACGATAGTCGGTGTGTGGATTCGGCCGATCTTCGATGCCGTCTCGCCTCGCCGCCGCATCGACTTCCTCAGGCGGCAAGATGACCAACGTGGATCGAAGCAGTTTCCGCTCCACCCGCGCCCATTTCTGAACCCGCGCGGCCATTCGCTCCCCGAACTCCGATTCGGGAATACGTCCGAGCACCTCCACTGCTGCGCGTCGCACGTCCTTGCGACGGTCGTCGAGGGCTTCCTCCAACAATGGTTGATCGTCGGCGCTCGATCCGATTGCCAGAGTCGAGACAAATGCAGCCTTCTGTTCGCCCCGCTCGGTGCCCCACGATTTTCTGAGTTCGGCCAGTGCCAGCGCGGGATCTGTTCGGCGAGTGTCTATCAGCCACTGCGTGCGCTGGGACGAACTTCCGTGACGCCAGACATCCGGATTTGCATCCCTGGTTCGGACGAGCTTGCTCCACTCGGGGTTTTGCGCGGCTAGCCATCGGCCACGCTCGCCGACGATCTGCAGGATGCTCTCCCGGTGAGCTTCGCTCGCACGTGCAAAGGAAAGCAACTCGGCGACCAGATGATCAGGCGCACGGTAGTTGCGCTCCAACGCGACTGCGAACCACTCGTCGAGCAAGGTCGCCTTGGCCGCGAGCATCGACAGCAGGTGCGCCGATGAGGATTCCGGCAGCGTGAATCGCACATCGTCTGGAGCAGGTGTCGGCACGGCCGCCGTGGTGGAGCCCGCACCGCCACGGCGGTACGCCCTCTCCACCGCTGCTGCTGCCAGAAGCATCTCGGCAGGATCGCCGTCGAGTTCGCGGGCATGGCCTCGCACTTCGGCCGGCAGCTCCTCGAATGTTGTCGAGGTTCTGGCAGTCCCGAGAAGAGCAGCCGAGATCAAAGTGCTCACAGCACGATCACCTGCCCTCCCGTGAAAACCGAGATCGGAGTAAGAGCCAGCGCATTCCACGTTCCGCAGACCGTGACCGGGTAACCGCCGGAAATACCGAGCAACTTCCACAGAAGATCCGAATCACCTTCTGCCCGAAGCGCTGTGCCCGATTCGTCGACGAGAAACCAGGAACCGTCGACGAACGACGGGACCACCGAACTGATCACTGCCGGCCACGAGCGCAACCAGGGATCTGCGGCGAGGGCATCGGTAAACTGCTGCAACGCAGCGTCGATGCTTCCGAACGGCATGGTTGTGAAGGGCTCCGGTTCACCGTGCGTTGCCCCCATCCGCGCCCGCAATGCCGCGGCACCGGGATAGAAATGAACATCGGCATTGAGCAGAAACCCGACTGGCGGCGTTTCGGTGGCAAAATTGGGTGACCCGTGGGAGAAGTCGAGCAGCATGGCCCACCGTTTCGAATTCCTGCCGAGCATCCACACGGTTCGGGTGAACAGTCGCTTCTCCTCGGTGATCCCGGAACCGAGAATCATCCAGTTCTCTTTCACCGGAATCGATTCCATCACACTCTCGGTTGAGACGGGATAGCCGACGTGCGCTTTCACCGAATGGGCAAGATCTTCCGGCAACTCGGACAGCTTCTGATGCGCAGCGACCAGCAGGTGCAACCGAGCCAACTCGTCGAGGACCTTCTCGGGCCAGTTCTCCGTAGACGCAACGATTCCCGCCAATGCTCGAAGCGCGCCTGCAATACCGGGCGCCTGAGCATCCACCATGCGAGCGGCTACCGCGTCGAAGCCCGCCCAGGACGTGTCCATCGCCGCCAGACCACCGCGGATCTGATCGGTGATCCACAGGTCCAATTCGACGAGCCCGCTCGCAACGCGGTCGGCGCGCTTCTGCGCTGTCGCCGGGTCGGGAGACTTCTTGGGCGCCTCGTCGCCGCTTTCGCCGGTGTTCTCGGTCTTCTCCTCGCGGCGCGACAACCACTCTGCCGCGAAGTCGGCGGGCTCGTCCGCCGACGGCACACGCCCTTCCGACCATTCCACCAGCAGCCCCAGAGCATGTTTGCACGGAAACTTTCGACTGGGGCACGAGCACTTGTATGCAGGGCCCCGCAGGTCAATCACTGCTTGATACGGCTTCGAGCCGCTGCCCTGACACAGCCCCCAGAGCGCGAGACCGCTACTTCCGGCATGGCTCCACGAACCAGCCAACTTGCGCGCAGCGGCCAGCGATGCGGCGTCGGGAGCTACCGACGCCACCTGCCCAGCTGTCCACGGCGAAGTCACTCGACCACAGTATGACAACCCGCTGACATCGCAGAGTCAGGCCGATTCTTTAGTGAATCAGCTCTTGACTCGAACACATATTCGAATATGGTTTGAGGTGGGGATCGGGGGATTCAATGAGTATCAACACATCATCTGACGTCGTTTGTGGTTCTGCGGTGGGTTTGCGCGGACGCCTGTGGCGGTTGACGGCTGCGGAGTTGCGGGCCGCTGCTATCGAGGCGAGTGCGGAGATTCTTCGTCTCGAGGCTGTTCGGGTGGCGGTGGTGGACGAACTCTCGTTGCGGCCGGATGATCAGGTGATTGCGAGCCGCGGGGTGGGTTGCTGGTTGGCGGCGAACACGATGCTGCAGGTCCGGGACGGGAAGAAGATCGCCGCCCTCGGTGCAGCGCTACGCCCGTTTCCGGCGGTGGCGGCCCGGTTCGATGTCGGGGATTGCTCGTTCGATCATGCAGTGTTGATCGTGGCGTTCTGCGAGTCACCTCCGAAGGGGATGCCGGAGGAGGCGCTCCCTCGCTGTATCGATTTGTTGTTGGCTGCTGCGTCGGGGGTGGAGGCGACAACGACGAAGGTGCGGAGTGTTATCGCGACCTTGGAGCGGGTGTTCGAATCCGATGAGATTCCGCCTGCCGAAGATACCGATCGGAAYGAGTTGCGGATCGCGTCGACGTTGAATGGTCGGGTGGTGGTGCGCGGKGATTTCGATGCTCTCACCGGGGAAATGTTGYTGTCGGCGTTGTCGAATCTGACGATGCCGACCCCGGCACCGGATGGAACYCCGGATTCTCGGTCTGCGGCGAAACGCACGGCGGATGGGTTCACCGAACTGATCCGCCGGTACCTCGATTGCGCGAAGACCGGTTTCGATGGTGGGCAGCGTCCGCACGTGAACGTGCACATCAACGCGCGTGATCTGGCTGAGCATCGGGATTGCGCCGCCGCGCCCGCGCCCGATGGTGGTGGAGTGGCTGTGTCGGATCTTGATGTCGGGCACATGCCGTGGCTCGGGCCGCTGTCCGTGTCGCAGACCAGACTCCTCGGATGTGACTGCTTCCTCTCGACCGTTCTGCTCGACAGCCACGGCGCACCGTTGGATGCGAAACCCGGGAAACGGTTGGTCTCTGCCGAACAGCGAGTGGCGTTGATCGCCCGCGACAAAGGCTGCGCGTTCCCCGGATGCACATGCGTGCCGGCATGGACGGATGCGCACCATATCCGGCACTGGGCCAACGGCGGCCCGACGGTGATGAACAACCTTGTCCTACTGTGCCGTTCGCATCATCGGCTGATGCACCGCAAGTCCGGGTTCGTCGGGAAATGGGTGATCCGCATCGGCGCCGACAACAAACCCTGGTTCATCCCACCACCCTCGATCGACCCGCAACAGCACCCGCGGCCCGCGAACACCACCTTCAAAACCTGAGGTGGTACTCCTCGGGCACAACAGAACACGGCTAGGCTCCGCATCGGACATCAAACCCCGATACGGAGCCCACAGGCCGTGGCGCGTCCACGACTCACGAGGTTTTAGCGGGGCGCAGGACCGATCTACCCAACAACTCACAAACCTGTAGGGCCAGAGCGAGATCCAACTTGTCTCGGCCGGCAGCGACTGGATCCCCGAGCGCCTTGTTGATGCGGTACTTCACTGTATTCCGGTGCAGATTCATGTGATTGGCAGTGTGCAGATGGCTTTCTCCGTGGGCGAAGTACACACTCAACGTCGTCCGCAAGGATGCAGCAGAAGGCGTATCGTCCGCCAACGGGCCTAGCACCTCCCAGACCCATGACTTCGTAGAATCGATGTTCTCGGACAGAAGTGAAACCACAGCGACGCCGCGGTCCCCGAAGCTCACCACCGGCCGTTGCGGCGTATCCGGCACGGCAGCAACCGAATAGGCGGCGGTTGCCTGTTCGTGAGATCGCTTGAAACCTTCGACCCCTGACCCTGGCAGTCCGATTGCCACCCGCGCTCCGCCGTCCAACGGCACTGCCGCAGCGAGAACCTCCGGATCCGGCGCAGGCACCCGGCGACCGAACGGCAGCCACGCCCACACCGTGCGTCGATCGATGGCGGTGATGATCGGCGGCTTGTCCGCTCCCGCCGCTGCGCCGAGATCACGTACGAGTCGATCGAGCGTGTTGATGCCCATGACGTCCGCATCCCACGTCGACCAAACCACCAGGGCGACGTGGTTCTGACCGAGTCGGTATCCGGTCTCAGCTTCGAATGCAGCGGTATCTGCGTTGGTGCCGGACAGGAGGGCGTGGATCGCGGCCGAATGGAGGTTTCCCTGCGCTGCCATCCATCGACTGCGTTCCCGCTCGTACGCGTCGAAGACGTAGAGCGTGATCCAGTCGATGTAGCTGTAGACCACATCCGAAGTGTGTTTCAGGACAGCCAAAGTGAGTCGCGCCGGAATATCCAGTGTGCTGATTTCGTCGTGACAGATCCGCATCAGATCGCCTTGGCCCATGTGGTAGGCCCGAACGAGAGAGTTGGACGGAACGTCCCGCTGCGCCAGACGCAGAGCGTATTCCACTGCGGCAGTAGTCGGTTGGAGATGGTCGATCGGAATGTCGTTGGCCAATACGTGGATGATCGTCGTGATGTTTCCCTGCACGCTGGCCTCGAGCATTTCGAGCAATTTGGCGTCTGCATCCAATTGGTCGATTTCGTGAGCCATCATGAAGGCCATCTCACGCGCGATGTCGGCACTGCGCTCGTCGAGTCGTCGGGCCAACTCGGCAACCACCGCAAGCACTTCCGGCTCCGCGGCTGCAGGCACTCGGGCGAGACGCCGCATCGCGCCGGCGCCTCGCTCCTTGTGCGATGGACTACTCACAGAACTTCCGCACCCTTTCGTCGCAGGTACTTCAGAGCCGATTCGGCCGCGTTGTACCCGCACATTCCATGTGCTCCGGCACCCGGCGGGGTCGAGGCCGAGCACAGGTAAGTGCCCGCGATCCCCGTGCTGTACGGATCGACTGCGACGCGCGGACGCAAGACAACCTGCAGTTCGGTGTTGGCACCTCCGATGATGTCGCCGCCTACCTGATTCGGATTGTCTTGTGCCAGGTCAGCTGTACCACTGCTCGATGTCGCGACGATCTGATCCCGGAATCCTGGCGCAAACCTCTCGATCTGACGAATGATCGCCTCTGTAGCGTCGCCGGCATATCCGTGTGGCACGTGCGCATAGGCGTACAGCGGATGAACGTTCCCGGCGGATCGGGTGGGATCAGCCAGGTATTGCTGACCGAGGAGCACGAACGGCCGGTCCGGCATGCGGCCTGAATTCGTCTCACGCTCAGCGGCCACGATTTCGTCGAAACCACCTGCCAGATGGACAGTTCCGGCCCGAGCGCAATCCGGATTGGTCCACGGCACATGACCTTCGATCGCAAAATCGACCTTGAACGCTCCGGGAGCCTGCTTGAACTTTCGATAGGCTCTCGCCACTCGGCCCGGGAGTCGATCGCCCAGTATTTCGAGCGCACCCCCCGGATTGACATCCAGCAGAACAACATCGGCGTCCGGAATCTCGGAGGCCGTGCGAACCCGAATGCCGGTGTCGATCTTGCCGCCGTGATCGAGGAGCATCGCGGACATGGCGTCGGTGATCGAACGCGAACCTCCCTCGGCAACCGGCCAACCGTAGCGGTGACCAGCAGCAGTGATCATCAATCCCACCGCCGAGGTGGCCGGACGGTTGAGTGGATAGAAGGCGTGCGCGGCAACCCCGCCGAACAGCGCCTTCCCTTTGTCGGTCTTCCACAACTTCGCGGTCACGGTTGCCGGAAGCAGCGCTCGCGGACCGAAAGCTGCGAGCCGCAGCGGATGCCGCGGGACATTGACGATCGGGCGCATCAGGTCGGACGCCAATGCATCGAATCCCGTCGACAAGTCACCGAACATGCGTTGCCATCGAGGTCCGTCCGCGCCGAGTCCCGCCGCCGTCTGCTCCAGCGAGCGGTACAGAACACCGGCGTCCCCGTTGTCGAGCGGATGCGCGCAGTCCACCTCTGCCCATCTCCAGATCAGCCCGTATCGCTCGAGGTCCAGCTTTGACAGGTACGGCGAGCCGATACCCATCGGGTGAAACGCCGAGCAGTGATCGTGAATCAACCCCGGCACGTCGATCGGACCGGAGCGGGTGCCTCCGCGCCCCACGACTACGGCCTTTGTCACTTACTCACCTCTTGCTCGCTACCGCTGGCCCTCGTACGCATCTTCGGCTCGGAGACAACCTGCGGATCTGTTGCCGCGCGGTCGGCCCGTACGTCCAGTGTCCACTGAACGTCGAACGGAATGGGCCCGTTCGGCAACCACGGTTGTTCGGCAACTGCGTCGGCGACCTTGAAAGTACCTCGTTCGATGACGCCGAGAGCTGCGTCGATCACCTGGTACTCCTGCGTTCCCTTGTGGATGGGCTGCGATTCGATCCAGGTCACCAGGAACTCGCCGGGCGCGAAATTGCAGCGACGCTGAATGGCGGCGATCAACTTCGCGTCGTGCAGGTGCCCGTCACCGAAGTTGAAGGCGACGATGGAGTTGCACATGAACTCGGCTTCCCGCAGCGAGTACGTGTTGATGTCGTCGCCGAGGTGTCTGATCATCAGTGAGAACAGTGCACGCCCCTGGCTGTGCATGGAACGCCAACCCAACAGCTGATGCAGAACGACATCGGACACATCTTCGGGGTACATCGTCATCAACTGATTACGCGTATCCGGCGACGGACGCTTGATGTACTGGTCGATCTTTGCTTCGGCGCCCGGCGCGAATGCCCACGTCGCAGATGCCCAGTTGCCGGCGTACTGACGCATCGACGGCAGGAACGACACCAGATCGGGTCGAAGGTTTCCGAGAATGGGGAAGAAGGCAAGGGCTGCAATAATTCCCGCTGTGATCCAGGGTGAAGACATGGCGCCGAGGCCGTAGCCGTTCCACGCCGGAAAGCCCAGGAACAGGAAGACCGAGGCGTAAGCGAACAGAAGATTCCATTCCAGCGGAACGGCCAGCGGGAAGGTCGACGCGATGAAGAGATGGAATCCGACCATGAGGATCACCGCAAGGATGGTGAGTGTCTTGTTCGTCGAGAACAGCAGTATCAGCGGGGTGACGATCTCGACCATCGTTCCGGCCACGTGTGCGACCCCGCCGCCGAGGTGCGAGGGCCGCAGATCCTCCGGGAAATTCCGGTAGTGCGCACGCTTGATCTTCTTCGACGGGATCCACGGCGTATTGCTGAGCATCGGGGGGACCACCAGCGAGAAGTGACGGCCGAACTTCGAGACACCGGCACCGATCCACACCATGACGATCAGCAGTTTGAGCGCCAGAATCATGTCGACGAATGGCAGGAACGTGAAGAAGAAGATCGCCGGCAGGTACTGCTCACTACGGGCAGCGATGAAGGGCACCTTGTCCCGCAACCCGAGAATCACCATGAGCACGAGGAAGGAGTACAAGACCGTCGGGCGTACCAGTCCGGCATTGTCGGCGATTGCCGAATCGATTCCTGCGGTGTGAACGCCGGGAAGAACCGCGGCAACAAGAAGATTGGCGACTACGGCGACGTAGATGAAGACGTCGAACACCGTGCGGGTGTCACCCGAGGTGAGCGGCACCTTGCCCGGCCACGGTGGAAGGCGAATCGTGCCGGGGCGGATCCAGTAAAGAACTCCACCGGTCATCGGTTTGAAGTGGCCGGCCAATGGACCCCAAGACCCTGCCAGGCCCAGGATTTCGAGCATCATCGTCCAGATGATGAGTTTCTGGTAGACGATCGGCTGGTTCCACCATGATCCGATGTCGAACCACGAGAGGCCGGAAGTCAAAGTGGCAACGGCTGTTCCAGCTACCAGGTAGAGGAACAACAGTTTCATGATGTAGACGGTGTGGACCATCTTCGGTGTACCGAAGCCGTAATCCACCCAGTGCGTGGACATGTCACGCAGACGCTCGAGAAACGGCTTGTCCATGAAGGTTGCCGGATCGACGGGAGGGAAGTTTCCTTCTTTGAATCCCATGATGTGCTCCTGAAATACGGAATGTGGGCATGACGGATCGACTCGACGCACGTCGTCGAGTTGTGCTGGTATTACGGGGAAGGGACTAGTGAGCGGGAGTTGCGCTCAGAGCTCGTCTCATTCCGGGTTTATCGATCTTGCCCACCGGGTTTCGGGGAAGCGTATCGACGACGTAGATCGCCACTGGCACCTTTACTCGGGTGAGCAAGGCCGTGACATGTTCGAGCAGTTCGCCTTCGGTGACGGGCGCGTCGGGGTAGGCAACGACATAGGCAACTGGCACCTCTCCGTAGACCTGGTGCGGAGCGCCGATGACGGCGGCCTCGAGCACGGAAGGATGTGTGGCGAGCGAATTTTCGATCTCCTTGGGGTAGATGTTCTCGCCCCCACGGATGATCATGTCCTTGATGCGATCGACCAGGGTCAGGTAGCCGTCTTCGTCGAGGACCCCGACGTCGCCGGTATGCAACCAACCATCCTTGACGGTCTTCGCGGTCTCCTCCGGCTTGCCCAGATAGCCACGCATCACGTTGCCGCCCTTGATGACCACCTCTCCGGCAGTTCCGACGGGAGCAAAGGTTCCGTCCTCGGCAAGAATGGCAATCTGCTGGCCGGGCAACGCCGGGCCGACCGTACCGAGTTTGCGCAGGCCCTCCACAGGATTACAGGCCGACGCACAGGTCCCCTCGGTGAGTCCGTAACCCTCCACGATCACGAAACCGAAACGCTGCTCCGCGCGTTCGAGGAGTTCCTTGCTGATCGGCGCCGCACCGCACACGGCAAACCTCAAGGACGACGTGTTGATCGAGGCGTCTTCCGGCTGCGAGGTCAGCATCGCGTAGATTGCCGGCACCGCCGAGAAATACGTGGGGCGAAGCCGCGCAACGTCGTCGAAGAATCTCGAAACCGAGAACTTCCCGGTGACACTCACCTGTCCGCCGACAAGCAAGGGCGTCAGGACGCTGACGCAGATCGCGTTGACATGGAACAACGGCAGAATCAGCAGGCAGTGATCCGCGCCGGTAACACCGATGTTCTTGCCCATCGACGAAGCCATGAACTGCAGGTTGGAATGCGTGAGCATCACTCCCTTGGGCCGTCCAGTGGAGCCGCTGGTGTAGATGAGCAACGCCAGATCGTCTGCTGCAACATCGATTCCGGGTCGGGGATCGGTCGGCGGCACTGTCGCCAGATCGTCGACGACCAACACCGCACGGCCACCCGAGGGCGCATCGGCAGAGGCGGTGATGACCAACTCGGCCCCGGAGTCCGCGATCTGGTAATCCGCTTCGTTCGCGGTGAACATCGGATTGATGGGCGTAGCTGCAGCACCGATGCGCCAGGCAGCCATGATCGCGATCAGCAACTCGGCGCGATTGGGCAGCATGATCGCCACCACGTCACCGAGTCCGATTCCGAGTCCGGCCAATTGCGCGGCAACAGCTTCCGTACGATCTGCGAACTCTTCATACGTGAGTTCGACGTGGTCGTCCCGCAGGCACGGCTTCTTCCTGTACTTCTCCGCAAGATCCCAAGCCAGATATCCGATGTCCGCCACGAGAGTCAGCACCTTTCATTCGTGTGTGACTCAAAACACTATCGGCGTCCTGCGGCCGAAGAAACGGTCTCAGGGGATCAACTTATCCAGGTTCTTTGTTCCCTGAGCACAACGCCGCAAGGGCGGCGAACATCAGATCGAGGGCTGATGCAACACCTCGTGAGCGCGTCGGGTCACCACTTCGGAGATCCGGCGCAAGACGGGTGACGACAGTTTCCACTGCTGCCAGTACAGCGGAACGTCGTCCACGAAGTCCGGATCGAATCCGATCAACACCCCGCCGCGATCGTCTTCGCCGCACTGCAGGTCCGGTATCAACCCCCACCCGTATCCCCGCCTGACGGCGTCCGCGAAGTCTGCCGATGACGGAACAAGATGGCGAGGCGGATCTGCCGGGTGGCCGACCTTTTGATCGAGGTACCGATCCTGCAGCAGATCCTTGCGATTGAACACCACCAGCGGTGCCTCCGAAAGAGATTCGGCCGTGACACCATCTGCGAACCAGCGACGGCAGAACTCTGCGCTCGCCATCGGCCGATACCGCATGATGCCCAACCGACTGGAGGTACACCCTTGAATCGGTGACGCAACCGACGTGACGGCAGCCATGACCGAACCGTCGCGCAGCAGTTCGGTGGTGTGGTCTTGATCGTCGAGATGAAAATCGAAACTGACTTCTTGCGTGAACTCCGCGAGGGCCCCGAGAACCCAAGTGGACAGCGAATCGGCATTGACCGCGATCGAGACGCGGGCGAAGGTGTTCGAACCGTTTTCCAAACCGAGTTCTCGCACGGTGTCACGCGACAGTGCGTCTATCTGACGGGCAAGACGCAGGACTTCTCTCCCGGAATCGGTGACCTGGATGGGTTTGGTGCGCTGCACCAGGATCCGGCCAACCGAGGTCTCGAGAGCTTTGATTCGTTGGCTGACCGCCGAAGGCGTGATGTGCAGCTTCCGCGCCGCCGCCTCGAAGGTTCCCTCGTCGACCGCAGCGCGCAATGCCCTCAGTTGCTCGAAATCCAACATAATCTGAAGCTACTCTGATGCGTCCTAAGAATCATTAGCTGGACTGAATGAAATCTGAGCGGCAGGCTCGACAACATGCTCAGCACCAACGACCCTGCGTCGGCCCTCGTCGGTTTCGGAGTCGGACTGTCATTGATCGTCGCAATCGGCGCCCAGAATGCGTTTGTTCTTCGCCAAGGTCTGACGCGATCGCACGTACTCCCGATCGTCGCAGTGTGCGCGTTGTCAGACGCAATTCTGATCCTTGCAGGCATCAGCGGAATCGGGACCCTCCTCGAACACGCACCGTCGCTGATCACGTTCGTTCGTATCGCCGGTGCGGTCTTCCTCCTCAGCTATGCAATCTTCGCCGCCAAGCGGGCGCTTCGACCCCAGACGCTGGCGCCGGATCAGCACGGCAACGGTTCGAGGCTGGCCGCCGTCACGATGGCATTGGCTCTCACCTGGCTCAATCCACACGTTTACCTCGACACCGTGGTGCTCATGGGTTCAATTGCCAACGGTCGCGGCGAAATCGGACGTTGGTGGTTTGCGGCCGGTGCCATCACCGCGAGTGTGGTCTGGTTCAGCGCCCTCGGTTACGGCGCACGTCTGCTGACGCCGCTTTTTGCGAAACCCAACGCCTGGCGGATTCTCGACGCTCTGATCGCCGTGATGATGGCGGTTCTCGGAATCAGCCTGCTTGTCGAATTGTGACTCGGCTGCACAACCTCGATCCGACACTGCGGTATCGGGATGGGTTACCGTCCAAGGTGAGCAAGCTCAATTCACCTGTCGCGAGTTGTGACCATCAGGTAGGGCTGATCACGATGACCGAGGACGACGGCGGCACCGAACCGCGTGACTCCAACCGCGGACTGAGTTTGCTGTGCCTTCTCGCTGCGGTCGCCGGCGTCGGGGTCGGATTTGTCGGCGGCGCGTTCCGTTGGTGTCTGATCAGGGCCGACGAACTCCGTCGGACGATCGTGAACTGGGCGCATCACGTTCCGTACGTCGGGTGGCTCGTGCCGGTCGTCCTGGTGGCCTTGTGCACCGTGCTGGCCGTACTGATCGTCAGACGAGTCCCCCTCGCAAAGGGAAGCGGCATCCAGCACGTCGAGGCGGTGTCCCGCGGCGAAGCGAAACCGCCGGGAATCAATCTCGTGCCTGCCAGATTCATCGGCGGCCTCTTGGCGATCGGCTCCGGTCTGGTTCTCGGCCGCGAGGGCCCCACCGTACACATGGGTGCGGCGATCGGGGCAGAAGCGGGACGGCGGGCCCGCCTTGCCGAACCGGACGTCGCCATGCTGCAAACATCCACGGCCGGAGCAGGACTCGCCGTCGCGTTCAACGCGCCGATCGCCGGGGCACTGTTCGTCTGCGAGGAGGTGACGCACTCATTTCGGCTGCGCACCGTGCTGCCAACACTTTTCGGTGTTTCGGTCGCGGTGGGCTGTGCACGACTTGTCATCGGTGACCAACCCGATTTCGAGGTCGGCACCGTCCCGACGCCTCAACTCGCACTCTTGCCACTGTTTGTCGTCTTCGGAATCCTCACGGGGCTACTCGGTATCGCCTACAACCGCTTGATTCTGGGTCTACTCGACGCCGTTGCACGACTCGACAGGATCCCGCCGACTGTCATCGGCGCAACGATCGGCGCCACCATCGGCCTGGCGCTGTTCCTCGACCCGCTGGCCAGTGGGGGCGGCGACGTTCTTGCACAGATGATCGTCGGCGGAAGGACCTTCGTACTGCCGATCCTGCTGCTGTACTTGGCGGTTCGGTTCTTCACTGGCCCGCTCTCGTATGCCGCTGGAACTCCCGGCGGACTGTTCGCTCCCTTACTCGCACTCGGCGCACTCTGGGGGTCGATCTTCACCGGACTGTCGAGCTTCGTGCCCGGAGTGGACGCCGGGCTCACGGTCACCATGGCCACCATCGGCATGGCTGCCTTCTTCGGCGCTGTAGTGCGCGCACCGTTCACCGGCATCGTGATCGTGGTCGAGATGACAGCGGTGACGTCGACGCTCGTCCCGATGCTCGCTGCCACTGCGGCAGCGGTATTCGTCGCCACCGCGGCAGGGTCGGCACCTATCTACGACAGTCTCCGAGAACGGATGTTGGAAACTCGACACCCACCTCTGCGATGATCACGATCGACATCGTGCGCGGCGCACATCCCTGTGGCGCCGCGCCCCGATCGGATGGCAACTGGTACACCATCAAGGCACCCCGCTCCACTGATTACGCACCGCAAAATCTGCGACAGCTCTCTAGATCAAGGGCGTTCCGACGTAGTTCTCGGCGATCAGCGTTCGTCCGGCGACCGAACGCGTGACCATGTCCAACTCGGCCAGTTGACGGCGATGCCCGAAACCGCTGTCGCCTGGCAAGCGATGGAGCATCGACGACATCCACCACGAGAAGTGCTGCGTCCGCCACACACGCGGCAGCACCGTTTCGGTGTACCCGTCCAACATCTTTCGGTCGGACGCGGTGAAGAAACTGTCCATTGCCTTCGCCAGAGCGTAAACGTCGGCGATCGCGAGATTCATACCCTTCGCACCGGTCGGCGGCACGGTGTGCGCCGCATCGCCGGCAAGAAACAGGTTGCCGTGCTGCATCGGTTCACAAACGAAGCTGCGGAACTGAAGGATCGATTTCTGAAAGATCCTGCCGTCCTTGATCTCTGCGCCCTCGCCGTCGACGCGCATGTGCAGCTCGTCCCAGATTCTATCGTCGGACCAGTTGTCCACGGAGTCGTCCGGATCGACCTGAAGATAATGACGCTGCACCTCGGGCGTCCGCGTGCTGATCAGTGCAAACCCACGCTCATGGTTGGCGTAGATCAATTCTTCCGATGACGGCGGAGCCTCGGCCAGGATGCCGAACCACGCGAAGGGATATTGGCGGAAATGATCCGTTCGGATCGACGGTTCGGGAATCAGCTTTCGCGTTTGCGTACGTGATCCGTCGCAACCGGCCACCAGGGCGCACTCGAGCTTCTGGTCGTTTCCGTCCGAGTCGACAAAAGTGATGCTCGGGCGATCCGATTCGTGATCGTGCACTTTCGCGTCGGACACTCCGAATCGAATGTCCCCGCCGTCAGCAAGACGTCGCGCGATCAGATCCTTGAGCACCTCGTGCTGCGGATACACCGTGACGGCGCTCCCGTCGGTCAATTCGTCGAACGCGATTCGGTGCCCTCGCCCGCCGAATCGCAGCTCGATTCCGTGATGTTCGAGGCCCTCCCGCTTCAGTCGATCACCGAGTCCGGTCTCGACCATGAGATCAACCGTGTTCTGTTCGAGCACGCCGGCACGAATGGTGCCTTCTACCTCTTCACGGGTGCGACATTCCAGGACTACCGAATTGATTCCCTTCAGATGCAACAGATGCGAGAGCATCAACCCGGCGGGACCACCACCGACGATTCCGACCTGGGTGCGCGAAGAAGACATACAGAGAACTCCTGAGGTGAGTGACGATTGAGACCACCATCGACCACGATCACTCCCCTGAACAGCTGTAATTTCACTCAGTGAAAGACCGAATACGAACTATCCAAGTCCGCCGCCACCGAGCCCGCGTGAAATTCCACGGGCGGCCGCGACCAAGGCCGGCAGTAAAGGAGCCGGATCCTGCTCCACCGGAACAACTGTCGAGACTGCTGCGACGACATTGCCACCGGCTTCGCGTACTGGAGCGGCGACGGCAAGGGTTCCGACGTTCAGATACTCACGGCAGACGACAAACCCGGTGCGTCTGATCTCGTCGAGAGTTGCTCGCAAAATCCGCTCGGACGTAATGGTTTTGGGAGTGAACGACTCGAGACCTGCCTGGAGGACGTCGTCGAGAAGTTCGGTTCCGCCGTGCGCGAGGAGAATCAGTCCACCGCTGGACGCATGCAACGGCAATCTTCCCCCGGCGCGACCGACAACGGTGACAGCGCTACGCGAGGACAAGCGCTCGAGGTACAGAGCCTCGGTACCCTCACGAACGACCAACTGCACGTTCTCCCGGGTGACCTCGTACAGGTCCTCGAGAAACGGCAACGCCACCTGTCTGAGCCCGTGCGCCCCTGGAGCAAGAGCGCCGATCTCCCACAACCGCACTCCGACCTGGTACTTGCCGTCACTCCGACGCTCGAGTGCGCCCTCGGCCACCAACTGCCCACACAGCCGATGAACGGTGGGCAGAGGTAAACCGCTGCGACGACTGATCTCCGACTGCGTCAACCGCGGCGATTTCGCGTCGAAGGCACCGAGCACGATAAATGCCCGGCCGATCAACGAACGGTCGCCTGATGCCATTCACACAGTGTGACAGGGCAGTGCCACTAAGAATCCACTGTGACTGGCATCAGGCGAAACGTGTTCAGGCGGTGCGTAGCTACGCGGAGTGCGCCAATTCCGGTTCGCGTTCGGTCACCGGCGGCGCGGCCTCGATCTTCATCGGTTCCTGCGCGTAGTGGAAGTGCGGACGACGGTGACCGATGAACGAACCGAACCACGACATCACAGCGACGTACCGGTTGCGGAAGCCCACCAGATACATCACGTGCACGGCCAGCCACATGAACCAGGCGATCGTGCCCTTGAACTCGACCTTGCGGACGCGACATACAGCGCTGAATCTGCTGATGATCGACATGCTGCCCTTGTCGAAGTACTTGAAAGGCGTTCCGGCCTTGACCTTTCCGTTCACAGTCTTCGCGGCGTGACGGCCACCCTGCATCGCAACGGGCGACTGACCGGGCAGACCGTTGAGCGAAGTCATGTCGCCGATGGCAAAGACGTTGGCGAACCCGCCGACGGTCAAGTCCGGATTGATGAGCAGACGACCTGCGCGGTCACTCTCACAACCGGTTGCCTCTCCGAGCACTGCGGCGAAGTCGTTGGCGCGTACACCGGCCGACCAGATGACGGTCTCGGCGTCGATGCGCTTCTCTTCCTTGGTCTTTGCCGAAGAGACGGTGACACCATGCTCGTCGATGGCGGTGACCATGGTGTTGAGGACTACCTCGACACCCGACTTCTCGAGCGAGGCCTGCGTGTACTCACTGAGCTTGCCGCCGAAGGCCGGAAGCGCAACGCCGGCGCCCTCGACCATGGTGACCGTGACCTCGTCGGCACTGATGTTGTTGATGGCCTTCGCAAAGTAGCGACGCGCCAGTTCCTTGATCTGTCCGGCGAGCTCGACGCCGGTCGCGCCGGCACCCACGACAACGAAGCTCAGCAGGTTACGGCGAACCAGCGCGTCGTTGGTGGTGTGCGCTTCCTCGAAGCAACGCAGGATCTGCTTACGCAGTACCTCGGCGTCCTCGACGGTCTTGAGCTTGTAGGTGACCTTTTCGAACTCGTCATGCCCGAAGTACGCCTGCGTGGCACCGGTGGCTGCGATGAGCGAGCGGTACCCGAGCGTGTGGCGGGTGCCCGAGGCTTCGTAGACGACGGTGTTCTCTTCGGCGTTGACCTCGACGACGCGGCCGAGGCGTACGTCGGCGTTGGGGTACTTCTGCAGGATCGTGCGGATGGGCGGAGCAACTTCGCCGGCCGACAGGACACCCGTCGCCACCTGGTAGAGCAGCGGCTGGAAGAGGTGCTCAGTGGTGGCGGAGATGAGAACGAACGGCGTCTTGGACTTCGCGAGGGTCTTGGCCGCGGCGAGGGCTCCGAATCCCGAACCGACGATCACAACCTGAGTCTTCTCGTGTCCAGTCGCGTCGATGTCGGCGCGACCCGCAGCTGTTCTATCCACAACGAACTCCTCAACCAAATTGAAAGTATGACTATTACGGTATGGACTGATCATGGGTCGGGTCCAGCTAGCTGGAGTATTCGCAAGACTGTTATCTCGATTGCTCATAAGTAAGCTGTCCTCATGGACTTCCGCCAACTCAAGTACTTTCTCGTCGTGAGCGAGGAACTGAGCTTCAGTCGCGCTGCCGAACGCTGCTTCATCTCGCAGTCGGCGATCAGCCATCAGGTCGCACGACTGGAGAAGGAGCTCGGGGCGACACTCTTCGAGCGCTCGACCCGGGCGGTTCGCCTGGCCCCGGCAGGATCGCGACTGGTGCCCATCGCGCAGCAAGTCCTCAGTCTCGAAACGATGGCGTACTCCGTCGCACGAGACCCGAGAGCCCGGATCCGAATCACCGGAAACATGAGCTTTGCCGCTCAGACGCTGGACGCCATCGCACACGTGCGCGAACTTCATCCGGACCTGGACGTCGAGTTCGTCATCAAGAGTTTTGCCCACCGCATGGACGCTGTGGCCTCCGGTGACGCGGACATCGCCCTGATTCGCGGCGGCGTCGACCGCCCCGGACTCGAACCTCTGGACCTCGGCGTCGAAGATCTGCTGGTCGTCATGTCGAGCCGACACCCCCTAGCCGGCCAGCAAAGCGTCGACCTCAATGATCTGGCCGCATATCCCCTGCTCCTGCCGCCGCGCCAAAGTCAGGTGCTCATTCACAAGGTGGTCGAGGACGCATTCCGCGAGATCGATCGACGCGTCCAACTGGGCCCCGCAATTCCGAGCGATCACACAGCCACGCTGGACGTGATCACCAACCCGCGCGCCTGGACCCTGCTCTATTCGATCACCGCAGGCGAATCTCCACGCGCTGGAATCAGCTTCATGCGAGAATCGCACGGCCGCTTGCGCATTCCCGTCTCGGGAGTGACCCGCAGCGGCGCTACCCACTCCGCTGAGTTTGCCGATCTGATCCAAGCACTCAAGGACGCCATGAATCCGTCTTTCACTGAGTGAAAGTGTGATGGCGATCGACCCCCTCACAGAGCAACGTGGTGAGCAACCATGTGATGCGGCGCGCGGTTGCATCCCTTTACCGAGGAGCAGCCATGACGCGTTTGCTGAGCGCCCCTGTGTGGGAATCGAAGATCTTCGACGGCGAATGGGTTCGCGGTAGCGCCGACGATCGTATTGTCGTCGAGCCGGCCACCGGCAAGCAGTTGACGACGGTCGGCATGGCAACACCCGACGACGTGGCAGCCGCTGCAACAAAAGCTACTGCAGCTCAGAAGGATTGGGCAGCAAGGCCATACACCGAACGAGCCGCCGTTCTACGCCGCGCCGGTCAACTGTTCGAGCAGTACGCCGACGAAATCGGCGAATGGGTAATCCGCGAGGCCGGCAGCATCCCGGCCAAGGCCGGGCTGGAAACCCACACCGCTGCCGAAGAGTGCTACAACGCAGCAGCTTTGGCCGCACACCCTGTCGGTGAGATTCTGCGCTCGGAGCAACCTCGGCTGAGCTTCTCTCGTCGCGTACCCGTCGGAACCGTCGGCGTCATCGCGCCGTTCAACTTCCCCATCATTTTGTCGATCCGTGCAGTCGCTCCCGCACTGGCGCTGGGCAATTCGGTGATCCTCAAGCCTGACCCGCGCACGGCGATCTGCGGCGGTGTGGTTCTCGCTCGCATCTTCGAAGAAGCAGGCTTGCCCGCCGGAGTGTTCAGCATGCTGCCGGGCGGCGCTGACGCCGGTGAGGCAATCGTGGTTCATCCGAGCGTTCGCGTCATCGCATTCACCGGGTCGACCCGAGCTGGACGCGCGGTCGGCGAACTGGCGGGCCGCCATCTCAAGCGCGCTCATCTTGAACTCGGCGGCAACAATGCGCTGATCGTCATGGATGACGTCGACCTCGAAAAGGCCGCATCTGTCGGCGCTTTCGGATCGTTCATGCACCAGGGACAGATCTGCATGACCACCGGCCGCCAACTGGTCCACGAAAGTATCGCCGCCGACTACACCGCACTCCTTGCCGAACACGCCGACAAGCTTCCGGTAGGCGACCCGTTCACCGGTCAGGTCGCACTCGGACCCATCATCGACGCCAAACAACGCGACCACATCCACTCTCTGGTCACCGGAAGCATCGCGGCCGGAGCAAAACTGGCTGCCGGCGGCACCTACGAGGATCTCTTCTACCGGCCCACCGTGCTGGCCGACACCCCACTCGCCGCGCCGGCCTTCGCCGACGAGGTCTTCGGGCCGGTCGCACCGGTGACCTCCTTCGCCACCGTCGAACAAGCCGTCGCCATAGCCAACGATTCCGAGTACGGATTGTCGCTGGGCATTCTGACCTCCGACGCCATGCGCGGACTCGAACTCGCCCAACAGATTCCCACCGGCCTGGTCCACATCAACGATCAGACGGTCGGCGACGAAGCCGTCATCCCGTTCGGCGGCATGGCGTCTTCGGGTAACGGCGGCCGTGTCGGCGGTATCGGTGCAAACCTCGATGCCTTCACGGAAACACAGTGGGTGACGGCGCAAAGTGCACTCCCGGTCTACCCCTTCTAGAACGAATTCACAGGGCATGTCCCACTCGGTCGCTGACCAGCATTGACGGGATCGATCTCGCGGACTTACCATCCAGAGAAAATTACTTCGCCACATTAAGCATTTTCTCTTGTTGTTCCCGAGAAGGACCCGTTGACGAACACAGTTACGACGAGCAGTGCCGCGAGCCCCAGCGCTACGCCAACTGCCACCGATTCCCCGGACCAGTCCGTAGCAAGATCGCCGCGCCGGGAGGCCGTGATCATCGGCGCTTTGAGCCTGGCAGCGATGATCGTCTCGATGATGCAGACGCTGCCGGTTCCGATCCTGGGACGGATTCAGTCCGACCTCGGAGCCTCGTCCGCCGGCGTCAGTTGGGTGACGACGGCGACCCTGCTTTCCGCTGCCGTCTTTACTCCCCTGCTGGGGCGCTACGGCGATCAGCACGGCAAGAAGCGCACCTTGGTCGGCGTCCTCGTCGTCATGGTGATCGGTTCGATTGTCGCGGCATTGGCGCACAATCTGCCACTGCTGATCCTCGGCCGTGTACTCCAGGGAACAGCCACCGCGATCTTCCCTCTCGCACTCTCGGTCTTGCGCGAAGAGATACGACCACAGAAGCTTCCCGGCGCCATGGCCCTGGTCAGCGGAACTCTCGCGTTCGGCAGCGGTCTCGCCCTCGTGGCCACCGGTCTGCTCACATCGGCTCCGGATGCCGACTACCGCAACGCCTTCTGGATGGCCACCGGATTCGCAGTGCTGGCCTTGATTGCCGTCGCCACGCTGGTCCCGCCCACCACGCACAAAAGCGGTGGGCGCGTGGACCTCATCGGTGCGCTGAGTCTGGGCGCGGCACTACTTCTGCTTCTTCTGGCGATTTCTCAAGGCCACCAATGGGGGTGGTTGTCGCCCTTGACCGTCGGTGTTTTCGTGGCCTCGATCGTGATGTTCGCAGTCTGGGTGTGGATCGAGAAGATCGTCGACGAGCCGCTTGTCGACATGCGGATGTTCGTCCACCGCCCGGTGATGATGGCAAATCTTGCCGGCGTCGTGGTGGGCTTCGGCATGTTCGCGAACTTCCTCGGGATCTCGTATCTCGCACAACTTCCCCGCGATCTCACCGGATACGGCTTCGACGCGAGCATTCTGCGTGCGTCGGTCGAATTCCTGCTGCCTGGCGCGATAGTTTCGCTGATCGCCGCCCCGATCGGCGGTCGTCTCATCAGGCTGCGTGGGCCGCGATTCGTTCTGGGACTCACTGCGATCCTGGGCGCGGTGCCGTTTGCGTGGCTCGCGTTCGACCACACGCACACCGCGTCGGTCATCGGTGCGGGCATGGTGATCGGCGCCGCCCTCAGCCTCGGCTATGCAGCCATGCCCGCCATCATCATGTCCAATGTGCCGCATCATCAGAGCGGCATCGCCAACGGCATCAACTCGATCTCACGTTCCACCGGCAGCGCCATCGGCAGCGCAGTAGTGACAACGATTCTGGCGTCGATGACAATCGCGAACCTCCCTGAAGGTGTTCCGGCGATGCCAAGCGAATCTGCCTTCACCGTCACGTTCGCGACCGCGGGCGTTGCCTTCGTTCTGGTGGGACTTGTGGGGTGGCTGGGGCTGCGACCGGCACACTCCCCGTCCGCTTCCGAACAACCTCCCGCTGCGTGAGATCGGAAGTACTGCAGAGGGTTAGGTGCACCGTAGCCTGCGCACATGGCAGGTGAGACTCTCTACGTGATCGACCGGATCGTGACGAATCCCGGATGCGGGCAGAAGTTCGTCGACGAATGGCGTGCCGGCTACCTGCCGAGCGCCCGGCGACGCAGCCTGACCCTCGACAACATACTTGTCAGTCCGCCGTTGTGGTCCGAGTACGAACCGAACGTCGTGACTATCACGTGGACCGTCGACGGAACCTCCGGTTGGTGGGCAATGACTCGCCTGAGTCGCGGCGACACCACGCTTCGGCAGTGGTGGGATGCCATGGAACCACTCATCTGCGAACGTAGCCGCACCATGGCTGCTGCTGCCGACGACGTCGAGGCACTGGCCGATGTATAACGTCACGAGGGTTGTTTTTGCTGCCGACAGCCCGGACTCGGACGGCTGGGCGAATGCGGTGAACACCATTGCAGCAGTGGCAGAATCGTCGGGCGCAGTTCGCCATCTCGTCACCGCTACTCTGCCCGGCGCCATCAACGGCGGAGATCTGATCGTTTATCTTCAGTTCGCGAATGAAGCCGCGTGGCGGGCCGTTAGCGATTCCGTCGACGCCGAACTTCACCACGATGCCATCGAACGCTTTCACGGCGCCGAGTACGTTTCCGGAACCGAGGGTCGCTCGCGCGCCACGGGCCCGAACGGGGTGTATCGAGCGTTGCTGATTCGCGTTGAACCCACTACCTCCGAGGACGAAATCGAACGCTTCGAAAGCGACTTGCTGAAGATGCCCGGGCATATCTCCTCGATCGCTGCCTGGCGACTCAGTCGGGTGAGTGCGGCGACCGGCGCAACACCCGCATGTGACGAAGCACCGTGGACCCATGTGTGGGAGCAGGAGTTCACCGACCTCGAATCACTGCAGACCCAATACCTCGATCATCCGATCCACTGGGGCGTCGTTGATCGATGGTTCGATCCCGAATGCACCGAAGTCATTGTGCGGGAAAGAATCTGCCATACCTTCGGCGAACTGGGCGACGAGATCCTATCGAGCGGCGGCTGATACCTCGCGGATCATCGCCCAAACTTTCTGGCGTGCCGGCTCTGTGAGCGACAATGACGGAATAGTGAGGAACCCGTGAAACAACCCGTCGAAGCGATGATGCTGCACGGGGACGCCGGCCGAGGCAAGCAGTTTCGCGTACTCGTCACCGGACGAGCACGGCGGATCCAGCTCGGCTGTCACGACAACAGCAGCTGGAAGATCTGCGAACGACTCTGTCCGAGTGGGTATCACCCGCACGTCATCTCGGCGTTCGGGAGCATATTGGTCCCAGTACCACTTCATGGCCGTGGTCGTGTTGTAGTGGTCGGTACCGTAGAGACGGTAGGACTCGGTGTCGAAATCGTCGTCGATCACCGGATAGATGAGAACCTGCGCCGCAACCGCCGGCCCCCCACGATCGCGAGCGGCGATGGCTACTGTCGCAGCAAGATTGCCGCCCGCGCTGTCGCCGGCAAGGACTATCTTGCTCGGGTCTGCGCCGTACTGTGCCGCGTGTTTCGTCGCCCACTCCAATGCGGCGTAGACGTCGTCGTGTGCTGCCGGCGCGGGGTACTCAGGGGCCAGACGATAATCGACGGAGACGACGACGGCGCCAACCCCTTCCGCCATGGACCGGCAGAATTCGTCATGGCTGTCCAGGTCACAGAACACGAAGCCTCCGCCATGAGCGAAGACGACCAGCGGTCCGGCGTCGGAGGAAGTGTGCGGGCGGTAGACGCGGATCGCCAGATCTCCACCGGGGCCCTCGATTGCGAGATCTTCGACCGTACGCAAATCGGGAAGCCGCTCCAACGGGGCGCGTCGATTCCGAAGCAGAGCGCGCAACTCCGACGGCTCGAAGCTGGTGACATCCGGAAATGCGGCGTTGAGCGTGGCCAGCATGGTGATGACTTCCGCGTGAATTGTCATGTGCACTCCTGATCTCGGACGTCGGGCATCCGCCAAGGTAGATCGCGCGCGGCCGAGTGAGAACACACCTTCCCGATCAGTGGTCTGTTTGGTTACGAGAAGTCGTGAGAAACGAAAAGGGAGACCACACCTCGTTGTGTGGTCTCCCTTTTCGATTCGGTTCAGCCGATCAGGCGTCAGCTCCTACTGCGAGCATCCACCTTGTCGTCATCGTCGTCGTGCTCGTCGGCAGCAAGCGCGATGTCGGAAGACTCGACGCCCCCATTCGGGCCTGTCTTCTCGAGGTCGACCGGTGCATCACCGGACGCAACCTCTTCGGCCTCAGGCTCTTGCGGTAGCGGTTTCTTGAGGCTCAGGATGATCGAGCCTGCCAAGACCACGATGATCACCGCGAGGCTGACCAGCGAGGGGATCTCGGGGATCGACGTGCTGATCACCTTGTGGCTGGCCTGCATGATCAGCTTCACGCCGATGAAGGCGAGGATGATCGACAGACCCTTGGAGAGGTAGTGGAACTTCTCGAGCAGACCCGAGAGCAGGAAGTACAGGGCACGCAGACCCAGGATCGCAAACGCGTTACTGGAGTACACGATGAACGGGTCGTCGCTCACTGCCAGGACTGCCGGGACGCTGTCGACTGCGAACACGAGGTCGGCGGCTTCGATGGCGACGACGACGGCGAACAGCGGTGTTGCGACGCGCTTTCCGGCTTCCTTGACGAAGAACTTGGTTCCCGCGTATTCCTCGCGAACCGGCATGATCTTGCGCAGCAGGCGAACTGCCAGCGACGTACCCGGATCGAAGCTCTCGTCGTCGTCCTTGAGCAGCTTGTAAGCGCTGTAGAGCAGGATGGCGGCGAAGACGAACAGGACGGCCGTGAACTTGCTGACCACGGCAACGCCGGCAGCGAGGAAGATTCCGCGGAAGATCAGGGCGCCGATGACACCGAAGAACAGCACACGGTGCTGGTACTCACGGGGCACCTTGAAGTAACCGAAGATCAGGGCGAACACGAAGAGGTTGTCGACCGAGAGGCTCTTCTCCAACAGCCAGGCTGTTGTGAATTCGACGCCCGAGTTCACCCCCAAGGTCAGGGTGACAACCACCGCGAACACGAGAGACAAACCGACCCAGAGTGCACTCCACCAGGCCGCTTCCTTGAAGCCGATGACATGCGCGCCGCGGTGGGCGAGCAAGTCGATGAGCAACATGACGACGATGACTGCGGCGAACGCGGCCCACGCCCACATGGGAACGTTCATCGCTGACCACCTACCCGAATGGCACTGATGACTGCGGTCACGGGGAGCTCCTTCACTGGGTTCGGACGGCCGTCTCGCCGTCTTCTCCAGTGTTCCTTGCCGACTTCTATCCACCCCTGTCGAAATATCGACGACTTTTGTATCTAAAGTTGCCGAGATCATGCAATCTAAAGGTGTTGCATCCGAAACCGCCGTTGGAAGGCAACTTGTTCTAGCCTGGCAAACATGAGCACCTCGTTGTACTACTCCGCCGTCCGCTCCACACCGCTGACCGACGACGAGAAGGCCGAAGTCGACCGACTCATCGCCGTCCACAACGACGAATTTCCGTTCGACTACGAGGTCCTGGACCTCTACCCGTCGGATATCCCCAACACTCTGCTCAACGGCTCGACCAAGATCTCGAGCGATCCGACCGAGGTGATTCCGTCACTCGTCTACTGGTTCAACGCACTGACCGAACTCCGGCGAGCGGTGCCCGACGCCGACTGGGACGTTTCACTCGACGACACCCCCGCAGATTGGGATGACAACTCCGGCTACTCGCTCCCCGGACTCGATGACATGCAGTAGCGAATCACGGCGCCGGCGCGATGGTGGCTCCGTAGCTCTCCAGTGCGATGAGGGCCAACTCCGTCGGCAGCCGACGCTGGTCGACGCTGCGACCCAGTAGCTTTTCGGCCTGATCGAGTCGATACCGCACGGTGTTCTTGTGCAGGCCGAGGGCTGCGGCAGTAGCGGCCGCGGTGCAGTTGTTCTCGTAGTAGACCCGGACGGTGTCACGGATGCGCGTCGTGACGCCGTCCGCGCCGGCCAGGCCTTTCAGTTCCCGAGCCACCAACTCACGCAGTTCGCCCAGATCTTCGGTGAGCAGACAGGGAACCTGAACATCCTCGTAGACGGTGATACCCGGCGAGCCCCCGGAACGGACCGCCACGCGCTGCGCGGCGAGCGCCTCGCGATGACTGCGAGCGAATCCTTCCATTCCGTAACCGCTCGCTCCCACTGCAACGCGAAGATCCGAATGCCGGGCATCAACATGTGACGCCCACTCCTGGCCGTCGAAATGCGCGACCCACGACCACAGCTCACGCGCGCCCGAAGGCAAAGTCAGAACACGCTCGCCATTGGACTCGTCGACAAAGGTACGGGCGTACGAGTCCAACCGCGCCAATACGTCTGCAGCCGGGTCGGTGTCGTCCGTCCAGAGAACAAACGCCGTGTGGTGGCGCCGCATCGGATAGTCCAGGATCCGGGACGCTTCGTCGGAGTGAAGGGCTTCGCCCGCGACAATCGCGTGCACCGTCTCGGACCGACGCGCAAAAGCGCCGCGCGCCAAGCTCTCCCGCTCCTTCGCGTACGTCGCGACCAACAATTCGGTGGTCACTTCCAGCCATCTCATCGCCGAACCCCACACTCGAACGAGAAGTGCGCGTTTGAGTTCCGGACCGATCGGGAGTGCCTCTATCGACTCGTCGACGAAACCCAGCATCGCGAGGCGTCCGGCGCCGTAGATCTTGAGCAGGACCCGAAGATCCATACCGCGCCGAGCGACGGTGAGTGCAAGCGCAACCGACTCCGCCGGCGGCGTGACCTCTTGGGAACCGCCCGCGATCGCCGCCACGATGACGCGGAGTTGCGCCGCGGTGCTCGCATCCACATCGCGTCGTAGCTCCCGATCAGCCGCTACCTCGGGATTGGCCTCGGCAATGGCGTCGTCGATGCGTTGGACGAAACCGTCGATCACCTCCGGCTGGAGATAGATGGGTGCGAGATTCGCAATCCAGCCGTCCAACTCCGATGTTTCCATGGCGCCTCCCCGAATTGTGACTTAGTCATAAATCTATCGCCTTGGTTCGGCCAACAAGCCCTATCTACCCAACTTCAACTGGTCCACAATCACATCTCACTGCAGTTTCACGTCGCTGCAGATTTACGTCACTGCAATCCCATCCCTCTAGTTTTTGGAGACGCTCGCGATATGAACAAGCCTTTCGACGGTCAGGTAGTGGTCATCACCGGTGGCGCCAGGGGCATCGGATACGCCACCGCGAAACGGCTCATCAGCCTGGGCGCGAGGGTCGCGATCGGCGACATCGACGAAGCCACTCTCGCGCAGGCTGCAAAAGATTTGGGCATCCGTACGTTCGGGCGTCTCGACGTCACCGACCCCGCGTCGTTCTTCGACTTCCTCGACACCGTCGAAGGTGAACTCGGCCCGATCGACGTACTGGTCAACAATGCGGGCATCATGCCGGTCGGACGGATCGTCGACGAGGACGACACCGTGACCAGACGCATCATCGAGATCGACGTCCTCGGCGTGATCACGGGAACCAAACTCGCACTGCGACGGATGCTTCCACGCGGACGTGGACACGTCATCAACATCGCTTCGCTTGCCGGCGAACTCCCGTGCCCCGGTTTGTCGACGTACTGCGGCGCCAAGCATGCGGTGTTGGGCTTCACCGATTCTGTCCGCAAGGAAGTTCGTGGCACCGGAGTGAACGTCTCGTCCGTACTGCCGACGCTCACCAACACCCAACTCACTTCCGGGACTTCGGGAATGAAGGGTTTCCGTGAGGTTCAGCCGGAGGAAATCGCCGAAGCAATCGTCGGCTTGATCACCAAACCTCGACCACGCGTGCGCATTACGCGAGTGTCCGGACTGCTTGTCCAGGCACAGGGTTTCGTGCCCCGACGGCCTTACGAGGCATTGAGCCGACTGTTCGGCGTCGAGACGCAGTTTCTCGGCGACGTCGACACCGCGGCCCGTGCTGCCTACGAGGAACGGGCGCGCACCAGCTGATCAGGCCAGCTCCGTGGCCGGCCAGTCGAGCAACTTCGCGCCCAGCACGGCAGCGTGGAGCGCGAAGCTGTCGTTGGGGTCGTTGACGTTCTGGCCGGTGAGTTCACGGATACGGTCCAAGCGGTACGTGACCGCCCGGACCGACAAATGCAGGTCTCGGGCGGTCTTTGCCGTATTGCCGCCGGCGGAGAAGTACGCGAGCAGGGTGTCGATCATCGGCCCAGCGCCGCCGCGTGCCTCGAGCAGCGGGGTGAGCAGGGTGTGGATCAGGTCGGTGACCGCCGGCCTGTCGTTGACCAGAACGCGGTAGACCAGCAGGTCACGAGCATCGATGATCGGTGCGGTCAACGACAGGCGCTGCGCCAGGTCCAGTGCGTCGAGCGCCTCCCGGTACGACGCCACGACGCCCGAAGCGGTGGTGCGAGGGCGCCCGACAGCGATCTGCCAGGTGCCGTCCAAAGCACGCCGCTGCAACTGAACTCGCCCGTCGTCATCGGTTCCCGGTCCGAGAGCCGACCGAATACCCGCCAGCACGTGGTCGACGGCATCACGGTCCGGCGCCGCGAAAACGACGACCAGTTTGCCGCTCTTGCTGGCAACCAACGCGTCGGCGTCACCCTTGCTGCCGAGCACGGCACGTTCGACGGCCCGCACCAAGGGATTGTCGTCGGTGAACTCGCGCGTCGCGGTCACGACCGCGACGGCATGCGGACCGCTGAGATGGAGCCCGAATCCCGAAGCACGACCTAACAATCCGACGACATCGGCTCCGCCGGTCAACAAGTCGTCGACGAACTCACGGCGTGCCGATACCTGCGAGCGGACCAGAGATCGCCTGGCCAACTGGAATCCTTCGGCCAGTTCGGCGACGGCATCGTCGACGGCGCGGAGCATGACTTCGCCGGCCGAGACCACGGCAGTCGGATCCGATTGTGCCGCAATAACAGCGGGGAGCTCACGCCACAGGCGCCAAGCCGAGGAGAGATACAGATCGAGCAGGGCTCGCAGGGCGACACCCTGCTGCGCCGCTTCTTCACCGCGGGCACGGAAACGATGCAGCTGACGACGCTGCAGCGGCTTCCCCTCGCATACGGCGACACTGAGCACGTCCAGGAAATCACCCAGCAGTTCGACGGGTAGGCCACCGGCGTCGTCCGCCCCTGCCGCGGCTACCCAGGAAAGCACTTCTGTGGGTACTCCGGTTGTGTTCACCCCCCGCATTCTTCCACCACGTTCCGAAGGCGGGGGGACTGTCGTACCGGAACCGCTAGTCTTCGCCGACCAGGATGTGCGCGTAACTCACTCCGCCGGCTCCGATCATCTGCGCGAATCCGATCCGCGCACCGTCGTGCTGACGGACCCCGGACTGCCCACGAATCTGCTGCGTGATCTCGACGAACTGGGACAGGCCGGTCGCTCCACCGGGATGCCCACGGCCGATCAGTCCACCGCTGGGGCTGACCGCGACACGGCCTCCGATGTGGAAATCGCCGTCTGCCATCGCGAACGACGCCTTCCCTTCCGCCGCCAACCCGAGATCCTCGATGTACTGCAGTTCTTCGACGCTGAAAGCCTCGTGAACCTCTACGACGTCGACGTTGTCGGGGCGAATGTCGGCTTGCTCGTAGGCACGGGCGGAGACCCGCTTGGTCACACCGAGATCAGGCATGAACGCGGCAGCCCCGTGCCACTTGTCCGTCTCCGCTACGGCGGCAGCCACTCGGACGGCCCGACTGGCGTTCGCGAGTTTTCTGCTGGTGATGACGACTGCTGCTGCGCCGTCACCGATCGGGCAGGATTCGACGCGCCGGAGCGGATCCACCAGCATCGGTGCAGCTTTCAACTCGTCCATCGTCAATGCTTTGTTACGCTGCGCCATGGGGTTTCGGCTTGCATTGAAGAGGTTCTTCTCCACCACCAGGAGGCTGGCGTCGGCCGATTCGCCGTGTCGATGCATGCGGGCCTGCTTCATCAACGCAAACGGAACAGCAGGAACTGCCATGCCGGATACAGAAATCAAGTCCGGTTCACGTTCCCCTTCGGCAGCGCGGCTCATCAAGAGAGCACCGAGGCTTCCGACTCCGACCACCGCGGCAGTTTCCACCTGCCCCGATGCCACAGCAGCGCGGGCCTGCTCGAAAGCCGCTGTGCCGGTAGCTGATGCGTTCTCTACCGCAACAGCAGGAATCCCGGTCCACGCCATTTCGTGCAGAACCAGCGGAGCGGTCGACATTCCGGTACCGACGGCACCGACCACGAGCAGGCCGACTTCAGCCCAGTCCAGTCCGGAATCCCCGAGGGCCGCGTTCAACGCCTGTCCACCCTGAACATGTGGCGGTGTCGTCGTTTTGGAAACGAACGGCGTCATTCCGACGCCCGAGATGTATACCTCACGCATCGCGCGACTCCTTTTCGAAACCGTATGTCGTGAACAGTGAGTCTTCCGTGCCCGCACTCCGGGGAACAACGGAAACCACATCACCGATTCGAACGGGATCGGCACTGACTCCCAGAATTTCGATGTCGGCGTCACCGATACGCACCTGCGCGATGGTCACGGGAGGTTGCGCTCCGGCAATCGGAAATGCTGCAGTGCAATGCGATAAGACGGTACCGGACTCGGCCAGTTCGATCTGGGTCGCCGGGGCGTAGCACTTGGCGCAACGCTCACGGCAAGGGAAGCTGATGTTCTCGCACCGACTGCACTGCGAAGCCAGCAGTCTGATGCTCGTGCCTTCACATCGCAGGGCGGCATCGTCGAACGAAGGGTGCATTATTCGTCAGTCCTGTTCTTCAGACTCGTCGAGCCTGATCAGCCCAGTAGAGTTCTCGGAGATCCTTCTTGAGGACCTTCCCGTTGACGCTGCGCGGGAGTCGTTCGACGAAGTCGATTCGCTTGGGACTACGAACACCTCCGAGCTTGTTGCGGCACAGAGCAATCAGCTCGTCGGCACCTACTTCTGCGCCCTCGTTGAGCTCGACGACAGCGGTGACGGCCTCGCCCCATTCCGGGTCCGGAATGCCGATGACGGCACAGTCCTGCACAGCGGGGTGCGACCAGATCACCTGCTCGACCTCAGCTGGGAAGACGTTGAATCCGCCCGAGATGATCATGTCTTTCTTGCGGTCGGTGAGCGTCAGAAACCCTTCGTTGTCGAGGTATCCGATGTCGCCGGTGTGAAGCCAACCGTCACGTATGGTGTCGGCGGTCGCCTCGGGGTTGTTGTAGTACCCCTTCATGACCAGGTCTCCGCGTACGCAGATTTCGCCACGCTCACCGCTCGGAAGCGCGTTGTCTTCGTCGTCGCGGATTTCGACTCTGATCAACGGCGACGGCCGACCACAAGACAGCAATCGGGCGTCGTCGGCGATCTCGCCGTCGACAAAGTGCTGCTCGGGGCGCAGGAAACTGATGGAGCCGGGAGCTTCCGTCTGGCCGAAGCATTCGATCATCACCGGACCCAGAACCTTCAAGCACTTGCGCAGCTTCTCGGCCGACATCGGGGCAGAACCATAGAGGAAGTACCGCAGCGACGTGAGATCGTAGTTCGCCAGATCCGGATGTTCGATCAACCGGTAGATCACGGTGGGAGGCAGGAACAGGTCGGTGACGTTGTATCGGTCGATCGACTCGAGCAGGGTCTCCGGATCCGGCCGCTTCAACACGACGACGGCGCCGCCGCGGGCAGTTGCCGGCAGGGTCAGCATTCCGGCGGAGTGCGTCATGGGGGCAGCCGCGAGGTTGACCACCTTCTCGTCGGCGCGATAGTGCATGGCAAGCATCAGCTGCGCAACACACATCGAGAAGCTGCGGTGGGTGTTCATCACGCCCTTGGGAGCGCCTGTCGTACCGCCGGTCGGCGAAATCATCGCCACGGAATCCTGCGGAACGTCGACCCTCGGATGCGTCGACGGAGAATCGCCGAGCCAGTCCGTCAATGCGCGGGCGTAGTCACGAACACACTCGGCGGCGTCCGCTTCTCCTTCGAGGCGGATGTACTGGATGCGGTCGCCGACTGCAGCGTGAATCTCGTCTACAGCTGCTGCAAGCGCAGGGTGATAGAAGAGAATCTCGCAATCGAACTGGTTGACGAATCCGATGCTGTCCGTGATCGGACTGTTCGGATTGAGAGGCACCCAGGTTCCACCGGCACGCCAGGCAGCGATGACGCATAACCACGCCGCTGGATCATTGGGAGAGAGAACGCCGATCTTCGTTTCCGGCTTCATTCCGTCTCGCAGCAACGCGTTCGCGACACGACAGGACAGCGAACCTGCTTCTTCGAACGTCCAGTCGACGTCGCCGTGACGATATGCGATGGCAGCGGGATCGACGCTCCACCCTTGGTCGAAGAAATCGGAGAGGGCCATGGGAAACCATTCCTTCCTTCCTGCGGGCCGCAGCGTCCCAGGAAGTTGTCAGTAACTGTTTACATCTCGGCGAAACGTAAGCTCCCCCGGCCGACCTGTCAACCATCGACAACTGCAAAACTGTTGCACAACAACAGAATAGAGCTAACAGTCGAACAGACTCAGCAGAATCATCCCGTCTCGTACACTAAACCATACGCCATTAGGTTTACCGAAGGCGCATGCGTTGACCATTTAACCGAACTGCGTTAGATTAACCGATGTGACTTGAGGCACATCGATTCAGTGTCCACTCGAAAACTGCTGCTGGTGAACATCACCCGAGCGCACAAGCCAAGTCACACCCGCAACCACCCCTTCCGACTAAGGAACACGATGGCTTCAGCACGCGAACTGATCGATGCGTCTCCACTCAGCAGACTCCAAATACGGGTAATCCTTCTGTGCACGCTGGTCAACATGGCCGAGGGATACGACATCCTTTCGATGTCACTCGCCATACTGCCGATCACGGACGACTGGGGAATATCCGGCACCCAGTCCGGCATGCTTTTCAGCGCCGGCCTCATCGGCATGGCGGTCGGCTCGATCGCCTTGGGACCGGTCGGCGACCGATACGGGCGCCGCCCCCTGCTGATCGGTTCGCTGGTCGTCATCACAGTCGGTCTTCTACTGTCCGCAGCGAGCGGCGACGTCACACAACTTGCGCTTGCGCGTCTGCTGGCCGGCGTCGGTATGGGCGGCATCATCCCGAGTTCGCCGATCATCGTCGGCGAGTACGCACCTGCACGCAAGCGCTCGACGCTCATCGCGCTGTTCGCGATCGGCATTCCACTCGGGGGTGTACTCGGCGGCGCCGGAGCAGCGGTGCTGATGTCGACGTACGGCTGGCACTCCGCATTCCTGCTCGGCGCGGTCGTCACGGCGATAATGGCGGGTGTGGCCTATTTCGGAATCCCAGAATCGCCGGACTTCCTCGCCGCCAAGGGAACCGAGTCGTCGCGAAAGAAGCTGGACGAACTGATTTCCAAGATGAAACTGACCGGAGTCCCGGCCACGGGTAATCACACGACACCTGTGCGGCGGTCACCGAACGTCTCCGGATCGGCTCACCTGAAGTCCTGGGCCCTGGCGACGACATGCATCGTCTTCGGCCTGGTCAACATCGCATACTTCTTCGGCAATACCTGGACACCGAAACTTCTCAAGCTTGCCGGCATGTCCAACAACGCCGGAATCAGTGGTGGACTGATGTTCTCGCTCGGCGGCGCGCTCGGAACGCTGGTCTTCGCCGGCCTGGCCCTTCGATTCGCCTCGATGTGGATCACCATGGGCTTCATCCTCGCCGGCTCGCTACTGTTCGGCGTCCTCGCTCTGGTCTCGACTCAACTCAGCCCCGCGCTGGTGGCGTCAGCTCTGCTCGGGCTGTGTATGACCGCGGCCTACACCGGCCTGTATGTCATGGTGCCGATCCTCTTCCGCCCCGAAGCACGTGTCTCCGCTCTCGGAATCGCAGCGGGACTCGGCCGCATCGGAAGTATCGTGACGCCGTTGGGGATCGGTCTACTCGTCGACCGATCCTGGACGACGGAATCCATCTTCTTCCTCTTCGTCGTACCGACCCTGCTCGCCGCCGCAACGATCGCATACGCGCAGGTTCGCAATACCAAGGAATCAGTCGCCCTTGCCGTCGACGGCGAAAAGGCATCTGTACCTGCCGCTTGATCAGATCGAGTTATCCACCTGGTCGGCGTGAAGAACCCCGTAGAGGAAACTTCGCATCATCTGTTCGTACAACTGCCTGGGCGTACGTTGATTCGACTTCAGCGCGGCGTCGAGGACCGGGTGGGCAATTCGATCTACGTTGGCAAAAACGGCGGAACGCTTGGCCTCGGGCCTCATCGCCTCAGTGAGGGTGACACCCAAGGTCAGCTTCTCGAGGCCGTCGAGGATCTGAACATGCAGCCGCACAGGAACTCCCGAACCCTCGAGGTAATCTGCTGCAGCCTCGAACATGTCAGTCACGAGGTCTCGCGGAAGAAACTGCAACATCACCGGCGCGGCATTGCGGTGACGCAGAATCACATCCCGAAAGTTCAAGCCGTACGCGACAACCCAGTCCTGCCAATCACCTGACGCGGGCTGACGCGGAATCCTGGTCTCGAACACGATTGCTCGCGCAACCTCCGTCAAAATCTCGTTCTTGTCGGAGAAATGGTGATACAACGACGGAGCTTTGACGTCGAGGTACTTAGCCAGACGCGGAAGGCTGAAAGCGTCCAAGCCCTCGGCATCGATAATCGAGATTGCTGCGGCAACTGCGGTGGTTCGGCTGATCAACGGTTTCGACGGTCGAGCCATGTCGCTCTTCACTCCTGATTTGCTCGGCGTCCGAAGATCGTACAAGCACCGATCGGAAGGTCAGGACAAGCGCATCGAACCCGTGTCGATGTACCGCTGATGGAACGAGAATGCCTCGCCCAGGATGTGCGGCGTCTGCCCCGCGCCCGGCTGAGCGTCGGCGCGAGCGATGTAATCGCGGAGCAGTGGCCGGAACTCCGGGTGAGCACAGTTGTCGACGATCAGGCGCGCGCGTCGCCGCGGAGACAGACCGCGCAGATCGGCCAACCCCTGCTCGGTGACCAACACCTGAGTGTCGTGCTCGGTGTGGTCGACGTGCGGAACCATCGGAACGATCGCCGAGATCTCACCCCCGCGGGCCGTCGACGGGCTCAGGAACATGGACACGTAGCCGTTACGAGCGAAGTCTCCCGAGCCGCCGATTCCGTTCATGATCTTCGTCCCCATGACGTGCGTCGAGTTCACGTTGCCGTAGATGTCGGCCTCGAGCATGCCGTTCATGGCGATGATTCCGAGTCTGCGCACCACCTCTGGGTGGTTGCTGATTTCCTGCGGACGGAGCGTGATGTGGTTGCGGTAGAAGTCGATGTTCGCGGTCAGTTCTTCGATGCCCTCGTCGGTGAGCGCCAAAGCCGTCGACGACGCATGCGCGACGGTTCCGTCCTTGATCAGCTTGAGCATCCCGTCCTGGATGACCTCGGAGTAGCAGGTCAGGCCGCGGTACGGCCCCCGATCGAGACCGCCGAGCACCGCGTTGGCAACATTGCCGATGCCTGCCTGCAGCGGAAGCAAGGTATCCACCGGCATCCGTCCGGCGCGCACCTCGAAGTCGAAGAATTCCAGGACGTGGCCGGCGATCGCCTCACTGACGGCGTCGGGTGCAGTGAGAGGGCTCGCGCTGTCTCGGCAGTCGGTCTCGACAACGGCCACAACCTTCGCGGGATCCACTCGGAATGTCGTCTGGCCGATCCGGTCTTCGACGCGGGTGATCTCGAGAGGCTTGCGATGCGGCGGCAACGCGGTGCCGTAGTAGACGTCGTGGATGCCTTCCATCGCCTCGGGCACCCAGGAGTTGACTTCGAGAATGACCTTGTCTGCGACGTCGAGCCACGTCTTGTTATTGCCGATCGACGCGGAGGGAATCAGTTCACCTGATTCGGTGATACCGGCGACTTCGACGACCGCGACGTCGACATTGCCGTAGTAGCCCTCCCACACCTGCTGAGCAACGTGGGAGAGATGGATGTCGACGTAGTCCATGCGACCGTCGTTGATGCGGCGACGCGCGGTGGCCTCGGACTGATACGGCATTCGCAGCGCGATTCCGTCGACCTCGGCGAGCAGCCTTTCGGTCTCGGTGGACACCGAAGCACCGGTCAGGAGATTGATCGTGAAGTTAGATCCGTTGCCGCGGGTGTGGTGAATGCGCTCGGCCAGCGCCGGAATGATCACCTTGGGAGTACCGGCGCTTGCGAAACCGCTGATCGCGACCGTGTCGCCGGGGTGAATGAACTTCACAGCGTCGGACGCGGCCATCACCTTCGACGCAAAGGCTGTGGCGCGAATGCGGCTGGAGGTGGCTTTGTGTCCGGTTTCACCGAAGGTTGAACTCACGACACCAGGATAAACAGGGCACGTCGAAGCGATTTACGGGGATAACCCAGACAGAATCGCTCCGACGTGCTAGGGGCTCGGGTCAGCTGACGACGCCGTAGGCGCCCTCGCCGACCAGGCTCGCAATTCGATATTTCTGAATCTTGCCCGAGCCGGTCAGAGGAAATGCTTCTGCACTGAACCACTCCTTCGGTGCTTTGTGGCGTGCCAGTCGCTCGGTGCAGAACTCGACCAGTTCGGCTGCGGTCGGCTGGTCGGACTCGTCTTTCCACCTGATGACGGCAACCACCCGCTCGCCCCACACCTCGTCGGGCACACCCACGACCGCCACATCGAGGATCTTCGGATGCGTGAAGATCACGGACTCGACCTCTCGCGGATAGATGTTCTCCCCGCCGCGGATGATCATGTCCTTGAGCCGGCCGGTCACCCGGACGTATCCACGGTGATCCATCGTCCCCAAGTCGCCGGTATGCAACCAACCGTCCTTGTCCACGGTGGCGGCCGAAGCCTCCGGGTTGCGGAAGTATTCGGTCATGACGAGGTACCCGCGCGCGCAGATCTCACCTTGTTCGCCGAGTGGCACGCTGTCCCCGGTCACCACGTCGGAAATCTTCACCTCGACCTGCGGCAACGCGAGACCGACCGTCTCCGATTTGTCTTCGGGGGTGTCGGCGGGGCTGGTCTGCGTGATCACGGGGCTCGCCTCGGTTTGTCCGTAGACGATGCTGAACCCCGCACCGAAGGCCGATTCCACCGTGCTCACGAGTTCGGGCGGGACCGACGACCCACCCGACACGACCACCGAACAGGCCGAGAAATCGCGGCTCGCGAAGCTGGCGTCGTTGATCATCGCGATCAGCATCGTCGGAACTCCACTGACCACGTCGGCCCGAAAGCGTTCCGCCGCATCGAGAACCGCAGTCGGGTCGAAATACTGGATCAGACCGATGGACATTCTTCGCTGTGCGGCGCCGAGGACCAGGATGCCGCACCCAGCGGTGTGGAAGAGCGGCATCGCCGAGACCACCGACCCCCTTTCGGGGAATTGACCTCTCCGACTGACGAAATCGGCATTGTTGACCAGTCCTCGATGATGCAGCAGCGCACCTTTGGGAACTCCGGTGGTTCCCGACGTGTACTGGATCTGCGCATTGTCGTCAGGAGAGACTTCCGGCAGTGCGCCCCGTTCGCCGGCCCAACCTCGAACCTGACGATCCCAGTCCTCGAAGTTCACTGCCAGAACTTCTGCTCCCGCAATCGAAATCGCCTCGGATGCCACCGCCGCCATGTCACCGCCGCGAAATTTTCCGGTGTGGAACAACCCGCGGGACTGGGACTGCGACAAGACGTACGCCAACTCCTCGGCGCCCAACGCCGGATTGGCAGTCACCAGAACCATTCCGGCGAGCGCGGCGCCGTACTGCAGAATCATCCACTCCGGAATGTTCGGAGCCCAGACCGTTATCCGGTCGCCGCGGTCGAACTGCGACAAGAGGTAGTGCGCGCACCCCTCCGCTTCACCCAGGAGTTCCGCAAAGGTCCAGGTGCGATCCGTCTCGGAGGCACCGGACAACGAATGCGATTGCGTCGGAACCACTTCTCTGATTGCAATCAGGTTCGGCGAGTCCGCGGCGCACTCTCGCAGCAGTCCGCCGACCGTTTGTTCCACTATCGGGTCCGACACGTCCGCGGGGAAGTACGACGTTTCGAGAACACTGCTCATCTCACATCCACTTTCTTTTCGGAAGGGGTGTCGGATTCGGGGAGCGGCCCGCCTCCGTCTGGAATCTTGCGGCCGGAATCGCGGTACTGCACCGCGGCGTGAAATCCGTCGCGTTCGGCAAAATCCTTGAACCAGCGCCCTTCCGGCGAGTGGCGCGTGATTCCGTCGAACAGGGTTGCCAGCACCTGGGTACCCTGCAACCCCATGTTGTCGTACGCCTGATTGATCATCATCTTCTGCATTGCCAATTGATTGAGCGGGACACCGGCGATGCGATCCGCCAACGCCTCCACCGCAGCGTCCAGTTCGTCGGCCGGCACCGATTCGAGCGCCAATCCCCAATCGGCGGCGGTGACACCGTCAATGGTGTCTCCCGTCAACAACATTCGCTTGGCGCGTTGCGCCCCGAGGCGGTACACCCACATAGCTGTGGTCGGGCAACCCCAGACGCGAGCAGGCGGGTATCCGATGCGGGCGTCGTCAGCCATGATCAGCATGTCGCAAGACAGCGCAATATCGCTTCCGCCTGCGACTGCATGACCCTGAACTTTGCAGATGGTCGGCTTGAGCGATCGCCAGAGGGTGAAGAAGTCGTCGGTGTTCTGCTTCATGCCCCGAAAGTCCTTGATGGGGTCCCACACCGGGCCTTGATTCCACTTTCCGTCGAGATCTCCTTCGGCGAACTTCTTGAGGTCGTACCCGGCGCAAAACGCCTTGCCTGCGCCTTGCAAGATGATCACGCGAACGTCGTCGTCGTCATTGGCCGCCGCAACTGCATTTCGGATGTCCGACGGCATCCGATCGTCGATTGCGTTGAGCCGATCGGGGCGGTTCAGGGTGATGTACGCCTTACCACCAGAGGTCTCGTATTTCAGGGTCGCAAAATCTGTCATCATCGGTCCTGTCGATCGAGCGCATCTCGAACGAAACGAGTTGCGCTAGTTCTGGGTGAGCAGCAGGCGAACAACGCCCGCCCATTGACTGATCGAACGACGCGCAGAGGCATCGCTCTTGTGTACCGCCCGGGACAACGCCAAACCACGGAGCATCAGCACGGTTAGATCTGCAATTTGCGAATAGTTCTCGGAAGCAACAATTTCAGGCCCGAACGCGTCATGGACAACTCGCTGCAAATCCCGCCCGGCGACGCGCTCCGATTCGCGGAGAACCTCCGCCAACACCGGATCCGTCCGAGCCGCCGACCACAGTTCGAGTTCCGCTTGGAACGGCGGCTGAGTCAACGCCGAATACAGAGCGGAGATCGAGTTCTCGATCGTATCCACCGACGGGTCCTGTCGAGACATCGCCGACCTCACCGCCGCCTCGTTCCGCACGACGATGTTCGACACCAACGCCGCAGTGAGCTCCTGCATATTCGGAAAGTGGTGCAGGAGAGCGCCCCGACTGACTCCGGCAGCCGTTTGAACCGACTGCGTCGTCAACGACGAATACCCGTCCGCTATCAGTAAATCCGTTGCCGCATCGAGAATCCGGTGGCGCGTGGCTTCGCGCTGCGCGTCACGCAGGGTCACGGTCACACCTCCAGTCTCTCGAGTGGCATGGCTCACAGTTTCACAGTCCATTCAGACTGTCAACGGTCGAAGACCTCCGGCGTACCCTCGATCCACCGGACCTCGGACTGATCGGAGCAACAAGTGAGGACCTCACCGCCGACCGTCTCGCTGACGCTCGATCAACTTGCCTCACGCGCCGCTTCACTGATCACCGACAACGGCCGATACATTCTCGGCATCACGGGAGCCCCTGGAGCCGGGAAATCGACGGCTTCACAGGCAATTGCGCAGAAACTGGACTCACTCTGCACCGTCGTCGAGATGGACGGCTTTCACCTTGCCAATCGGGAACTCGACCGACTCGGCAGGCGTGGACAAAAAGGCGCTCCGGAAACTTTCGACGCCGACGGATACGCGGCGCTTCTACACCGCCTCCGATCCGAAGACTCCATTGTGTACGCGCCCGTCTTCGATCGCGAGATCGACGAATCAATCGGCAGCGCAACCACTGTCGAGCCTCGAACGCCGTTGATCGTCACCGAGGGAAACTACCTCCTCCTACCAAACGGCAGCTGGCCACAAGTACGAGCGGCGATCGACACCGTCTGGTACCTCGAGGTTCCGGAGGCGACACGCACACAGCGGTTGGTGAAACGCCACAGCCGCTTCGGGAGGAGTTCCGAAGCGGCCGCGGACTGGGTGAGACGGGTGGATCAACCGAACGCCGACGTAATCGCAGCGGCCAGGTCACGTGCGGATCTGATCGTGGAGATCCGCACGTGACTGTCGAAGTTCGGCAGCTCCCCACACCCACCCGTCATCCAACTGAACGGCGAAGACTACGGTAGTTTGGATTAAAAACCCTGGTCAAGTCGATTTAATATCTCCATACATACGTACGTATGGATCCTCTTTCGACCATCATCCTCGGGCAACAAACTCTACCGCTGGTCGCCGCCGTCAGTCTGGCTCCTCAGTGAAACTCGACAGTTGCGCAGCAAACAGATTCAGCACGTTTGCGGTTATTCGTTCGGTGAAAGGATCCCGGTGAATCAGTCCACTGACCCACTCGGTCGTCCCGGCATTGAAAACGGTTCCGAGACCGCGCTGATGTGTTGCCACCATTCCCGAACCGTATTCGAACTCGCGCAGATGCTCGGGGAGTTCTCTCCCATAGGCACTTTCGAAGATTCCCGACACCTCGGCGAGGGGCGCACCAATCGGAGCGGTGCCGTTCCAGTTGTCCCGTGACCCCGAAACTGCCGGCGCCATTGCGATGATTTCCAGATCCTCTGGTGCACCGTCGACACCGGTGGCGTACGGCAGACCCTTCCTGAACGTGTAGTCCGCACCGTCCATTGCGAAAGCAGCAATACAGACCGGCGCGATTCCGAAGTTGTCACCGTAATACAGGTCGGTTCCGTTCAATGCCCAATGATCGGGCCGGTATACGGTAAAGCCGCCGGATGACCTCGGAGCTGTTGCACCGTAACGGTTGTACACCCCCGCCATCGCGGTCAAACCCATCGTCCACGCGCCCGGCCGATCAATCTCGGGGGAATCCCATGCCGTGGTGACGCGGGTGGGGTCTACTTCTCGTATGGGATCGTCGAAGGGGTTCTTGTAACAAATCTGCGCGTCACCTTCGATGCGTACCTGCCACAGGAAGTTCCCGCCGAATCGCGCCAGGCCGCCTCCTCCTTCGACAAATGCGTCGAGACGATCACGCATTTCCCACGACCAGTACTCGTCGTGACCGACGACGACTGCACACGAATATCCGCGCAGCGCTGAAGGATCCTCATGTAGGTCGTGCTGGGTGATGTGGTGTACGAGAAACGCTTGCTCCTCCGCCCACACCGTGAACGGGCGTTCGTACGTCGCCCAGAATGCGTCGGCGTGATGGCGCGAGTATCCGTTCACCCAGGCCCATTCGTACGGCGGGTGCCGCGGAACCCATCCGATTCCCGGCATATCGGTGTGAATGTTTCGCGCTGCACCTTCGGGTTTGCGCAACATCCCGCGCGCGATGGGACGCTGCGTCGACGAAATCGGTGTCGCCACGTCGCCGAAACCGTCCGGGGCACCACGGAAATTGTTGGCTCCGCCCCAGTCGTTGTAGGCCAACATCGTGCTCGTGGTGTGGATGAGGACCATGTCAGCGTGCTCGGGTTCACGTGCCTTGACAATGAAGAAGCCCTCACGTTCGACGACCACACCTTCGTGGCGCATTCGAACCAGGATCAGGTACATCCCCGAAGCCCAATTCGGTGCAACGGTGAAGGCAACGGATTCCGACCAATCACACCCGGTCGCATAGGCGTCGTCGGGCGTCGACTGTTGTTTGCCTGGTAGCCCGATGTACTTGACGATGCTCTGTGGGCGCGCGCCGTCACGGACCACCTCGATGTCGTATTCGTCAGCGGTGGTGTGCACGCGCACCGAGACGGTATCGCCGGCGAAGTAGGAGAACTTGTCTGCGTAGACCCAGATCTCGGGTGCTCCCGGAATCATTCCCGGCCGTTCGACCAAACCACCAGTGGCCGACCACGCGGCAGCAGCACCCGCGCGACGTGGACGGGTTTTCTCTCTCATGGGTAACTCCGTGGATCGTCGTATTTAGGCGCATGGACTGTGAATGAGGGTGCCCGAGGTCGACCGAATTTCACTCGAAGTTGTCCCGGTGTTCTACGAGAGTGCCGAAACGTTTCGGCATAGTCAATAGCTCTGATGAAACGATTCGGCGCAATTCCTTCGACTGAACAATCGTCCGCCAGGTTCCCCCTGCCGAAACGATTGGGCGTTACTCTTGAGTAGAAACCGCCCAGCAACTAGAGGACGCGACCCCGATGATCACGCCGAACGTCCCGACGCTTCGCGATGTCGCGACAGCCGCCGGCGTCGCCGTGTCCACAGTTTCCTACGCACTCAACGGCAAGGGCAGAGTCGACTCTGCCACCCGGGCGCGTGTTCAAGAGGTTGCGGATCGCTTGGGTTACCGAGCCAATCGGTCGGCACAAAACCTTCGCTCGGGTCGAACCGCCACCCTCGGGTTGATGCTCCCGGCCCCGGACGAGCCTTCCTCGGCCGAGTGCCTCAACTTCGACTGGTACGGCCGTGTGGCGACCGCCGCCACACAGGCAGCGTTCCACGCCGATCACTCACTCCTGTTGTTGCCGTCGATGAAAGACCCGAACGGACTGCGTCGCATCGAGATGGACGGTGTGATCGTCGTCGACCCGATGATGCACGACCCTCGCGTCGACATCTTGAAGAAACTCGGAATACCTTCTGTCGTAGTGGGTCCCGGCAACCCTGAGCAATTCGGATGGAGTATTTCGCCGGATCTCTTCGCCACGACCGAAACGCTCTTGAACCACCTCACCGAACAGGGCGCAACGGATATCCTTGTCCTCAATCCCGGAATGGATTCGGCATGGACTCGCGCAACGACCATCGCTTACCTCGAATGGTGCCGCATCCACGGCGTGTCGCCCCGAGCCACCGACGACCTGGCGTCGTTCGAGGGCGTCAATTCCGTCGAACAACTCGTCTCCGCGGCATACGCGGCGACTCACAAAGCACTGACATCCGAGAATCCCCCTGACGCGATTCTCTCGGTCATCCTCGGTTGCGCCCCCGCCGCTGCACGAGCGGCGCTCGATCTCGGCCTGTCAATTCCCGGAAGTATCTTGATCGCCCAGGACAGTGACGAGCCCGCTCTACTGATCTCCGATCCCCCGATCACCGCCGTCGACTTCTTCCCCGAAGAACAAGCAGCTTTGGCGGTGGATGCACTGCTCGCCCTGATCGACGGTGACGAACCCTCTGCGCCGACCCACACGCGTAGCGAATTACGCATACGAGCAAGCACGGCGCATTCGCTCACCCCATGAATTCACTCGGCACCGATAGACTGATTTCCTGACAATCGTCCGTCGCAGACCGAGAGGAATCAAGCCATCGCGCACCGCTCCCGCGACCGCTTGGCCAGGTACCTCGCCGTAGCGCTCGTCTGCATCTTCACGCTCGTGATCTCGGTCGCCAGCGCCTCCGGTCTCGACCGCGATATCCCTCCGGTGCGCATCGCTTACGCTGCTGCCGCAGATACTTTCGGCGATCTGTATCTTCCACCCGGATCGGACGGCGACCTGCCAGTCGTCGTATTGATCCACGGCGGCGGCTGGGCGCAGAAGAGCAATCTGGAGTACGCGGGCGCGTGGGCAAAAACGCTGACCCCCTACGGAATTGCGGTCTGGAACATCGAATACAGACGTATAGGTGGGCAGGGCGGTTGGCCGACTACTCTCTCCGATACCGTTGCGGCGACCAACGCGCTTGCCGGCATCGTTCAGGAAAAGGCCTCCGGGCGACTGGATTTGGGTCGCGTGCACATCGCCGGATACTCCGCGGGCGGACAACTGGCCGCGTGGGTCGCGTCGCGACCACAACAGGACACGGATGCTCCCGCGCCTGACCTCACCGTGCCGATTCGTTCGGCGACGATCATGGCCGGCGTCTTCGACATGACACTCGCCGCAACCGCGGGCAAAGATCGATTTGTTCGAAATCTTCTGGGCGGCATGCCGGTCGATCACCCTGACCGTTACCGCATCGCGTCACCGATCGAACATCTCCCCACCGGGCTCCCCGTCACGGCGATCCACGGACTCGGCGACAAGGTCGTGTCGGTCGAACAGAGCCGGCGCTATGCCCGTGCCGCACGAGCAGCAGGCGACGTGGTCGATCTGATCGAACTACCCGGCGTCGGCCACGGCGACTTCGGCAACCCGACAACCAACGCCTGGGCTATCACCAAGCAAGCAATAATCGATCACGTAAACACTCCTTGAGCAGGTGAAACCGCCTACTGTGAGCATGATCGCCCGCAAAAGGATTAGCTGAAACCAACTCCATGACGTACGGTGGGGTTATCAGAGGGCAGCCGTCAGTCAGGCAGCCGGTCGCTTCGCCCGGAACGACAGTTCCAATATTCGTTCCAGGGGCAGACTTCCAGTTCGGTGCAAATCCGCGCCTTTGATCACTACGCACTTTCATCAGTCCCGCAGATTGTTGACCAGGCCGAAGGCTCCGACAGAGTCCGCCGCCAATCGCGTACCGACTGCACCAGTATCAACATGCGCTACACACCGCACGGGCCCAAAACCCATGTGGTTCAAAGGAATACCTTGTACAACACCATGATTCACCCCGACGACACGAACAACCAGACGAACAGTGTCCCGACAAACGGACTACGGATCCCGACTACTTCGGGCCGTCTCCGCGAACGGGCTCTCGAAATTGTCTGCACGCTCTACCGCTGCAGCACCGACGAAGCCGCCGACCTGCTGGTACGACATTCTCAGACCAACAACCTCAAGGTCACCAGCCTGATCAAGGCGCTTGTCGCCTTGATCGACGAGGACACCTCCGGCACCGGCTACGGAAGCAACAACGCGCTGGCGTCTCACTTCTGGCTTCGCGAGATCAGGAATCTCAGCCAGGCCCACCGACGCAGCGATCACTTTCACCGCCATCTCGTCGGCGCGTAACAGTCGCTGAACGACAACTGACCTGAAACGACAGCTGGGGCAGTACACGGAAATCGTGTACTGCCCCAGCTTCGTTTCGGCAGTCAGGCGGAAGCCGATTCCTTGTTCAGGTCCTGCCGGACGTCGTCGGTATCCGTCGCCTCGTCCACATGCTGCGGAGCGAAGAGCAGGCAGACGATGCTCAGGATGCACATGCCGATCAGCAGTGCGATGACCGGCCAGATGCTGCCCGTTGCCTTGTACATCAGCGTCGAGATCAGCGGAGACAATCCGCCGAAGATCGCGCCGGCACCCTGGTACGCCAACGAGATACTTGTGTAACGAGCCTGCGGCTTGAACATCTGCGAGAGAACGGCGGCGATCGGACCATACGTGGCAGCAAGCACCAGTCGCATGACCGCAAACGTCAGGAAGATCAGGAACACGGATCCGGACTTCAGCACCAGGAACTGCGGCGCTGCGAGTATTGCGACCGCAGCAAGACCCCAGATGACCACGCGGACGCGCCCCACCTTGTCGCCGAGCCACGCAACTCCCAGGGTCGCGATCAACTCGACCACTGCAGCGACACTGAGCGCGTTGAGAATCAGCGTCTCCGACAAGCCGACGTCGGGGTCGGTTGCGTATGCCGTGATGAAGGTCGTCACGAGGTAGTAGCCGCCGACTGCGACCGGCAGAATGCCGATACCAAGGATGATCGGACGCCAGTTGGTCACCAGCGCGTACTTGAGCGGCAGCATCTCCGGAACGTCCGCGGACTTCACCTCGGACTCGAAGACCGGGGACTCCTCGACCTTCAGGCGAACGACCAAGCCGACCAGAATCAGCAGTGCCGAGCAGAGGAACGGCAGACGCCAAGCCCACTCGCGCAGAGCGTCGTCGCCGAAGGTGGAGAGAATGCTGAAGAAACCGGTGGCAAGAAGGGCGCCGGCCGGGTTGCCCAGCTGAGCGAATCCGCCGTAGAAGGTCTTCTTGTCCTCGGGAGCATGCTCGACGGCCATCAGGACTGCGCCACCCCATTCGCCGCCAACGGCGAAGCCCTGGACGAAGCGGAGCACGACCAGCAGTAGCGGCGCCCAGAACCCGATCGACGCGTACGTGGGCAACATGCCGATGAGGAATGTTCCTGCACCCATCAGCGTCAGGGTGACAACAAGAGCGGTGCGTCGGCCCATCTTGTCACCGACATGGCCGAACACGATTCCACCAAGGGGGCGGGCGAAAAACCCGACGGCGTACGTCGCGAACGCCGCCGCAACGCCGGTCAGGCGATCGGTTCCGGGCGGGAAGAAGATGTCACCGAACACCAGGGCGGCTGCCGTGGCATAGACGTAGAAGTCGTACCACTCGATGGTTGTACCGACGAAGGCTGCAAATCCCGCCTTGCGGGCCTTCACGATCTGTTGCTCTCGGTTCATTACTTTTCCTCGGTGGTCGAAGTGCTCGACAATAGGTGGTTATGACCTGAATGTGCGAGTTCGCCGTCGATCCAGGTCTCCCGGACCTCGATCTGCGCAATCGCGTCGGCCGGAACCTCGAGGAGATCCGCGCCCAGAATCACGAAGTCGGCCCGCTTGCCGACCGAGATGCTGCCAAGTTCCGCTTCACGGCCCAGCGCACGCGCGCCGTTGAGCGTGTGAGCCTGCAGTGCCTGGTCGGCGGAGATGCGGAGTGCATCGGAGCCGAGCTGATGGCCCTGACGTGTCACACGAGTGACGGCTGCCTGAATTGCCTCGAGCGGCTTGGGCTCTGCGACCGGGGCGTCGGAGCTGATGGTCACGGGAACATCGGCAGCGATGAACTCCCCGAGCGGGTTGAACCGCTCGCCCGGAGTGCCGATCGCCGCGGTGACGCCCTCACCCCAGTTGTAGTAGTGCTGCGGCTGGTTCACCGGGTAGACACCGGCCAGGTTCATCCGGGCGATCTGCTCGGCCGTCGGGAGTCCGCAGTGCTCGATGCGGTGACGCGCGTCGGCGTCGGGGTGAGCCTTCTGCGCTGCTTCGATGGCGTCGAGCACCATGTCGATGGCGGTCGGCGACTGCGCGTGCGTGGCGGTCTGCAGACCCACGGAGTGTGCCTTGGCAATGAGCTCCGAGTAGTCCGCCGGCTCATGGTAGAGCTGCCCGGTGCGGCACGGGTCGCCCACGTAGCCGTCGGGGAAGTATGCGGTCCAGCCGCCGAGAGTGCCGTCGGCGTAGAACTTGATGCCGCCGAACGCGAGCCGCGAATTGCCGAAGGCGCCATGCATTCCCGTGTCGATGACGTGATCGAGGAGATGGCTGAGCATGTACATGCTGACGCGCGTCTTGAGCTGATCCTGCTCGGCCAGACGCAGGTACATGTCGAATTCACGACGCGTCACCTGGCAGTCACCGATGGTGGTGACGCCGCCGGCCAGGAACTTGTCCTGAGCGACCGACAGCTGGCGAAGGTGCTCTTCCGGCTCGTCCTCGAGATGGAAGTTGGGTCCGTGATGGCCGACCTTCACACCGTTGACACCGGTGAGGATGTTGCACGCGGCGTCGGACAGCTCGCCCGTCAACTCGCCGTCTGTGTCTCGGAAGAACTCGCCACCGGCCGGGTTCTCAGTGCTCGCATCGATGCCGTGCTTGTCGAAAGTGAAGGAGTTGACGACGCCGCCGTGACCGCTCGCGTTCATGAGGTAGACCTCGCGATCAGTGGCAACCTGATCGAGCTCTTCCTTGAGCGGATGACGCCCTTCGATCAGGTTGCGGTGCTCATAGCCGTATCCGCGAATCGGGACACCTGCAGGAGCTGTGAGTGCCGCTTCCTGAAGCAGGGCAATGATTCCGGGAATCGAGTGCGCCTTCTCCGGCCCGCAGTCCACCCAGCTGAGCATCTGTCCGTACATCAACGGGTGTGCGTGCGGATCGACGAATCCGGGGACGACGGTGGCGCCGTCGAGTTCGACCACCGCGGTCGTGCGAGTGCTCAGGCGTCGCGCCTCCGTGCGGCATTCCTCGAGTGTCCCCACCGCGGCAAAGCGGTTTCCGAACACCAGGAACGCTTCGGCTCCCGCCGTGCTGTCGTCAACGGTGTGGATCTTGGCGCCGGTGAAGATCGTGGCGGTGGCGTCGAGCGGCGAGGCTTCGTGCGTGTGCAACTTGCGCATGGTGGTCCTTCGTCGAGATGGTGGTGCAGGTCACTGCGTGTTGAGCGAAAACTACGCCCTGACCTGGAGCTATGCAATGCATCAAAGTTTCAGACCAGGTGGTACACAACTTTTTTGTACAAGTTTTCGAGCATTTCTGCACTTATCCACATCATCTATGCCCACATGCGACTGTTCTAATAGGAAGCTCATACAGAAAAATCTCTGGAAAAGTTGGGGCATCCATGACGGTCGATCTCGATTCCAAGCTCATCGCTGCTCTTCAACGCAATGGGCGAGCGACGTACCGCGAACTGTCCGTGGCCGTCGATGCCCCACGCGCGGCAGTGTCCACCAGGGTGCAGGCACTACTCGACTCGGGAACGGTGTCCGTGGTTGCCGTCGCACACCCCGAACTTCTCGGCCTGAAGGCACTCGCACACGTGTCGATCGCCGTGTCCGGACCGATGACCCCGGTACTGGACGCGTTGATCGAATCCGAGGCTGCCGTCTACATCTCGGCAGTCAGCGGGCAGTACAACGTGATCGCGGAACTTCGGGTGTCCAGCCACGACGATCTGTACCGCGCTATCGCCGAACTCCGCTCACAGCGTGGCGTCAGATCCGTGAGCACGCTGGTCTACGTCGACGTCATCAAGGGAATCTTCATGCCCGAGACCGCTTTACAAGCCGACATCCGACTCGATTCGACGGACGTCACCTTGATCGAACTGCTCGAACGCAACGGGCGCATGCCATTTCTCGAGCTGGCCGAACACACCGGCCTGTCGCCGAGCGCTGTGCGCAATCGCGTCAATCACCTGATCGCGAGCACGGCACTGCGCGTCGGCGCTGTCGTCAAGCGGCGAGGTGGTGGCCGGACGCTGGCGATGGGCATCGGCGTCAATCTGGGCTCACGGGACGACAACGCGGTATCGGAGATCGAGTCCCTGCCCGGAATCGAATTCCTCGCGCGGACCCTGGGACGGTACGACGTGATCGCGACGGTCGCCGCCAACTCGTCCAACGACCTCCATGCCCTGTCCGAGCGAATCCGGGGCATCGACGGTGTCAGCGGCTTGGAATCGTGGGCGCATCTCGAGGTTTTCAAGGAGCACTACGCCCGCAGCCTGGACGTACGCGGATAATTCCCAAGTCATTGACCCACTCGTGAGAGCACGCTAACCTCGGACAAAGTCATTGACTCACTTACCCGAGGTGGCACACATGTCCGACTCCGGACGCAAGGTAGACATCGTCGCTGCGGCAATCGAGGAGGCGATATCGACCGGCCGATGGCCCGTCGGATCAAAACTCCCGCCGGAGACCGCACTGGTCGAGGAATTGGGAGTCGCCCGAAACACCATGCGCGAAGCGGTACGGGCGCTTGCACACGCCGGAGTTCTGTCCGTTCGTCACGGTGGCGGCGTGTACGTCATGGCGGCGTCGCCGGTCGAAGGACTACTCGGGCGCAGGCTCGCCAGAGGTGACATTCTCGACGTACTGAGCTTGCGACGCGGACTCGAGGTCGAAGCCGCGCGACTTGCAGCGCAGCGCCACACCCCCGAAGATCTCGCGCGGATACATGCAGCCTGGAATGCCCACCCCGGTCACGTCGGCGGCTTCACTGTCGAAGCCGGCATGGCCCTGCACCTTTCGATCGTCGAGGCGTCCCACAATTCCGCACTGATCGACGTCTACCGGGGAGTCCTTGCCGCCGTGACGGATTCACTGTCCGCCGTCAGTGTCGGTCCAGGTTTCCACGTCGACGAGCACCGACCCTTGATCGCTGCCATCGAGGAACGCAACCCCGACGAATCAGCGCGCGCGGCGGGCGCAGCGCTCGATACGGTCATCGACGCAGTCGAAAGGAGCTTGGCGTGAATCAGGGAAACTGGAACGGTACGACGTATTCGCCTCTTGCCGAGCAACTCTCACCGGCATCGACGGAGGCACTGCGCTCGATCGGGCATGTGAGCACGGTGTACGACGTCTGCGCCGGAACCGGGAACTTTGCGCTCCCGGCGGCTCAGTCAGGCATGACGGTCCACGCACTCGACCTCTCCGCCAGCCAGCTCGAGGTCGCACGCAAACGCTGGATTCCCTACCCCGGCACTACCCAACCCACCTTCACGATCGGCGATGCGCAGTCTTTACCCTGGCCGAATTCGAGTGCCGACGCCTGCGTCAGCATCTTCGGGATCATCTTCTGCCCCGACCCCTCGATTGCCCTCGCAGAGATGATGCGGGTGACCCGGCCAGGCGGAAAGATCTGCGTCGCGACGTGGTCGGAGAACGGGTGGGCAGCAGCACTCCGCCGGGAGGCCGCCTCGGCGTGGAATGGCATCACACCACTACCGACGACATGGTCGAGCTCGAGCGAATTCGAGAAGGCAGCAGCCGGATTGGAGTCGGTGAGCTCGGCCTCCCACCTGCTCGAGTGGCAACTACCAGCCGGATCGGATCCCGTCGAGGAACTGTGCGACCAGGCACCGGCGTTGAAGAACTTTCGCGAGGCCGTTCGAAGCACAGGGAATTGGGCTTCGATGTCAGCGCACCTCCGCTCGACGCTCGAGCCCTATCTCAGGTCGAGTGCGCCAGGCCCCGTCGCCACCAGCGAATACATCCTCCACGTTGGCACTGTCCCGAACTCTGACACCGCGTTCTTCCGAACGCGCGGGTAACCCTCTTTGCCGGATACGGTCTCTTCACCGTCCACCGACCCGAAGAGGCCCGCTCGATGTCCGAATCGAACTCCCTGCCCGAATTGAAGCAAGCATCGCAGCAAGCATCGAAACAAACGTTGTCCATGACCGTCCTCATGACGCCGGACATGTCCAATTTTTCGGGCAACGTTCACGGCGGAACGATTCTGAAGTTTCTCGACCAGGTCGCCTATGCGTGCGCGAGTCGATACGCCCAGACGTACGTCGTGACCCTGTCGGTGGATCGTGTGGTGTTCCGCGAACCGGTGCATGTCGGAGAACTCGTCACGTTCAGCGCTTCCGTCAATTACACCGGGCGCACCTCGATGGAAATCGGAATACGCGTCGAAACCGAAGACATTCTTCTCGGAAAATCTCGACACACCAATAGTTGCTACTTCACGATGGTCGCAATGGGCAGCGACGGAAAACCGGCCGAGGTACCCCAACTGCGGCCGACCGGAACAATCGCGAGGCAGCGATTCGAGGCCGGTCGTCGGCGTCGTGAACTGCGCAGAGAGAACGAGCTTCGTGAACAGTCCATCCGGGCTGCAGTTCGGGACTTAACGCCCGAACACGATGACTAAATCCAGTCAAATTTAAGTTATAACCTTATGCATTAAACTGATCGAGTGACTTCGAAGGCACGGGAAAACTATGACGTTGTAATTGTCGGCGCGAGCATCGCAGGATGCGCGGCCGCAATCATGTACGCCCAGCAAGGTCTGCGGATAGCGCTTCTCGACGCTCGCTCCGACATCCGGGCGCACAAAGTCCTGTGCACTCACCACCTACAACCCTGCGGTGCCCCGATCTTGCAACGACTCGGCGCCACGGAAAAACTGCTCGCCCTGGGAATGGTGGAAACCGTTCCGAAATTCTGGACCCCGTGGGGAATGATCACCCCTGATGCTGAAGAGAACTCACCGCCGCCTGGATTCAACGTCCGAAGGGAAACTCTCGACCCCCTCCTGCGCCAACTCGCGAACGACTACCAGAACGTCGACCTTCTTCTCGGACATCGTGTTTCCGGACTACTGACCAAGAACGGCACTACTGCAGGCGTCTACGGCACCGAACAGGGTTCGGCCTTCACTGTCGAAGCACGATTGACCGTCGGAGCAGACGGCAAGGATTCGACCGTCGCACGATCCGCGCGTTGCGACTCGGTGAGTGCGTCCAACGGGCGCTTCAGCTACTTCGCTCAACTCTCCGGACTCGAACGACCCGACGGAGAATCTTCATTGTCGTGGTTCATGGATCCCGACGTCGCCTACCTGCTCCCCAACGACGGCGGGATCAGCGTGCTGGTCGTCTTCCCTGCCCTCGACAAGCTCGGCCCGTTCACTGACGACCTGTCTACTGCTTTCCTCGCGTACGCCAACGCATTACCCGGCGCTCCGCCTGTTCGCCGAGAGCACATCGTCGGGAAGATCGTTGGTACCAAACACTTCTCCACAACCCTCACCGACCCGGTAGGTAACGGGTTCGCACTCATCGGCGACGCCGCGGCAACCAACGACCCGTTATGGGGCATCGGATGCTCGTGGGCACTGGAGACCGCTCAGATGCTGGTCGACGCGACCGCCCAAATGCTGACGGAGACGACGTCACACACACTCGACTCGCATCGGAACGTGAACGCTGCCTTGGCCGAATACCGCAGTGCCAGAGCGAGTATGACGAAACACATCGATTACATGAGCGGTTACGCCGGTGGGCGAAAGTTCACCGCGATCGAACGTCTGCTCATCTCCGCGGCCACACATGACCACGACGAAGCCCAAAGGTTCTACTTGTTCGGTTCCCGGTTGATACCCGCCGAGCAGTATCTCTCGACTCGCTCGGTCGCGCGGGCAGCACAAAAACATCTCAGACACCGTCTGCGTCGTAGATCTGTGGCCGGGACGTAATCTGCCAAGCGTTTTTTCGGCGCCGGCAACGGGGAACCCTCCGATCGCAACCGAGCCGGAGGAGCGACCATGCGTGCACACATCGCCATTCCGAGTGAATCGACTTGTCACAGGTACGTAGTCGCCGTCGCCAGCTCCACCTTCGCCGAATCGGTCATCTGGTGCGACGGCCCCGCGTTCGACGCAGTACTCGTTCTGGGCAGCGAGATTCCGCAGCACAGTGGCCACCGAGCCGTACTCGCCTGGAATCACTACTTCGGGTGGGCGCTCGGCGTGGAAACGACACCGGATACGTCGTTCGCCGTTGTCGAATGCCTCGGTATCGGGAGAATGCCGGACCCGGAACTGTGCGCCGACCGCGCTGTCGAGTTGATTGCCCAGGCGGGTAGTTAAGGAACTCGTCGCGCGGCGCGCAATCCAGCGGGCATAGGATCGAGCGCGAGTTTCGCACGCCCGACGAAAGAGAGCCCGACATGGACCCGGTGAACAGGCCTGCCGGTCAGCTGGCTCTCGAGAACGAACCGGACGGCAGGGCGACTTTGCGGGCGCGTCAGACGCCCCGCAGTGAGCGTCGCAAAATCGGGAAGGGCCTGCGCAAGCGAGTAGCACGATCGTCGCTCGGTGACTGGACGCCCCCGCCCAACCGACGCGATCCGGTCGATCAGGTCAACACGGCACACGAGGGAAGACTCGACTGGTTGGTTCCGATTCGTGTGGGACGCATGGTCGCTTCACCGTACGGCTTCCTGCGCGGTACCGCCGGCTTGATGGCAGAGGACATGGCGCAGCTCCCGTCCACCGGCATCACTCCCGTCATCTGTGGGGATGCGCACGTCGGAAACTTCGGGTTCTACGGGTCCCCGGAACGCGAACTTGTCATAGACCTCAACGATTTCGACGAAGCACATCCGGGCCCCTGGGAATGGGACCTGAGAAGGTTGGCTGCGAGCATCTGGGTGGCCGGGCGGCAGAACGGTCTCACCGAAGCTCAATGCGAAACAGCGACAACCTCGTGTGTGTCCGCATATCGCCTCCACTTGGCAAAGCTGTCCGAGCGTCCACTGTTCGATCGCTCCTTCGACCGGGTCGATCTCGACGGACTGACCGACCACGTCACTGATCCCGGGTTGCTGGCCGAGATCCGCCGCGCCGCGGAGCGCGCACGACGGCGTACGAGCGATCACGCGGTGCCGCGGTTCACTGTGGAGGATCACGGACGGCGCCAGTTGGTCGAGAACCCGCCGCTCACAACACGACTCACGCCGCAGGACACCGACTTCCTCCTGGAGGGTCTGGACGAGTATCTCGAAACCCTTGCACCACACTGGCGCCGAGTCGTCTCGGGATACAACGTCATCGACGTTGCGCACCGGGTTGTCGGAGTCGGAAGCGTCGCTCTGCGTGCGTATGTCGCCCTGTGCGAAGGGAGCATCCCGGACGACGTCATCTTCTTGCAGCTCAAGCAGGCTCGCCGATCCGTCGTTGCCCCCTTCGTGCACGGCGACTCGGCCTGGCACGACCACCAAGGACGACGCGTCGCGGAATACCAGCAGGCTCTCCAGACAGTCAGCGATCCACTGCTCGGGTGGTGCACCGTGGACGACCGCCAGTACTACGTCCGTCAGTTCCGGAACATGAAAGGTTCTGTGGACCTGAACAATATCGATGCAGCAGCCTTGACCGACTATGTCGCGATCTGCGGTCGCCTACTGGCCAAGGGACATGCACGAACCAGTGGCGCGTCACTGATTTCCGGTTACCTGGGAACCTCGGACACGGTCGACACCGCCCTCACTCGGTTTGCTCGGCTCTACGCCGATCAAACCGAACGTGACCACGACGCTCTGTGCCGGGCGGTATCGGCCGGTACGATCGCCGCGGAGCCGGGAATCTGATCCCTCACGCCGCGACGATCCTGCCCTGCTCGAACTTCACTCCACCCCAGATTCCGGTCTGACCAGTGGCAGAGGCGAATTCACGACACGATTCCGCAATCGGGCACCTGTTGCACACGTCGGTCGCGTAGTCGTATCCCTCGGACGGGAAGGGAAACCAGCGGTCCGGCTCGGGGTCTCCTCGACATTCCGCCTGCCACCAGGTTGGGTCGTCCGAGATCGGCAGAAGCTCAGCCAGATTCGAGATTTCGTCAGCGCACATCACTTACTCCTTTCGACCGTCACGTCCGACTCAATTCACGCCAGATCTTCTGCTGCACTTTCTCGATGCGTCGAGGTGCCTTCGGTTCCCACAGCAGCCGCATGCCGGCCTCAGCCGGTGTGCGATCCGCTTTGCGCTGATTGCAGGAACTGCAGCACGCCACCAGATTTCCCCACGTGTTGGGCCCGTTGCGGCTTCGCGGCTGGACGTGGTCGATGGTCGTTGCTCTGGCGGCGCAGTACGCACATTGACGACCGTCCCGGTCGAAGATGCCGGCGAAGGTCGCTCGGCTGGAATCGGTGACCGTAACCCGGTGGGCGACATACACGTACTCGGCAAGCAGGATCGTCCGAGGCAGTGGGATCTCGACGTGCTTGGAGCGCACCGGAAATATCGGGATCACGTCTTCGGTGGACTGCGCAGAACCGGTGGCGATCAGGACGACCGCACGATCGGCGCTCACTTCACCGAGGTACTCGTACGTTGCGTTGAGTACCCGGACGGACCGGTTCATCCAACTGTGAGAAGCGGCGGTAGATGCGCGGTTCGGGTTCCGCATGAGACGTCTCAGTTCATGTCGAGGAGTGGAACTCCTGGACGTGAAGACGGGTCAGGAGCAAATGCAAGAAACGGGGAACGGCATATATCCAGCGCCACTCTGTTCCCCGAATGCAGGAAGGGAAATGCCGCGGGGTGAGTGCCCGCGCAGGTGCAACGCTTGCTTCGAGTCGCGCATGCCTGTCCCTTCCACTTCTTGTTCTCTTCACCGACGATTGCCGGCGCCCATCATCACACGGAAGGCATCCTCAGCGATATTGATTTATCACGCCGGAATAGCCGTCCAGCAAAGGCCGCGGTTTGACGCCGGAACACGCGGCTTGATCGAATGAGCCATGACTTCGTCGTACATCGACCTACGCTCGGACACCGTCACCAAGCCTGATGCGGAGATGCGGAAGGCGATGGCTGACGCCGAGGTCGGTGACGACGTCCTCGATCACGACCCGACCATGGCGGCGCTCGAGGAAGAGGTCGCACATACTCTGGGCTTTCCGGCGGCCTTGTGGGTACCGAGCGGATCGATGGGCAACCTGATTGCGCTGATGCTGCACCTTCGCCGCGGCGATCAGTTCCTCGCACCGGAACACTCTCACGTCTTGGGGTCAGAGTTGGGCACCGCTGCTTGGCTCGCACAGGGAATGCCGATGGCGCTGCCGCACGACGGCGGACCCGGACGTCCCAGTCCCGAGACCGTCGTGAAGGCGGCGGGCTCCCCCGGCCCGTACTTCACGTTGAACACCACGCTGCTCTGTCTCGAGAACACCCACAATTTCGCCGGCGGCGCCGTCATGAATCCGACGGAGTGGACGAAACTGGTCGACGGGGCGAGATCACGCGGCTTGAAGATTCATCTCGACGGCGCCCGCCTCTGGAATGCCGCTGCTGCACTCGATGTTTCGCCCACCGAACTGACTTCCGGCGCCGATACCGTCCAGGTGTGCCTGAGCAAGGGACTCGGTGCGCCGGTCGGCTCGATTCTGGCCGCATCACCTGAATTGATCACCGAAGCCCGAAGGATCCGCAAGATGCTCGGCGGCGGCGTTCGTCAGGGCGGGGTGCTTGCCGCAGCCGGCATCGTCGCGCTTCGCTCACAAGCTCGCCTGTCCGACGATCACGACAATGCGCAACGCCTGGCGTCGGGCCTTCGTGAACGCGGTTGGGCTGTCGACGAACCTGCAACCAACATCGTTCTCGCCGCCACAGCCGATCCGTCGGCCACCGTTGCTCAGCTCGCCGCCGTCGACGTCGGTGCGGTCACCGTCGCCGGGAAGGTTCGGTTCGTGACACATCGAGACGTGAGCACTGCCGACATCGACGAGGTTCTGTCCCGACTAGCCGCCTGAGCTACACCATCAGCGGTTGAACCTCCTGCGCGACAAGGCGAATGAACTCACGGACGTCCGGCTCGTCAACGGTCGGTTGGAGTACCACGGTGGTTGCACCCGCGTCCACCCATCGCACTGCTGCTGCCGCAACGTCGGCCGCGGTCCCCACGGCAATCGCTTCCGCAGGCGATTCGCACCCTGACGCTGCGGCCTCGGCAAGGGCGCGCTCACGACCGCTGGAACCAAATGCACAGATGACGTAAACGACCACCTCGAGATCCTGCGCTCCGATATGAGCGATCGCCCGGCGAACGCCTTCCGGGGTCGTCCCACCCGAGAGCACGGTGCCCTGCGCCAACTCACCACTGAGCGCCAAAGTCTTTGGCCCCGTGGCACCGACGAGCAACTGCGGCACCTTCTCGGGCGGCCACGCCAGCTTGACGTCCGTGAGATTCACGTATCGGCCGGATACCGTCACCGACTCACCGCGCAGTAATCGTTCGAGTGCTCCGAACTGCTCCCGGAGGAGGGTCAACGGCGATTCGACCTTGGCGCCGATCTGCCGCATCCAACTCTGAACGCCGTGACCGAAGCCAACACGCAGTCGATCCGGATGAACTCTGGCCAGCGCCGAAATCTCCATCGCCGTGATCGCGGTGTTGCGCATCGGAGTCGGCAGCACACCGATCGCCACTCCCAGGCGCGTGGTTTCGGCCAATACAGTTGCAGCAGTGGCTATTCCTCCACCGAAGAAGCAGTCCTCCCACAGCCAGACCTCGTCGATACCGACTTCGTCGGCATACCCCGCATGCCGAACCAGATCTTCCGGGGATTGCTCCGGACGCAGGACCACGGCAATCCGTGCGGCGCTCATGCCGTCACCAGAAACGCAGCGATCTCGTCAGCTGTTCGGCGACCCTGTTCGCGTCCGAGTTCAGCTGCCGGGCGCCTTGTCGCCGGCGAGAGGGAGTTGGTTCCGATCGCTTCCACGACGGCGTCGTCGGCGAAGATCGCCAGTACCCGTGACTGCGTCATCGCGTCGATTTCCTCTCGTAGGCTGCCGCCCAGCAGATTCGGGGCGGGATCGGCAGCAGGTGAAAGAACCACGACCACATCGCAGTCGGCAGCCAAATGAACATTCGAGCCACTTGCCATTCCGCCGTCCATGTACCGGTCGCCCTCGATCATGACTACCGGCCACACCCCTGGTACGGCGCAACTTGCTCCGACTGCGTCGATCAGTTCTACGCCGTCAGCACTGCCGAACACCCTCAACTCACCGGTTTGTGCGTTGATCGCCGGGATGCGCAACTCCCGCTCGGGCCACAACCGATTGGGCAGCCTTGCCTCGATGACCGCACGACGCACGGCGGGTTCGACGGTGTCGGCGGCCATCGCTGCCTCGCCGAGCGCACGAAGTTGTTCGGACCGATCCGCGGAGCCCGCGATCGCGTCGACGAACATCTGACCGAGGACCTCGACATCTACCTCCGGATCGATCTCACCGGTCGCAGCGGCCGTTTGTGCGTCGAAAAGCTCCTGAAGTGTCGCGCCGCCCGCAATCTGAGCAGTCACGGTGGAACCTGCAGAAGTGCCGATCAATACGTCCGCTGCCAGCAGCGCTGCGGCAGCGTCCGGCGATTTGTCCTGAACGCCCAACAGAAAACCGGTTTCCCAGGCGATTCCCGCAACGCCGCCACCGGCAAGTACCAACCCCAATTTCACGCCGTCCACCTCTCGTCGATCACGATCCGTGCCCGAAGTCGACGTTAGACCTACTCTGAAGTGATGTTCATGCGCAGCGCAAAGACATTTGTTCCCGACGCACTCCGCGGGTTGATCGCATCCACCGACGACATCGCGTGGAACCCCGATCCCGGATACCTCACTCGTGCACAGCCCCTTCCGCGCGGGCGAGTCGCGCTCGTCTCCGGCGGCGGCTCGGGTCACGAACCCATGCACGCCGGATTCATCGGCGAAGGAATGCTCACGGCCGTCTGTCCCGGGTTGATCTTCAGCTCACCCAACGCACTGCAGATCCATGAAGGATCCAAAGCTGCCGACGCCGGTGGCGGCGTCCTGCACATCGTGAAGAACTACACCGGCGACGTGATGAATTTCGGTATCGCACGGGAACTACTCCGCGAGGACAAGATCGACACGGACGTCGTCTTGGTCGACGACGACGTCGCGACCGAACGCGCAGACGGTAGCGGCCCGGGGCGACGCGGCACTGCGGCAACGATCGTGGTGGAGAAGGTCTGCGGCGCGTCGGCCGCCCGCGGTGACGACCTGGCCGAGGTGACCCGGATCGGACAACACGTCGCGCACTCGGCTCGCAGCATGGCCGTCGCTCTTCGCCCATGCACCTTGCCGGGGGCTGACGAGCCGTCGTTCGACCTACCGGACGGGCAGATGGAACTTGGTATCGGAATCCACGGCGAACGCGGCACAGAACGCGTGGACGCCCTGCCCGCACCGGAATTGGTGCGACGGCTGACGGATCCGATCATCGAGTCCCTGAGTCTCGCCGAAGGTGATCACGTCATTGCAGTCGTCAACGGGCAGGGAGCCACCCACCCAATGGAGCTGCAACTACTGTTCGCCGAACTCGGAGATTATCTGGCCGACCAGGGAATTCACATCGAGCGGACGCTGATCGGAACGTTCGTCACTGCATTGAACATGGCCGGAGCATCCATCACCCTTGTTCGCACAAACAAAGAAATCCTCGAATTATGGGACGCGCCAACAAAAGCGCCCGCCTGGCCGAATGCTATGGCACGTGAGTACAGCGGCATGGGCAAGCGTGAATCATTCGGTCCCACATTCACACCCGACACCTCACGCACTGCCGAAAGCAGCTTCGTCGGCGGCTGGATTGCGGACTGGGCCGCGAAGGTACTGGAGCAGGAACCTGCCCTGACCGATCTCGACCGACGAGCAGGAGACGGCGACTTCGGGACCAACATGGTGGCCGCACTGGATCAGCTCGATATCTCGGCGATCCGTGACACCTATTCCACTGCAACGATATTCGATGCAGTCTCCCAGGCGTACCTCGGTCACGCCGGCGGTACGTCCGGCGCGTTGTTCGGCATCTGGTTCCGGCATTTCTTCCGCGTCGCCGCAGACTCGGGAGACTCCGAACTCGACCTCGGCGCGATCGCGACTGCAGCACGGGCGGGGCTCGACAACATCACCTCGCTCGGCGGCGCACGCGTCGGCGACAAGACGATGGTCGACGCGATAGTTCCGGCGGTCGAGTCGTTGGAGCAATCCGTGAACTCGGGAGCCGATCGGGACGCTGCTCTGGCCAGCGCAGCGGCAGCGGCGGCGGCCGGCGCGGAGTCGACCGAAACCATGCTCGCGAACCGCGGACGTGCAAGTTATGTGGGCGAAGCCGCTCGCGGAGTGGTCGATCCGGGAGCGCTACTCATAGCGTGGTTTTTCGCTAGTGCAGTGGGTCACTAGCGAGCACTTCGCAGCTGTGACTAATCTGGCAGCCACAGCACATCGTTTGTGAGGGCCCGTGGGCAAAAGCACCGGTCTCACACACCACACAGGAGCAGCCCATGCTGAGCACCATGCAAGACGCCCCCCTCTCCATTGCTCAACTTCTCCGCCACGGTGCCTCCGTTCACGGCGCTTCCGAGGTTGTCACGTGGACCGAGTCCGGCCCGCGCCGTGTGTCATACGCAGACGTCGGCAAGCGCTGCGCACAGCTTGCGCACGCCCTGCGCGGACTCGGTGTCGAGGGTGACGAGCGAGTCGCCACGTTCATGTGGAACAACTCCGAGCACCTCGAGGCGTACCTGACGATCCCCTCGATGGGTGCTGTGCTCCACACGCTGAACATTCGCCTGTTCCCCGAGCAGTTGATCCACGTCGCCAATCACGCCGAGGACCGCGTGATCATCGTCGATCCGTCCCTGATTCCGCTTCTCTCTCCGCAGCTTCCGTCGCTGACAACCGTCAAGCACATCATCGTCACCGGTTCCTCCACTGCGGGACTCGAAGCTCCCGAGGGCGTGCAGGTTCACACATACGAGGGCTTGATCGCCGATCAGCCAACCGAGTTCGACTGGCCCGAGGTCGACGAACTCAGTGCTGCCGCAATGTGTTACACGTCCGGCACCACGGGCGACCCCAAGGGCGTCGTCTATTCCCACCGCTCGATCTACCTGCACTCCATGCAGGTCTGCATGAGCGACGGCCCCAACCTCGCGCAGGGCGATCGTGCACTCGCGGTGGTGCCTCAGTTCCACGCCATGTCGTGGGGACTTCCCTACGCTGCGTTCATGATCGGCGCCTCGCTGATCATGCCCGATCGCTTCCTCCAGCCTGCTCCGTTGGCTGCGATCATCGCCAGCGAGAATCCGACGTTCGCCGCGGCCGTACCCACCATCTGGCAGGGCCTGCACCTCTACCTCGAGCAGAACCCACAGGACATCTCCTCGATGCGTGAGGTTCTGATCGGCGGCTCCGCTGTACCGCCTGCCCTCATGCACGCATTCGAAGCCGACCACAACGTCTCCGTCCTGCACGCCTGGGGCATGACCGAAACCTCCCCACTCGGATCCGTTGCCCGCCCGCCGGCCGGTGTCACCGGCGACGCGATGTGGAAGTACCGCTACTCTCAGGGCCGCTTCCCGGCATCCGTCGAGGCACGTCTCATCGACGACGACGGCAAAGTTGTTGCACACGACGGCGTTTCCGTCGGCGAGCTCGAAGTGCGCGGCCCCTGGATCACCGGGTCGTACTACGGCGTCGATGCGGAAGACAAGTTCAACGACGGCTGGCTCAAGACCGGTGACGTCGGATCCATCACGGCCGACGGCTTCCTGAGCCTGTCAGACCGCTCCAAGGACATCATCAAGTCCGGCGGCGAATGGATCTCATCGGTCGACCTCGAGAACGCCGTCATGGGTCACCCTGACGTCACCGAAGCTGCCGTCATCGGCGTGCCGGACGAGAAGTGGGACGAGCGCCCGTTGGTCGCGGTTGTTCTGCGCGCCGGATCCGAGACCACGATGTCCGAACTCCAGCAATATCTTTCGGACAAGGTAGCCAAGTGGCAGCTCCCCGAGAACTGGGCTGTGGTTCAGGAAGTTCCGAAGACGAGCGTCGGCAAGTTCGACAAGAAGCGCCTGAGGGCCGACTACCACGAAGGCGGACTCGAAGTCACTCGCCTCTGACACGGAGTGAGTGCTGAAGCATGAATACTGAAGGTGGGCAACAGGTTTTCAATCTGTTGCCCACCTTCGTTTAACGAGCAATGCACTTTACGGACGATAACCGACCGTGTGAAAAGCGATGTCGACGTACTTCTGCGCCAATTGCGTCGGCGACATCGGCCCGCCGGTCTGGAACCAACGCGGCAGTGACTGCGCCATACCGAGTATGGCCCGGACGGTCTCCTCGGTGTCGGTGACCGCGAAATCTCCCGATGCCACACCGTCGTCGACGATCCTGCGCATGAGCAACTCGAGCCGCTTACGACTGGCGGCGTATCGACTTCGGCTTTCCGGTGAGACATGCCGAATCTCGGTGTCCAACGCAGCATGCCGCGACCGGTGGGTCATGTAGAGAACAATTGCCTCCACCACCAAGGCGAAGCGTCGTACCGGATTTTCGCCGGCTTCCACCTCTGCCGCTTCGGTTCTGGTATTCAGCTCACTCATCGAGATCTCGAACAGAGCGACGAGGACTGCCTCTTTGTTCGCGTGGTGATAGTAGAGCGCGGGAACGGTTACCCCGACACGGTTGGCAATCTGCCGCACCGTCGTGCCGTGGTAACCGTTCTCGTCGAACAGCTCGAGCGAAGCCATCAGGATGTCGGTCATCACCAGCGGCGGGAAAGTCCTCCAGTCCACTGCCACCGAATTCACGGGCTCCACCTCGCCAGTCATGAATAGCCGAAATTACCGCGGTGCCATACGGATTGCACCGTCGAGGCGGATCGTCTCACCGTTGAGCATAGGGTTGGAGACGATATGCGCAGCAAGCGCGCCGTACTCGCTGGGATCGCCCAGGCGAGAGGGGTGAGGCACCTGCTGACCCAGCGACGCCTGGGCTGCTTCAGGCAGTCCGGCCAGCAACGGGGTCTTGAACAGCCCGGGAGCGATGGTGTTGACGCGGATCAGCAGCGACGCGAGGTCACGGGCGATGGGGAGCGTCATACCGACGACGCCACCCTTCGACGCGGAGTACGCAGCCTGCCCGATCTGACCGTCATAGGCTGCGACGGAGGCGGTGTTGATGATGACGCCGCGTTCACCGTCGATGGGTTCGGTCTTCGAAATACGTTCCGCAGCAAGACGAAGAACGTTGAAGGTGCCGATCAAGTTGACGTCGATGACCTTCTTGAACGCGTCGAGCGGGAAAGCACCCTTCTTGCTGACAGTCTTGACTGCGTTGCCGATTCCGGCGCAGTTGACTGCCACGCGCAGGGGTCCGAGGGACTCGGCCACGTCGAGTGCAGCGGTGACCGCAGCCTCGTCGGTGACGTCTGCAGCCGCGAAGCGGACCCGGTCGCCAAGTTCCTTGGCGATGGCTTCACCGTTGGACGACGGAAGGTCGACGATGACGACGCTGGCACCGTCGGCAAGAAGGGCTTTGGTCGTAGCCAGGCCGAGGCCGGATGCTCCACCGGTGACGACGGCGACGCTGTCGTTGACGATCATGAGAGTTCCTTTCGAAAGGTTATGTGTTTCAGATGCGTTCGATGATGGTGGCGTTGGCCATGCCGGCGCCCTCGCACATGGTCTGCAATCCGTAGCGTCCGCCGGTGGCCTCGAGGTGGTTGACCATCGTGGTCAACAGTCGAGTACCCGAGGACCCCAGGGCATGGCCGAGTGCAATCGCGCCGCCCCACGGGTTGAGCTTTGCCGGGTCGGCGCCGAACTCGTGAGCCCAGGCGAGTGGAACGGGAGCGAAGGCCTCGTTGACCTCGTAGGTGTCGATGTCGTCGATGCTCAGACCCGCGCGAGCGAGCACCTTGTGGGTGGCTGGGATGGGTGCGGTGAGCATGAAGATCGGGTCGTCGCCCGCAACGGAGAAGGAGTGGAAGCGTGCTCGCGGCGTCAGCCCCAGCTTCGACGCCATTTCTTCGCTCATGATCAGTGCTGCGGACGCGCCGTCGGTGAGCGGCGACGAGTTACCGGGAGTGATCGACCACTGCGCCTCGGGGAAGCGCTGCGCGTACTTCTCCGAGTAGAACGACGGCTTCAAACCGGCGAGTCCCTCGGCGGTAGTAGACGCGCGAACCGTCTCGTCGACGATATGCGAGACGGTCTCACCGGCGGCGTTGGTCACCGAGATCGGCAGAATCTCCTTGTCGAAGAGCCCCTTCGCCGCTGCCTCTGCTGCCCGCTGGTGGGACTGCGCGGAGAATGCGTCGAGAGCGTCGCGGTCAAGCTTCCACTTGGCGGCGATCAATTCTGCAGAGATTCCCTGGTTGACCAGGCCTTCGGGGTAGCGAGCCGCGATGCCCGGACCGGAAGCATCCTTCCCCATCGTCGTGGTACCCATCGGGACACGACTCATGGATTCGACGCCTGCCGCGATCACGATGTCGTAGGCCCCGGCGATCACGCCCTGCGCCGCAAAGTGCGCAGCTTGCTGACTTGATCCGCACTGGCGATCGATCGTGGTGGCGGGTACCGACTCGGGGAACCCTGCCGACAGGACCGCGCTGCGGGTGATGTTGAGCGCCTGCTCACCGGCCTGGCCGACGCAACCGCCGATCACGTCGTCCACCAGGGCGGGGTCGAGGCCGTTTCGCGAGGTGATGGAACGCAGAACGTGGGCCATCAGTTCGACAGGGTGCGTCCCGGACAGCGCTCCACCCGGCTTTCCCTTGCCGGACGCGATCCGGACTACATCGACGATCACTGCCTTGGTCATCTTCGTTCCCTTCGAGGACGTGCATTGCTGGGGCGGTCCGGCACCCGAGTTCGTGGCACCGGATGCCGGACCGAGATCGTGGGAGCATCCTGACTTAGCGCTCGCTAAACACTTACCACCGAGTCGGACCGTCCGTCAAGAGAGGGCTACCGAACTCGAAGCAAATATGGACGGACAAAAAAGTTGGACGATCAGGAACCCCTGACCAACGCCCTTCATTAGTACTTTCGAATGATAGGTTTTCAATCTTCGCCCGAAATGTCCGGAATCGGATAACCTTCCGCCACAAGCAATCCAAGCCACAGGGGATTCGGGGCGTGGCACCAATCGATGACAAACCGCAGGGGGACTGACCCGGAGGTAGAGCGTGGACCTGCGATACGTTGCATTCATACGTGCCGACTCGCATTTCTACGACCGAATCAGAACGGCCACTCGACCTGACGCACCGACTGACCAGCACTTTAAGCCTGCAAAGTCGGTGGACTGGTCACTCTGGCGACGCGGTCCCCAAAGCGGACCGTGGAACTACTTCCAACCGCCTGACAGCGTGCTGCCAGAACAGGGATGGAAGATTCACTGCTCCGCTACCCAAGCCAACGCGCAGGAGCTGCTCGATACCGTCTCCGCGTATTGCGGCCACAATCTGGTGCCTTTCAAATTTCTTCGGACGGCAGCAGACCTCATGTTCTCCAACAGCAAGCAGGCCAATCGAACATCCAGCGGAAAATTCATCACGATCTATCCGGCGGATAGCGTTGCCACACAACGTGTCATCACCGAACTGGACGAGCTTGTCACGGCTGCCGACGGGCCATACATCCTCAGCGATGTGCGATGGAACCGGGGACCACTGTACTTACGGTACGGCGCGTACCTGCCCATGCACACCAACGATTCATTCGGCGATCGCGTCCCGGCAATACGGCGCCCTGACGGATCGCTCGAACCCGATCTGCGCGGCACTTCCTTCAGAACTCCAGACTGGGTACAAATCCCGGACTTCGTTCGCGCGCAGCAAGACAAGCTGAAATCACGCGACGCCTTCCCCTATTCGATCACTGAAGCCCTGCACTTCAGCAACAGCGGGGGGATCTACTCAGCGCTGGACGACGCCGGCATCAATCTGGTCATCAAAGAGGGTCGACCCTTCACCGCCCCGGACGCCAACGGCCGGTACGCAATCGACCGCATCCGCAACGAGTACGACACGCTGACTCACCTTGCCGACAACCCGTACTCACCTTCCGCGCTCAACTTGTTCGAGCGCGAAGGACACCACTTTCTTGTCACCGAGCGCGCTCCCGGCGCTCCCCTGAATCAGGAGATTGCGCTCCGCTATCCGCTGATACGCGCGGATCAGACACTCAGCTCCCGAACGGAATACAGAACCTGGGCGCTCGACATCGCACAACAGTTGACCACAGCAGTCGAGAGCTTCCACAACGCCGGAATCGTTCATGCCGATCTTCACCCCGGCAACGTGATGTGCTCACCGTCCGGTATTCGGATCATCGATTTCGAGATGGCCCACAACATCGACGAGCAACCGCCCCGGTCCACCGGGGCTCCCGGGCACACCGCACCGCAACAGTTGACAGGAATCGAGGCAGATCGATACTCCTTGGGATGCATCGAGCTGGGACTCTTTGTTCCACTTACTACATTGCTCCCCCTCGATCGCAACAAGATTCCCGAACTCATCGGCTACGCGGTGTCTCGATTCGATCTTCCTCGTGCCTTCTGTGCCTCGCTCTATTCGATGCTCGACGCACAGCCGCCGGAACCGGAGGATCACCCGCATCGTTGGGACACGTCGTCGAGGGAAACCTTGCAACGTATGGACGCTCGATTGCGCTGCGGCATCCTCACCTCACTTGATCTCTCCCGCGCTGATCGACTCTTTCCCGGCGACATCGCCCAGTTCGAAGTAAACGGTTACGGCATTGCTCACGGCTCGTGCGGAAACCTACTCGCCGATGATCTTCCCACCGACACCTTGGAGACAGTTCTGGAATGGACTGAACATCAAGTTGATTCGGATACGCAACCACGGTTCGGTTTCTTCGACGGGCTCGCAGGTGCGGTGCATACCTTTCGGCAGCTAGGACGACACTCGACTGCCGACAGATGGGTCGAGACTTTGCGTGGAGTCCCACTCGACGATCTCGACTCCAGCCTCTTCGGCGGCCTTTCCGGAATCGGGTGCCTTCTACTCGAGGAATCGGAGTCATGTCCGGCGGCATCGTCAACTCTCGCTCTCGTCACCGAAACTCTGCGGGATCGCCTTCCGGCTGCTCGCGCACACGTCCGCTTCACCGACGGAACATCTTGGGCGACAACGGGTCGCGGAGGCTTGATGAGAGGGCCGAGCGGGCAAGCGCTGTTCTGGACTCGCCACTACGAACGGACCGGTGATCCTCGATCGCTGGAACACGCGCGACAGCTTGTCGACATCGACCTGTCCGTGATGCAGATGTGCCCTGACGGTTCGATGCAGCTGAGAGAGGAGCGCCGGACAATGCCGTACCTCGGATCGGGATCCGTCGGCGTGGGCCTGGTACTTCTTCAACTTGTTCGACATGTCGACGAGCCGCGCTACGCGTCTGCGCTACTTGCCATATCCCGCGCTGCCGCCGTCGAATTCACTGCCCAAGCCGGACTACTCAACGGGCGAGCCGGGCTGATTCTCTTTCTCGGCGAACTCTCCAAGAGTCCATATGCCGGCGCCGATTGTGAGCAGACGCTTGCCCAGCAGTTCCAGCTTCTGGGCTTACACAGCCTCAATCACGCAGGAGGACTGCACTTTCCAGGTGAACAGAACCTGAGACTCTCGACAGACTGGGCAACCGGATCTGCAGGAATACTGGCGTCGCTCCGACATACCGGATCGGCAACTGCCCGACAGTCGTTTCCACTGATGTGCGCGTCGAACTGCCACATCGCCTAATTGTTCGGAAGTTATCACCCACGGCAGATTGGAGCACAGAAGTACCAGGCGAAAAACCTGGAATGAAATCAACACCGCAAGCAAACTCGATCGATCAAATCCATCGGCAAGAACGCCGATCAACAAAGGAAATGACAATGGACGCTATTCTCTCCCTTCAAGATCTGTCAGTCGCCGCCGGCAACGTCGGAGACGCAGGCCAGCTCGAGCAGAACGCGGCAATCAGTTCGCTCAGTTTCTTCTGCCTCTGACCTCAGGCCGATACCTCGGAGAAGGTCCGGGGTATCGGCTTTCGGAATCCGTGCGGATCACCAGACGAACAGTATTGTTTCATCATGAGACGCATCCGCACTTCACCGAGCTGTATTTGCCGATGATGTGCGCGACCTGGCGGCAATGCCGAGGGCAGATCGGGCGGCCAGCGGCGGTGATATTCCTCCTGATCCTGACAGCCGCGTTTTCAGGTTGGTTCGTTCAGCGTTCGGCGAGAGTTGGGACTTCGGGGACATCTGCTCACGCTGGTACGACGGAGGTGGCAGTTGCCGCACCGACACCGCCTTGACCTTCACGACGCTTTTCGTACTCCTACTTCCCTTCGCCTCCGGAATGCTGGTCGGGTGGTTTGAGTTTCAATAGCTGTCAACGACAAGATGAGGGAATCGGTACCATCCGCCCCCGATGTCTTCCAACTGGAGCTGATTGAAGGTCTTGTCGGACACGCCATCGGGTGCGTACACCCAGCCGGGATTGTCCAAGATATCCAATCCGTCTCGTGCGTCAAAGAAATAGACGTGGCCTTCACTGCTGACGTTGGCGTAGGAGATATCGAATCTGCCGATTCGTAGATCACGATGATACCCATCGGAATAGGGATCGTCAGGTTCTTGAAGTAGTTGCTGTGCAACGGTTTCGAAGTCTGCCCGATACTGATCGAAATGTGGCTGCCCCGCGGCCGCGATCCCGAGTGCGATCACCACGAGAACCGGAACAGCGACATCGGACCACAACCATCGGCGTCGCTGCCACCAGCACACTCCGAGCAGCACGATTGCAACACTCGCCGTGAGGACCCAGAGAACGACCGCACCGGCGATCGAGAGTGCACTATCCGCAGGTTCGGGCCAGGTGAGATGGCATTTCGCTGCGACATACATCGCCGACGCCGACGCTGCGATAAGTGCGTTTACCAAAGCAACCCAACGAAGTGCACCGGACCTTCTCGTTGCCTGCGAGTTCGACACTGCCTGATCCATTCGATGAGAATAGCGAGCTGTTTGTCGCGGACTAGCAGTAACCACTTCCCCGATCTCACGATCGATTGTTTCTCGGCACGGAGAAAGTGTCCACGGTGCTATCTTTGCTGACTATGGGAGGCAGGGCTGCGAGGATGGCCGATTTTAACTACCGATGTCAGGAGAGTTCGGCGACTCCCAAAGTCGACAGGTCAATTTTGAGCACGGCTGGATTCGGTGGATCGCAGCAACCAATACCATCGTCACCTCGTGATGACGTGACTGTTGCGGGCGAGTCGTGAAGATTCGATTATTACGAGCAAGCCAAGCGTCTTTAGCAATATCGCTGATCGCACTAACCTTGGTCTATTTGTTGGACGCATTTTCTTTGCGCCTCCAACATCAGCCCAGCTGGTGCATTGATCACTATGGAATCCCATCACGATTCAATTATCTCCTTCCCGACCGGGCGGAGAGGGTAGCGGCAGGAATTACAGACTTCTGGGGATGGTTCCCTCCAGGCATAAGCTGTACATTCACTGATGCAGTGACCAAAGAAAGCGAAACGGTGGCACCGGCCGCGGACAGGTCGCACATCGTCGTCGTTCTTGTGGCGCTGATCATGATCTCGGCGGTCGGCGTATTGTTCGGCCGCCGGAAGCGCTGAAGATTGGTTTTGGCTCGGGACTGCAGATGCGCACTCGACACCAGACCGATGAGTAATAAATCGGTGTCCGTCGTGTCCGGCGCTTCCACTACTCGTCGATCTTCGCGAATCCACCAGCCTTGTTCGAGGGCATTTCTCGCGGGTCCTGGTGGTCTTCGTTCCCATTACGCTGGCGATGACACTCCTGGGCCTGGTGCTCGGCTGGACCCATGCGCTTGCCGGGGACAGGCGGCAACATGATCGACGCCGATTACACAATGTGCTGGGGCTCAGACAATTCCGACGTGATGCTGTTACGCTCCGGGTTGATGGTGGCGCTCGCACTCGTCGGCGCACGTGGACTACGTCGGCGACCCGCCTATAACCGAATGTCCGAAATGTCGAAATCGATTTGATAGCAGCAATTTTCGATCAACAATCTCTTGTGTTCGAAACTTTGTTCGATTAAACTTTCGGTATGAACAGTCGGGAAGCATGGCAGCTGGATGGTGAGGGCCTCAAGGGTGAGGTTCTGGATCTGGTGCGCGCCCGGCACGAGTTGCAGTCGCGGATGGTGTTGCTGATCGTGGAGATGTTTTCCCGTGAGGTTCTCGGCGGGAAGGGTTTTCGGTCGATCGCGCAGTGGTTGCACGGTTCGACGAATCTGGAGATCGGTGAGTGCAGTCTGCTGGTCGGTTTGGCGCGGTTGTTGATGCTCGAACCTGTTGTGGGCGATGCGTTTCACCGGGGTGATGTTGATGCGTTGAAGGCCCGGCAGGTGGCGTCGTTTTGTCAGCATCCGCCGAAGAACATGACCCTGGCGGATGTGGACAAGGCCCGCGGGATTCTGCTTCGGTTGGCGTCGAAGAACATCGCGGATTGTGATGCGGTGCGGGCGGCGATCCGGCGGATCGAGAAGCAGTACGGAAAACGGGAGGACGGGGTCCCGGTCGGCGAGGATTCCGAACGTAACGAGTTCTACGCCTCGAAAGGCTTGTACGGCAGAGTGACTGTGAAGGGTGATCTGGATGCGGTCAACGGGGCCCGTCTGATCACGTTGTTGTCGAGTTTGTCGGCGCCGACGCCGGAGAAGGACGGTGTCAAGGACACGCGTACTCCGGCATTACGGCGTGCGGACGGGTTTTGCGAGTTGTTGCGCCGGTATGAGCGGGCGGGGTTGGGTCCGATCGAGGGCGGCGTGAAACCACACATCACGGTCACCGCGTCCGCGAAAGACATGACGGACCTGCAGGCGTTGAAAGACCTGTTGCCGTCCACCGAGGAGCTGGGATTCGCGTGGACGGATTGGGTGGGCCCGATCAGTATCGACACTGCCCGGATGCTGGCGTGCGACTGCACCGTGACGCGGATCTTGTTGGATGAGAATGGTGTTCCGCTCGACTGCGGTAAGGAAGCGAGAACGGCGACGGTTCCGCAGCGGCGGGCGTTGGCGGTTCGTGATGGTGGGTGCGCGTTTCCGGGGTGTGGGACGCCGTCGGGGTGGTGCGATGCTCATCATATTGTTCACTGGAATGATGGTGGCCCAACAGATCTCGACAATCTGATCTTGTTGTGCGGCCATCATCATCGGACGATGCACCACACGGAGTGGCGGGTGGAGATCGGTCCGGATCGGAAGTCGGTGTTCTATCCACCGATGTCGATCGATCCGTATCAACAGCCGATCGGCGGGAACAGCCCACCCACAGCGGCGTGAATCGCGAAAATCGAATACATCAGCACCGGGGACGAACCATGCCCCGGTGCTGGTGCACGTTTCTGGTCAGATCCCAACCCCTCAAATCCCAGCCCCTCAGATCCCAGCCCCTCAGATCCCAGCCCCTCAGATCCCGGCCCTTCGCACGAGAGCGTCAGTGACAGAAGGGGATACAACGTCAATCGCTCGTAACAGCCCCGCGTACCGCGGATACAGCTCGACGGGACGCGTATTGATCGCCCGCAAGATCCACGATGCAGCTTGATCGGCCGTCAGCGCCGGCTGGCTCACGTAATCCGCCGTCGGCGCGATCATCGGTGTTCGTATGAGTGGGAATTGCACTGTGGTGACATCGACACCGGTGCCGTGACATTCCGCGCCGAGGCTTCGGCCGAAGGCACTGAGAGCAGACTTCGACGCGTGGTAGGCACTGAACCTCGGCATCACGCCGGCAGTGACTCCCCAGGTTCCGACGTTGATGATGTGTCCGGACTTCGCCTCGAGCATCGCGGGCAGCAGACGCAACGTCAGTCGTGTAGGTCCGAAGTAGTTGAGTGCCATGGTGCGCTCGTAGTCGTGGAATCGGTCGACCGAATCCAACGCGGTACGCCGGATCGAGCGACCCGCATTGTTGACGAGGATGTCGACCGACCCGAATCGATCCGCGATCGTCTCCGCGAGTTCGTCGACGGCTTCACCGCGGGAGAGGTCCGCAGGCACGATGTGCGCCCACCCTCCCCTGCGGTGGATCTCGTCCCGTACGTGTTCGAGGTTTTCCTGACCGCGCGCGACCAGGATCATCTCGGCTCCCCGACGAGCCAAGAGATGAGCTGTCGCCTCGCCGATCCCCGAGGAAGCTCCTGTCAGAACGATCGTCTTGTCGGAGAGCGTGACACCGCGTGACGGAACAAGAGAGCGCAGACGCGTCGGCGGACTCAAGGCAATATTGCTGAGCAGCGTTCTGATCACATCGGCCTCGGTTCGATCTTCGCGTGCGTTTCGGTGCGAACCCATCCCTGAACAGCCAACTTCGAGCGCACCGCGGAAATTACTCAAAAGTAAGTTATGGCGCCGTTTCGACCGTGTCAAGAATTCGTCGAGATCCAGGAGTATCTGCCACTAGCTTTTCCTGATACCTCGGGTTACATTAAACCCAGACCGAGTGCCAGCGATCACACAACCGGCCCTCGATTCCACCGAACACCGCGAGAAATACCAGCGGTGACCGAAACGAAGAGGAGACGCCATGACGCTCACATCGCCGCTCGACAAGCGCGGAGAAGCATCCGACGACTCGTACAACGAGACGCTTCGACTCCTGTCCGAGGGCTCGGTGCACAAGCACTTCGACCCGTACCTCGACATCGACTGGGACTCCCCCGAGTTTGCCGTCGTCCCGAACGATCGCCGCTGGATCCTCCCGGCCGAGACAGACCCGCTGGGTGCTCACCCCTGGTACCAGTCGCAGTCCGAGGCCAGGCAGATCGAAATCGGCATGTGGCGCCAGGCCAATGTCGCGAAGGTCGGTCTCCAGTTCGAGAACATTCTGATCCGCGGCATGATGCAGTACGTCTTCTCGCTGCCCAACGATTCGGCCGAGGCGCGCTACTGCACGCACGAGTCGGTCGAAGAGTGCAACCACACGATGATGTTCCAGGAGATGGTCAACCGCATCGGTGCCGACGCTCCCGGCATGAGCCGTCCGATGAAGATGCTTGCACCCTTCATCCCCCTCGCTGCGGGTCCGTTCCCCGAACTGTTCTTCGTCGGTGTCCTCGCCGGTGAAGAGCCGATCGACCACATTCAGAAGAGCATCCTGCGCGCCGGCGGCCAGATCCACCCGATCATGCAGTCGGTCATGGCCATCCACGTAGCCGAGGAAGCGCGTCACATCTCGTTCGCGCACAAGCTTCTGAGCCGTCGCATCCCGCTGATGTCACGCCCGAACCGGTTCGTCCTCTCGCTGCTGTTCCCGATCGTCATGCGCATTCTCTGTGACGCCATCGTCATCCCGCCGAAGTCCTTCTGGAAGCAGTTCGACATCCCGAAGTCCGTGAAGAAGGACCTGTT